>JAJYHY010000011.1 GCA_021784555.1 bacterium
ACGCTGCGCGAGATACACCCGATAGCCCAGCCAAACGGCCGAAAAGCGGCCACGTCATCGAAGGTGTCGGCAGCGTCGAACCTGGCGGAGCCCTTGGAGTGCGGCGCGGACCGCCGCTTTCGGTTTTTCTGCTCTCCAAGGCCAAAATGAGAATTGCTGGCAGCCAACAGCTATACGCGACGAACTTTTGCTTCAGGTGAAGCAAAAGTTCGGCTTAACAGACGTCGCCAGTGCCTCTCGTGGCGCGTTGGACTAAGCAGGCCCCGGTGAGGAACAGGGCGGCGCTGTAGGCGAAGGCCACCTGGATGCCGACCGACGACCACAAGGCCCCGACCACCACGCTTGAAAGGAAATCGCCCATCGCGTTTACCGTTGCCAGAGTGCCGAAGGCCATGCCGTGATGCTCTTCGGTGACCAACTCGGCGCAGAAGGAATCCTCCAGGGTTTCCTCGATTCCGACATAGATGCCGCCCAGGATGAAGATGCCTCCCAGCGTCCACGGTGTGAGCGGGGCGAAGATGATTGCCAAGGCCATAACGCCGGCCAAGCCGTAACCGGCTGAGAGCACCAACCTTTTAGGGAATCGGTCCGCGAGCCAACCGGCGACGGGCGCGGAGGCGGCATAAAACATATTGTGAACGACATAGAGCGCAACGGCCATGCTGGCGGCTTCGGCCTTGCCCAGGCTTGGAGTCAGTTTTTGCGTTGCCAGCAGGATGAGCAGCGTGTGGGCAAAGTCGCCGGCGCCGAAGACCCCGACTGCAAGGAGAAACCCGCGGAAGGCCCTGGGGAGCAGGCGCAGCCGCTCGCCAAACGAAATGTGCGCCACCGGCTTGCGTTCCCGCTCACGCACCAGCAGGGCAATGAGCGCCGCGGCCATGAGACCCGGTACAAGCGTTAGCGCGAAGAGCGGGGGATAATGGTGGTGGAAGGCCTCAAGGAGAAAGAAGGCCGAGACCGGCCCGACAATCGCCCCGAGGGTATCCATCATTCGCTCGAAACCGAAGGCGCGCCCGTAGGTTTGCCTCGTCACCGCCGCCGCCATGAGGGCCTTGCGCACCGGGGTTCGAACACCCCGCCCAAGCCAGGCGCAGGAGCGGGCAATCAGGACCTGCCAGGCGGCGGTGGCCAAGGCGAAGGAGGCAGTGGCGGTGGCCGTGACGATGTAGCCGACAACGGCGACGGGCTTGCGATGGCGCAGTTTGTCGGTGTAGTACCCGCTCGCCATCTTGGCCACGCTCGACAATCCGTCCGCCACGCCCTCGATCAACCCCACCCAAAACGCCGCCACACCCATCGTTGCCAGGAACGTGGGCAGCACCGTGGTGGCCATTTCATGCGACCAATCGCTGAAGAGTGACGCCAACCCGATGCCCAGTACGGTGCGATTGAGCCAGCGAATGCGAGAGGATGCATGCATCATCAGCCAGCCACCGCCGCAACGCCCGGATTTGCGATTTGCGATTTGCGATTTGCGAGTGCGGAGCAGCGCGACCCGCCCGCCCGCGTCGTTCTAGACCAAGAAAACAAAGCCGACGAAGAAATGTGTCGCACGAGCGCATCCCGCCAGTACCCCTGCGAAAAGGTTGAAATGGCCGCCTCAATCGCAAATCGCAAATCGCAAATCGACAATGAGTACCGCCCCGGACCCGTTCCAGCCAACAGCGGGGGTCCTGGCGAGACACAGTGTCTTGCGCCCTTCAAACTTCGCCTTTGACACTCGGCCTCGGGCTTGGCACGGTAACGCTTCATTTTGTCAGATTGATCAGGGACTACTATGGCTGAATTACCAGGCAATTTATTGGTCGCCCAATCGGGCGGGCCGACCGCTGTCATCAACGCCAGCCTCGCCGGCGTGGTTCAGGAAGCCGGGCGCAACGAGTGCATCCAAGAAATCTTCGGTGGCGCCAACGGCATCCTGGGCATTTTAAACGAGGACCTCATCGACATCAACGAAGAGAAAGCCAAGACCATCGAGGCTCTGCGCCACACGCCCGCCGCCGCGCTTGGCACCTGCCGCTACAAGCTCGATTTCAAGGGCAGGCCCGAACAGGCGGCTGCGGACATGGACCGCCTTTTCGAGGTCTTGCAGGCGCACGAGATTCGCTACTTCATTTACATCGGAGGCAACGATTCCCAGGACACCTCGCACAAAATACATGAAGAGGCCCTCAAGCGCGGCTATGAGCTGCGCGTCGTCGGTGTGCCTAAGACCATCGACAACGACCTCCCCTTCACCGACCATTGCCCCGGCTACGGCTCGGTCATCAAGTACAACGCCACGACCGTCATGGAGGTCGGCATCGACGTCGCCAGCATGGCCACCGAGGACGGCGCCTGCTGCATCGTGGAAGTCATGGGCCGCTCGGCCGGTTGGATAGCCGCCGGCACGGTCCTCGCCAAACGTGGCAATCCCGCCTCGCCGCCGCACCTCATTTTGCTGCCGGAACTGGTTTTCGACGAAGAGAAGTTTCTGGCCAAGGTCAGCGAAACCGTCCAGGCTCACCGGTACTGCGTGGTGGTGGCGGGCGAAGGCATCAAGAACGCCGCGGGGGAGGAGGTTGGCGCCGACAAGACACACCTGGATGCCTTCGGCCATCCCGTCCTGGCGGGCGTGGCGGAAAAGCTCAAACAGGTCGTCGAGGGCCGGCTCAAACTCAAGACCCGTACCGCCATGCTCGGTTACGCCCAGCGCGCCGCGGAGCACTGTGCCAGCCTGGCCGACTCGAACAACGCCTTTGCTTGCGGCGAGGCCGCTGCCCGAGCCGCCGTCGCCGGGCCGAGCGGCTCGATGGTGAAGATTGTGCGGGAGGCGGGAGTGGACGGCTCGGCAAGCTGGTCGACGGGCCTTCAACCCTTGGCCGACGTCGCCAATGTCGAGCATCTCGTTCCGCGGGAGTGGATTACTGAGGATGGCTTCCTGCCCAATGAGAAGTTCATCGAGTACGCCCGCCCGCTCATCGAAGGGGAGGTGGCCGTCCCGATGGAGAACGGCCTGCCCAACTATGCCCGCCTGGAGGGTGTGCGAGTCGAAAAGAAGCTCCCGCCGCGCTAAATGGAATGAATCCTGAACTGTTAGCCAAAGCCAAATCACTCGGTTTCTCCGACCAGCAAATCGCGTGTTTGACGGGTCGCAAGGAAGAGGAAGTCCGGGCGCTGAGAAAACAGTATGGTTTGGCGCCAAGCTATCGCCTGGTCGATACGTGCGCCGCCGAGTTTGAGGCCTACACCCCTTATTATTATTCCAGCTACGACCGCGGCGACGACGAAGTCCGCTCCTCCGACAAACGCAAGGTCATGATTCTGGGCGGCGGCCCCAACCGCATCGGCCAAGGCATTGAGTTCGATTACTGCTGTGTTCACGCCGCCTTTGCCCTCAAGGAGGACGGTTTCGAGACCTTGATGGTCAACTCCAATCCCGAAACGGTCTCCACCGACTATGACACCAGCGACAGGCTTTATTTCGAGCCGCTGACTCTCGAAGACGTCCTCAACATCTACGAGCGTGAGAAGTGCTGGGGCGCCATCGCCCAGTTCGGCGGCCAGACGCCGCTGAACCTGGCGCTCGGCCTCCAGAAAAACGGGGTGAACATCATCGGCACTTCGCCTCAAGACATCGAGATTGCCGAAGACCGCAAACTCTTCGCGGCCATGCTCCGCAAGCTCGCTATCCCTCAACCGCCCAACGGCATCGCCACCAGCGAGGCCGAGGCGCTGGCCGTGGCGAAAGAGCTTGGCTACCCGGTCCTGGTCCGGCCCAGCTTCGTTCTGGGCGGTCGGGCGATGCAGATCGTGTATTCGGATAGCGATCTCCAGCGCTACATGAGGTTCGCCGTCGAGGCGTCGCCCGAACGGCCTGTCCTCGTTGACCAATTCCTGGAGGACGCGACGGAGGTGGACGTGGATTGCATCGCCGACGTGGGGGGCTGTTCCCGGCCAGGCCAGGGCCAGATTGTTATCGGCGCCCTGCTGGAACATATCGAATTTGCCGGTGTGCATTCCGGCGACGCCGCGATGGTTCTGCCGCCTCACACCCTGAGTCCGAAAGTCGTGCAGGTCATCCGCGATTACACGCACGCCATGGCGCGCGAACTGAACGTGCTCGGCTTGATGAACGTTCAATACGCCGTCAAAGGCGAGACCGTCTATGTCCTCGAAGTCAATCCGCGGGCTTCGCGCACGGTGCCCTTCGTCAGCAAAGCCATCGGCATCCCCCTGGCCAAGCTGGCGGCCAAAGTCATGGCTGGCCGAAGCCTTGCTGAACTCGGCTTCACAAAAGAGGTTTGGCCCAAGAACTGGGCCGTCAAAGAGTCGGTCTTCCCCTTCAACCGCTTCCACGGCCAGGACATCCTGCTCTCGCCGGAGATGCGCTCCACGGGTGAGGTCATGGGGCTGGACGCCGAGTTGGGCATCGCCTACGCCAAATCGCAAATGGCGGCGGGCGGTCCGCTCCCCCTTTCGGGTCGCGTATTCATGAGCGTGAGCGACGCGCACAAGGAAGATCTCGTGGAAATCGCCAGGCAGTTCGCGCAACTCGGATTCGAGTTGATAGCGACGAGCGGCACGGCGGCCGCGCTGGAAAACGCCGGCTTGAAAGTCGAGCGCGTCTTTAAACTCTCCGCCGGCAGACCCAACTCGCTGGACCTGCTAAAAAACCGTGAAATCCAGCTCGTCATCAACACCCCGACAGGCCAAACCCCGCGGGCCGACGAGGTAAAAATCCGGACTACCGCCGTTTATACTAATACGCCCATCATGACCACCATTAGCGGCGCCAAGGCGGCCCTGCTGGGCATCACGGCCCTCCGCAACAGCGGCTACGGTGTAAAGACGCTGCAGGAGTACCATTATTGAAGCGGACCCCGGCGCCCATAGAGGACCGCGAAACGTTCGAGCAGCCTCCCCGCGTTGCGGCCCGCGCGAACCCCTGCCGCCAGCACCTCCTCGTGTGAGAGCAACGGCCCGGCCACAGCGCCGGGGTCAGTCCTGCACCTTCTTCCGCTATGTCCCCTCCCACTACCGCGGAAAAAGTGAGGACTGATCCCGACGCCCGCGGCCACATTGGTGATGCAAGACAGCCCCGCTACCCGCAGTCCGCATTGCCGCGCCACGATTGCTTCGGGCACGGTGCTCATCCCCACCGCATCCGCTCCGAGCCGGGCGAACGCCGCAATCTCGGCCGGCGTCTCGTAACTCGGACCGCAGACCGCCAGATAGACCCCGAAGCGAAGGTGCAGACCGCATTCCCGGCCCGCGCGGCGGAGCAGTTGCGCCAACCCGGCGTCATAAGCCCGGCTTAGATCCACGAATCGCGGGACTCTCGGCAGGGCTGGTCCCCGCAGCGGATTCGTCCCCATGAAATTGATGTGGTCGGTGAGAATCATGAAATCGCCCCGGCGAAACCGCCGATTGACGCCCCCCGCCGCGTTTGTAAGCACGAGGTCCTCGATTCCGTAGGCGGCCAGCACGCGCACCGCATGCGTTACCGCCGTCATGGCGTGGCCCTCGTAGAAGTGGGCGCGTCCGCTCAAGGCCATCACCGGCGTGCCACCCAGCTTTCCCATAACCAGGCGCCCGGCATGGCCGCTCACCCCCACCGGCGGAAATCCCGGAAGCCGCTCGTAAGCAATCTCGGCGTCGGCTTCGATCGCCTCCAGGACGGATTGGAATCCACTCCCCAGGACAACGGCCAGGGTTGGCCGCAGCCGCGACAGCCTTTTGAGCCTTATGGCCGCCGTCTCAACCTCGGTTTTCTGTTTGGGCATAGATGTAAGATCGCCCGGCGATTTGCTCACGCCCGGCTCTTGATTTATTGTCTGACCGGTCTGACTCGTCCGACATGTCCGACTCGTCCGACCGCTATGGATCTAAGCCAAGATGAAATCCGCCGCTACTCGCGTCATCTCATTCTGCCCGAGGTGGGGCTGGCAGGGCAAAAAAAACTTCGCGCCACCAGCGTGCTGTGCATCGGCGCGGGCGGGCTCGGTTCACCCATCGCCATGTATCTCGCCGCGGCGGGCATCGGACGGCTCGGCTTGGTTGATTTCGACCTCGTGGACCTCTCTAACCTCCAGCGCCAGGTCCTCCATGGTACCGCTGACGTGGGCCGGCCCAAGACAGACTCCGCCCGCGAGACCATCCAGCAAATCAACCCCCATGTTGAAATCGTGGTGCATCAAACCCGCCTGACCAGCCAAAACGCCCTCGCTCTCCTCCGCCCCTACGACATCATCGCCGACGGCACCGACAATTTCCCCACTCGTTACCTAACCAACGACGCCTGCGTCCTCCTCTCCAAACCCAACGTGTATGGCTCCATCTTCCGCTTCGAGGGCCAGGCCAGCCTCTTCGCCCCGCACCTGGGCGCCCCTTGCTATCGCTGCCTCTATCCGGAACCCCCGCCCCCCGGCATGGTTCCCAGTTGCGCCGAAGGCGGCGTGCTGGGCGTGCTTCCCGGCTTGATTGGCCTGGTCCAGGCCACCGAGATTATCAAACTGGCCCTTGGTGCCGGCACGCCGCTCCTCAACCGCCTGCTCCTGTTCAATGCGCTGGACATGCGCTTTCGCGAGGTCAAGCTACGACGCGACCCCGAATGCCCGGTCTGCGGCGAACAGCCCAAGATCAAGGAGCTGCTCGATTACGAGATGTTCTGCGGTGTCGAACCACATCCAACCCCAGCCGGCATGCACTCCGACGAAGTCACTGTTCAGGAAATGAAACGAGCCATCGATAACCCCGTCCTGGGAATCAAGGTCATTGATGTCCGTGAGCCCAATGAGTACGACATCGCCCGCATCGATGGGGTGTCCCTCATCCCCTTGAGCACCCTGGCCGAGCGGTGCGGCGACTTGGACCCCGACCAGTCCTATTATATCCACTGCAAGAGCGGCGGGCGCTCCATGACCGCCCTGAACTTCCTGAGGCAACGCGGCTTCAAACACCTCAAGAGCGTCAAAGGCGGCATCACCGCCTGGTCGGACGAAATCGACCCCTCCGTGCCCCGGTACTGATCCCCGGGAGCGGCAGGGTGGTGGATGGTGGGTGGTGGATGGTGGGTGGTGGATGGTGGGTGGTGGATGGTGGGTGGTGGATGATGGATGGTGGATGATGGATGGTGGGTGATGGATGGTGGGTGATGGATGATGGATGATGGATGGTGGACGATGGATGGTGGACGATGGACGGTGGGCGATGGACGGTGGATGATGGACGGTGGATGATGGGTGGTGGGTGATGGATGATGGATGGTGGATTATGGATCTGACATTTTGGCGATGATTTTGGCGCGAGATTGTCACTTCAAGCGGAGCTTCTCGCCCATCCCTGCGTCGTTCTTCCGGTTTTTGGACTGAAGGAATAGACGGTCCGAGGGGCCATGCTTGGGGTGAAGTTGTCAATGCCCGGAGTTCGACCGTGCTCTTGGCCGCGACAATAAAATGCGCGGCCGCGTATTTTATTGTCGCGGCCTTCACCCGCCGCCCGCATCGCCTTGAGCCGCCACGAGACCTCGTGCCCAAGGCAGCCTGCGGTTGGCGGCAACTCCGCCAAGAGGGAATTCCCGTCCCCACGGCGCGACAATAAAATACGCGGCCGCGTATTTTATTGTCGCGGCCTTCACCCGCCGCCCGGAAGGAGATGCAGCGGTTCGCCCGCCGCCCGCATCGCCTTGAGCCGCCACCAGACCTCGCGCCCAAGGCAGCCTGCGGTTGGCGGCAACTCCACCAAGAGGGAATCGCCCGTCCCCACGGCGCGACAATAAAATGCGCGGCCGCGTAATTTATTGTCGCGCCCAGCGGCGGGTGCAGTCCCGACCAGAGCGATTCCGAAGGAGCGTCGGTCCAATGCAAAGGCAAAGAGTGGGGGCGTTTGTGACCTTCCAAGACCAAGATGATCGCCAAAATGTAAAGATGGATGGTGGATGATGGATGATGTCAAGCATGGCGCGAGGGGCAGAAACCCGGGTGACGGGTGATGGAGGATGGATGGTGGACGAGAGGATGATGAGAACTTGCGGTTGGCACCGTATATGAAAACGGCGACACTGGGAGGGAAGCCGCAGGAGACCGCCCCGCCGCAGGATGGGCGGCCGCCATCATCCATCATGCAACGTCCACCATCCTTGGTTGGACCGGCGGCAGGCCGGTATTCCAGGTTTCGCCCGCGAGCTTCGTCTTCAATGAGGGAATGAGGCCGAGAACCCTGTTCTCGACCTCGTAATGCAGCGCATCAATCGCCTCGAACTGATCTCGCGTGAGCGAGCCGACGTTGTGGAGGCCGATCGAGCGCGTGAGGGTCTCGGCCAGGGAGCCCTTGGCGAAGTACAGAAACTGGAGGTACTCCGGAAGCGTCCTGCGACCGTATCCCTCAGATATATTCGCCGCGACGGACTGCGCGGCGTCCCGCACCTGTGAACGCAGCTTGAAGTCCTGGACGTTCTCTGTCGCCTTGAACACCAGATCAAATAAGTCCATCCCGCGCTGCCACGCCTCCAGCTTCATATAGCGCCGGTTCAAGTTCTGCTTTCTGGTTACGTTAACGTTCATGAGTCATCCTTCCTCACCATCCACCATCCCATCACCCGGGGGTCAGGGCCACGGCCATTGACAAAGTCCGCACCGCGTAGCGCAGACTTCCAAGTCTGCCGTGTTGCGGGCTTCCCAGCCCGCCGACCGCGACCATTTCAGCGGCCTGCCGGCTGGGAAGCCGGCGATACAGCAGGTTCGGAGACCTGCGCTACGACTTTGTCACTGGCCGTGGGGTCAGGACCTCCGCCCCTCGCGCGATGCTTGACATCATCCATCATCCGCCATCCACTGTACAATCCTTTCCCCCTGTGTTACAATCCCCGCGATGCTTTCGACCCAGAACCTGCATGTCAAAGAGGCGGTGCGGCTGCTCGCCCCCCGCGACCTTAAATCGGAATTGCCCGCTTCGGGCGCGGCCACCCGGACGGTTGTGGCCTCTCGCCAGAGCGTCATGCGCATTCTGGCCCAAGAAGACCCGCGCCTGCTCGTCGTGATCGGTCCCTGTTCCATTCACGACATCGACGCCGCGCTGGAATATGCCGGCAGGCTCAGCCAGCTTCGCCGTGACCTGGCCCAACGTATGGAGATCGTCATGCGCGTCTATTTCGAAAAGCCCCGAACCACTCTCGGCTGGAAAGGCCTCATCAACGATCCCCACCTCGATGGCACCTACGACATCGAATCCGGCCTCAAGAAGGCGCGGCGGCTGCTCCTGGAGTTGACCTCCATGGGCCTGCCCGCCGCCACCGAGTTCCTCGACCCCATTATCCCGCAGTACATCGATGACCTCGTCACTTGGGCGGCCATCGGCGCCCGCACCACCGAGTCCCAAACCCATCGCGAGATGGCCAGCGGCCTTTCCATGCCCGTCGGCTTCAAGAATGGCACCGACGGCGCCCTCCAGATAGCCATCGACGCCATGCAGTCGGCCCGCAGTCCGCACGCCTTCCTGGGCATCGACCAAGACGGCATGACCAGCATTATTCGCACCACCGGCAACCCGGTGGGCCACGTCGTCCTGCGCGGCGGACGCGGCCACCCCAATTACGACGCCACCAGCATCCGCGAGGCCGAATCGAAATTGGCCGCCGCCGGCCTCCCCCCGGTCCTGATGGTGGATTGCAGCCACGCCAATTCCTTCAAACAGCATGCCAGGCAGGAGGAGGTCTGGAACAGCGTCCTCCAGCAGCGAGCCGGCGGAACACAGTCTGTCATCGGCCTCATGGTCGAAAGCTTTATTCATGAGGGCAACCAGCCCTTCCCCAGACCGCGGCGCGAACTGCGCTACGGCGTCTCCATTACTGACGCCTGCATCAGTTGGGAGACCACCGAGCAGATGCTCCGAGCCGGCGCGGAGAACCTCCCCACGAAGGAGGCGTGAGGGATTGATGGATGGTGGATGGTGGCAGGCAGCCCGCGAGCGGCGGAGAGGCGGATGATGGCCCATGGATGGTGTCAAGCATCGCGCGAAGGGCCGAAGCCGGGATCACGGAAGATGGGTGCTGGGGGGAGCTGTGCAGGATAGATGGTGGGTGGTGGATGATGGACTGACGCCAACGCGTCATTCCAACTTTCACTCGCGCGCTTGGCCTCCAATGAGCGAATCAGGCCCAGAAGCTTGTTTGCGGCCTCGTAACGCAGCGCACCAATCGCCTCGAACTGATCTCGCGTGAGCGAGCCGGCTTTGTGGAGCCCAATCGAGCGCGAGAGGGTCTCGGCGAGCGAGCCCTTGGCGAAGCACGGAAACTGGAGTCTTGAATGGCAAAACGTGTTGTAAACAAGTCAAGTTCACCTGATCTCGTAATTGCTCCATCAGAGGTGCGGAGATTAATTGAGAATTGAGAATTAAGCATGGGTCACGTTTCATCGCCATCCACCATCCTCCACCCCCGGGCGCATCTTGACTGGACCACCCATGAGGTCTGGCGAGCTTGTTTAGCAGTTGCCGGTGGTCCTGGCGAGACGCGCCCTCCACCCCCCCGCCCCCCGTTTATGCGTGAAATTCACGCATTTTATGCGTGAAATTCACGCATTTTATGCGTGAAATTCACGCATTTTTGATGGCTAGACCTCCGTTTTCCCGCTTTTCTCCCTTGGTCCGCAGGCTGGCATCAACTTTGCTCTCAAAAAAAATCGATTAGGGTTGACACGGTGAACAGTTTGGGTAGAATCCCCACACAGTCTGCCGAATGTTAAAAAACTGAACCAGCAAAGTCTATGAACAAACTTCGCAAAAAAATCGGGGCTTTCACGCTCATTGAGCTGTTAGTCGTTATCGCTATCATCGCCATCCTGGCTGCCATGTTGCTCCCCGCCCTGGCCCGCGCCAAAGCACGCGCTCAACGGGTCAACTGCGAGAACAACATACGCCAAATCGGGTTGGCCTTTAAGGAATTCGCCTTGGACAACTCCGACCGGTATCCGATGCTCGTGGGCAGCACGGACGGCGGCCCAACGCACCAGGCCCTCTTCCAGGGCACCGCCGGCGGCATGTACATGTTTGAAGTCTTTGGCGTTATGTCTAATGACCTCAGCACGCCAAAGCTCCTCGTTTGTCCCACGGACAATCGCAGCGAGTGGACCAACTTCTACATGGACGGCAAACACAGCTCTCCTCCCAGCCAGACCTCAAAGCCCCCATCGGACTACATGTTCGACAACTACAACGTCTCCTACGCCCTTGGCCGCGATGCCCAGGACACCAATCCCCAGATGGTCCTCCTTGCTGACCGCAACATCTACGGCGGCATGCCCCCGGCTGGCCGCGGCTACCAATATCCAGCCGATACATCACAGATCCCGAATGACGGCTATGGCAATATGGCCGGCTCCACCGTCGCCATGGGGACAAACTTCCCGGCTGGCTCTACCGCGCCCGCCTGGACGGAGAAGATGCATGAGGAAAACGGCAACGTCGGTCTGTCCGACGGCAGCGTGCAGCAGCTCAGCAGTTCCAAGCTGCGCGAGCAGTTCCAGGATAGCGGCGACACCGGCACCACCCCTGGACCGAACACGCTCATGTTCCCGTAATCAATCTCGTTTAACCTGACAGAGTAATTCCAAAGGCGCCCGCAAGGGCGCCTTTTTTATGGGATGGGGGGATGAAGGATGATGGGTGGTGCCACGCCTCGCGCGAAGGGCAAAGACATGGATCGAAGAATGGCGGGTGATGGAGGGTGGATGGTGGATGGCGACGAAAGGTGACCCATGAGCGTTAACGTAACGGGAAGGCAGAATTTGAACCGGCGGTACATGAAATTGGAGGCGTGGCAGCACGGCATGGACTTGTTTGAGCTGGTGTTCAAGGCGACAGAGAACGTCCCGGATTCCAAGCTCCGTTCAGAGGCGCGGGCGGGACGCCGCGCAGTCCGTCGCGGCGAATATATCTGAGGGATACGGCCGCCGGACGCTTCCGGAGTACCTCTAGCGAGGCAGGCCTCAGACGCTAAACCGCTAATCGACCCAATAAACGCTGATATAGGAATGCACCCTCATTGGGCATTGAGCATTAGGCATTGTTCATTAGGCATTGTTCATTAGGCATTGCCAATGAACAAGGGGAAATGCCTAATGCTCAATGTGAAATGCCACTGGGTGTGCCGCAAGCCGCTCACCCCTCCCCGCAGGCGCGGCAAAACTTGACCTGTCCGCAACACGTTTCCAGAGTCAAGGACTCTAGCGAGTCGGCGCTCAGACCACTTGTTCTTGTCAGCCTCGCCGAGACCCTCACGCGCTCGATTGGGCTCCACAACGCCGGCTCGCTCACGCGAGATCATCCATCATCCGGGTTTCCGCCCTCCGCGCGACGCCTGCCACCATCCACCATCCACCATCCATCACCCCTCTTCAGACCTCCTTGACGACGCCCCAATAAACGTCGAGCCGCTTTTCCAAGTAGAGCCGGACCGCTTTGAGGAGGGTGGCAGCTTCCAGGCGCTGGCCGGAGGCGACGATCTCCTTCAAGGCCATGCCCGGATGGACGCGGAAACAGTCCTGGGCGATGATAGGGCCTTCGTCCAGGTTCATGGTGACGAAATGGGCCGAGACGCCGATGATCTTGACCCCTTGTTCGTAGGCCTGCCGGTAGGCCTGGGGGCCGGGAAAGCTGGGCAGGAGGGAGGGATGGATATTGATGATCTTGTTCTTGTAGCGCCAGACGAAGTTGGGCGAAAGGATCTTCATAAAACGCGCCAGGACAATGAAATCGATCTCATGCGCCTCGAGCGCCGACAGGGCCTGCTCCTCCGCTTTAAGCCGCGCCTCCCACGGGACGGTAATGAACGGCAGCCCGGCCTCCTCGGCCAGCGAAGCCAGTTCCTTGCGATTTGAGAGCACGACCACCGGCTCCGCCCGCTTGAGCGCGCCTGAGCGCGTGGCGTCCATGAGGGCCTGGAAGCAATGCGGCTCCCGGCTCACCATGATGGCCATGCGCTGACGGCGGCGCGGTTCGGTGAAGCGCAGCTTGATTTCCATGTCGAGGGCCGCCGCCAACCGCTGCAGGCCGCCGGCAACTTCCGCGCGCTCCAACTGGCCCTCCCGCCACGAGGTCTGGACGGTCATGCTGAACTGGCCGCGGGTGACCTGCTCCTCAAGCGCCTCGATATTAGCCCCCTGCTCGAATAGAAAGTTGGTGATGCGCGCTACCACGCCGGTCTTGTCCCGCCCGATAACAGTGATGGTGGCAAAGCGTTTTCGGGAATCGCCCCTGCTGGGCGATTCACCGCCGGGATCCCCCGTTTGCGAACGAGTTGAGCTTGATGCCATAATGGTCTGCGGCTGCTTATTCGATCGAATGCAAGCGAGTCAAGTCATACGGTTCCGGACCAAGGATGCCCATCATTTCAGCCAGTGGATTTTGATTTCCTTCTCGACTTGCTTGAATTCAGGGTCACCGGTCACAAAGTCCGCGTTCCTGATTTTGGCGAGGGCCGAGCCAAAGCAGTCGGCATAGGACATTTTGTGGGTGGCCTTGAAAATGGCCGCCTGATGCGCCTGTTGCATGTCGGCGGAAACGATTTCGATGGGCATGGTGGCGATTTCCTGGATTTTTTGCTCGGCCACTTTCGGTGATGCGCCACGCCTCACGGAATAATAAATCTCACCCCAATTCACTACGCTCATCAACAGCTTGTGCCTGTCGGCGCCAGCTTGGAACAGCAGCTTTTCCACCTCCTCTGCGGCGGATTCCTCGTGAAAGAGCGCCATAAGCGCCCAGCTATCCAAGATTTTGACGGCCATTACATCTCCCTTTCCCGCTTTCGCTCAATCAAGAAAACTTCCATCGCCTTCGTGCCTTTCAGGGAACCGCGCAAGCTTCGGATGTAGGCGCGGGTAATGGGCTTGAGCAGAATGCCATCCGGCGTGGCCTGAACCGTGGCCTTCGTGCCCTCCTCAATCTCAAACTGGTGGCGCAGACGGCGCGGAATGACGACCTGCCCCTTGATGCCGAAATTGACGAACTCGGTCTTTTGTGTCGCAATCATGCAAAACGTTATACACGAATGAAAAGTATGTCAAAACAGAAAAGTAGGACTCCCCGCGAGGCTTACGCAAAGGGATCGAGCACTCTCACGCCGGCCTTTTCGAAATCCACTCTACTTCGTGTAACGACGGTGAGCTCATAGACCAGCGCGGTGGCGGCGATCAGGCTGTCTTTGATCGGCATGGCCCGACCGGGCTTTCGTCGGGTTTGGCCTCGTCGGCTTACTCAGGACGTTGGCATCCACCAGGTACTTCACAGCGAGTCTGTGGACTCCGATTCAAGCGGCACGAAAAACCCCTTTTCCGGGCACGCCAGCAGCCAGTCTATCACCCCCTGATTCGGAGGCGGACTGCGCCGGATCAAGCGGTATTCGCCGCGCTCGAGATGCTCAACTTCGAATTGCCGCCCCGGTTCGATGCCGTCTTGTTTCCGGACCTCCGCCGGCAGGATGATCTGGCCCTTTGTCGAAACGGTAGTAATCATAATGAGTAGGGTACGGTCTTACCGCTGGCTGTCAACGTTCGTTGTGGTGGTAGCGCAGGATTACATCCGCGCGGAACGCTTCATGGCGTCAGGTTCGTTTCAGCCGACTGTTTAAACCACCGCCGACACCTGGGGACAAAGAGAGCATCGCGGGCCTGGGATTGGTGAGCGGCCTCCACCTCCATTGTTGCGCGCCAAGCCGGTTCGGCGACTAATAGCAGCGCGTCCAGGTGGGGACGGACGCGGATTTCGTGGCGGGCGACCTGGTCGGCACGGCGGCGCGCATGTTCGGCGCGCGCGGCGGCGAGGCGCTCGGCGAGTCTGGCCTTGGCCGTCTCGCTGGAGCTGCGGGCAGCCCGCACGTTCAGTTCGCGTTCATAGTTTTCGAAGTAGTCGTCGATGCGGTCCAATTCACGGCGGAGATAGTTCTCCTGGCGCGTGCGGATGGCGGCGATCTCCTCCGCAAGATCGGCTTGCAGGGCCCGGGTCAGCAGCCCGTTCCAGCGGGGCGGAGCGAGCGGCGGCCAGGCGGGGGCGCTTTCCGGCTCGGCATCGACTTGCGCAAAAGCGATAGTCTCAGCCAGGGAGGCGTCCGGCGCGCCGTCCGAAAGCGAGACGGTGATGCGCCGCAAGGACCAATGCTGGTCAATGGCCTGAATCTCGCAACGGATCAAGCCCAACAGCGAGAAATGGAAATCGGCTTTGAAGGCCGACTTCAAGCGCCAGCGGTCAGTTCCGGTGAACTGGGCGCGCCAGAGCTTCTCGCCGACCTCAGAGTCGGGCGGATGCGCGCCGGCGTCGCTGGCCAAGGCGACGCGCTCGAGGGGAAGCGGCTTGGGAAGCAGCGCCTCAGCCAAATGAAACGTCAGCGGACAGCCGGGAAAGACCTCGCGGGCCGGGTCGCGCGCGGTGGTGACATCGGGGGCGGAAAACGACAGTTCCACGTCATGCAAGCCGCCCTCGGCATTCCATAGCTTGGCCGGCTCGCCTTGGGCCACGACTTCCAGCCGGTCGTGCCAAGTGCGTTCACAGAGGGCGCCCAAGGCGCCCAGCCCCTCTTCGTAAAAGCCGGCCAGCTCGCCGGGCTCGTAAGGCAGACGGTCAAGTTTCATGGCAGGCTGACCTCTGGGCGGGTCATTTCGGGTCTCGTGGATTCATGGAGTGATGGAGTGGTGGAGTGATGGAGTGGTGGAGTGATGGAGTGATGGAGTAATGGAGTGATAGAGTAATGGAGTGATGGAGTGATGGAGTAATGGAGCAGTGGAGTGCTGCCAAAACATCCAACAACCAACATCCAGGGTCACGGAGCCATGCGGTGCTGGGTGGCGCAATACTCCACCGCTCCAATAGGCCAACACTCCATCACTGCGCCACTCCATTACTCGGTTCCGCAACTCCGTTGCCGGACCCCCAGGGGCGGGGACGGACTCCTCAGATTGACTCATAATCATGTTCGAAGAGCGTCTCATCCAGCTTCTTGACCTCGCCATAGCCCTCGCGCGCGGCGGCCAGCTCTTCCCCGAGACCGGCCATGGCCTCCGCGACTCGTCCGTCGCTCTCGCGCCAGCGCCGGAGCACTTCTTCGGCAAATTCGTCGCTGCTGAACCGCTCGCCCAGCACCAGCCCGGTTTCACCCACCACCAACTCGAAGAGGTTGAGCTTGTCCTGGAGGATTTCCAGGAGGTGCTCCTGCAGCGTGCCGGACTGGACGAAGTTATAGATGCGCACCGGATGCTTCTGGCCCAGGCGATGGAGCCGTCCGATGCGCTGCTCGATTTCCATCGGGTTCCAGGGCAGATCGAAATTGGCCAGCCGATGACAGAATTGAAGGTTGCGGCCCTCGGTGCCGCTATGGGTGAGCAACAGAGCGCCGCCGCGTTGGCGGAACTCTTCGGTGATTGGCTGGCGGGCGGGCGGTGGTGTGGAGCCGTTGATGACGAAGGCGTGAACCCGGGCCTGCTGGAGATGTTGGGCCAGCGCGGCCTGGGTACGGAGGAACTGCGTGAAGATGACGACTCCACCCTCGCCGCGCGTCAACGGCTCGATGAGTTCGCACTTCCGCCGCCAGCTCGCCTCCAGCGGCGAGCGTTGCCGCCAGTCCAGGGCCAAGGTGCGTTTTGGGAAATTCTCGAGGGCATCGCGCCACGCGGCGGGGCTGCTGCCCGCCGCTTGCAGCACCAGCCGGCCCCATAGACTGGCCTGGCTGGCATTGAGACTCCCCAGGGCCTGGCGGAACTCCGTCTCCCACTGCGCCCAGAATTGGCGCTCGCCATCGTTCGACTCGAACAACACCGTCTCGGCGTGGCGGGGCGGGAGGTTCAGTCCGGCATTGGCGCGTGTGTTGCGAACCATTACTTGGCCGAGGAGACGGCGCAACTCCTCCGGTTCGCGCGGCTGGCGGGGGCGTTTGCGGTCGATGAACCGGGCGCGGAACTCCTTGGGGGTGGGCAATTGGCCGGGCTGAAGAAGGGTCACCAGGTTGTAAAGCTCCTCAAGGGAATTCTGGACCGGGGTGGCGGAGATGAGCAAAAGAAACTGGCGAGGCAGGGCGCTGACCGCTTGCCAGGCCTGCGAATCGCGATTCCGCAGGTAGTGCGCCTCGTCCACGATGAGCATGTCCCAATGCACCTGCCGGGCGACCTCGAGATGGGCCGGCTGCTTGAGCGTATGCAGGCTGGCAACGATCGAGTTGTTCTCGCGCCAAAACGAGCCGCCATCGGCTCGAGCGGACGCTTGATTGGTCGTGGCGGTGGAGAGGCCGAATTTTTCAGCGAGTTCCTCCTCCCATTGGTCCACGAGCGAAGGCACCGTTAAGACCAAAAAGCGTTTCACCAATCCGCGGGTGAGAAGCTCCTTGAGGACCAGTCCCGCCTCGATGGTCTTGCCCAGACCGACCTCGTCGGAGAGCAGCGCCCGCCCGCGCAATGGGCCGAGGACACGCAAGGCGGTGCGGAGTTGGTAGTCGAGGCGCTCAATGCGGCAGTACGGCAGGCAGAGCAGGTCGTCGGATTGATTGGACACCCACCACAGGGCGGCGCGTTCGCGCAGGAAATAGCCTTGCAGGTCCGAAAGCGGGAAGCTGGTTTCCTGGAACTCGAGCGTGCCCGGCTCGATATGGATCGGCACTGGAGGCAGAGGCTCGCGTTCATGGACGGGTTTGGGTTCCGCCGCCTCTTGTGCCGCCTCTTTCCGTCTCTGGGATTCGGCGGCTTTGCGCTGCTCGGCGGCGCGCAACTCGCGCTCGCGCCGCTCCTGGGCCATGCGCGCCAGGGCCTGCAGCCGTTTCGCGTTTTCGGCCCGCTGGCGTTCTTCCCTGCGCTGGGCCCGGATTTTGTCCCGCTCGATCAGGGCTTCGAGCAATGGGTCGCGGCCATTGGCAAATCTGCCGCCCAGCGGAAATTCGCCGGCCCCAGCATACCCGACCCATGGTCCAGCGAGTGCGCGCGCGGCCTGCTGTCCCCGCTCGGTCGGCGGAAGGTCGTGATCAGGGTCTATGTCGTTGAGCGAGCAAGCGAAGTGCTGGAGTTGCCGCCCTAGCCATGTCCATTCCGGCTCGGCTCCGGGCGGCCTGAAGGGGTACGGGACGCCGGCTGTCACTGGGCCAAAGTCGGCATCTGCAACGATTTGCACCCGCAGGTTTTCATTAGGGACCGCAAACCGTTTGCGCAAGCGGCCCAACAACGAATGAATCGACGACGGGCATTTGCTATATCGTTGCTGTTCGACATTTCCCCCTGTTTCCAACCTCCACTCCAGGTCGAAGAATCCCCGCAAGCCAAGTTCCGTCGGGGCAAGCCGTCCTCTGGCAACCACCTCCCGCTGGCCGCACGCCAACAGTTCGAAGTAGAAGCAGCCTTGGCCCAGGTCGAGCGTGACCACTAACTCGGTCTGGGGCGGTTCGCGTGACTCGCCGCCTTCAGCGTTTCTCAGGTTGAATTGTAGTTCCGTTTGCTTCATTGGCTGCCTGGCGCACCGTTTCCTCAAAACCTTTACAGGAGCAAACAGAGAAAACGGAGCTCATTCTCTGTTTCCTCTGTTCTCTGCTGTTGAAGCTCGTGTACACATTTTCGTGAAACTCGGTACCAGAGTCCCGGCCGTCAGCGAGGGAATCGCCTGCCGAAGAGCTTGCCCAGCCCCGACCACGCCAGGAGCGCCAGGCCGATCGGCGTGCCGGTGATGGGCGTGGGCACCGCCGCCAGAACGCCCAGCAGTGTGGCAAAGGCCAGCGCCCGGCCAGTCGAGTCTCTCTTCAGGCTCCGTTGAATGAGCAAGGTTGGCAGGAACACCGCGGCAAAGCAAAACGGAATTGTGACAATCCACAACGGCGGCGCCCAATCAAACAATGCCCACAGGCTGTCCACCGCCACCAGAATCAACGCCGAGAGGGCATGGATGGGCTGCCCATCGGTTGGGTTGGCCGAACTCTCTGGCTCCGGCGGCAGCACCTCGATGGGTATCTCTTTCGCCTCATCCTTGGGAATCTTTGGCGGCGCGCTCACAAATCCCGGTCCTTCATTGGCCGGCCCGGCAACCGCGAGGGAGGCGGCAAGGGCCTGCGCCCGGCCTCGGTCTTCGCTCGAACCGGCAGATTCATCGCCTGTACATGGCACAGTTTTTGGGCGGAGGCAAGCTCCGCCAGGAGGTGCCGAGCATTTGAGCAGTTGGTTGTGCGGACGAATTATAGCGGCTCATCGGAGAGCGGCACTGGAAGCACCCCGGCTTCGATCCGCCTCGTGCCCTGCGGCGGGGCACGGCGTTTGCATTGCAGAGATCTCCGCGGTGGGGTAAAAAGAGACTGAAGATTCGCCAATGAAAGTTTACCTCGACGCCTGCTGCTGGAATCGCGGATGAAAACTGACACACTCAACCCAGTCGAATTGCGGGCCGCCGGCTATCGGGCTCTGGCCGGTGCATTGGGTCCGGTAGGCATGGCCAAGTTTCTGCGCCAGTTCGACCGTGGCTACGGGGACTATACGCGTGACCGCAAGGGGTGGCTGAGCCGCTCGTCTGTTCGAGCCGTCACCCAGCGCATCCGCAAGCGCAAGCTCCGCCGCCTTAACTGAGGCCCGGTACCCCAAACCGGGCCAATTTCTAAGACGCTCCTCCAGCAACTAGCGGAGCAGGAGCGCGCGGTGCCTCTTGAATGCGCCAAGAAGCGAGCGAGAGAGGTCGTTTTGGAGCTCTTGTAATTCGCTGTAGCGGGCGGCATTCTCGGCGTTGGGGGTGGCCGTTTCGGCGGGATTGACTTTTACGAACGCCTCGGTGATCTCGCTGATCGTGACTTTCTCTCCCTGTTCGAGCCGCCAGCACCAGAGGGCCTGCAGCGCCGCCCCATAAGCGGCTCCTTCCCCAACCTTAAGTGTCACGACCTCCGTGTTAAACACATCGGCCATGATTTGGCGCCAGACCTTGGACCTTGCCCCGCCGCCTGTGGCCCGGATCTGGGCGGGTTTGACCCCGAGTTGGGCGAGCCGGCGCAGGCCGTAGTTCATCCCCAGGGTTACGCCTTCCATCGAGGCACGGGCAAAGTGGCCGGCCCGGAACGTCTTCTTGTTCACGCCGAACCAGACGCCGGTGCCGTCGGGGACGTTGGGCGTGCGTTCGCCTTCGAAATAGGGCAGCAGCACCAAGCCGTCCGAGCCCGCTGGCACGCGCGCCGCCTCGGAAGCGAACTTATCATGCGACCAGCCAAAATCTTGACGCGCCAATTCGGTGGCTACGGTCACGTTCATGGTGCAGAGCAGGGGCAGCCAGCGATTGGTCGAATCGCAGAAAGCAGCAATTTCGCCTTTGGGGTCCACGACCGGCTTAGGCGCGCAGGCGTAAATAGTCCCGCTGGTGCCGAAGCTGGCGGTGATCACTCCGGGCCGGGTATTTCCGGTGCCTATGGCACCCATCATGTTGTCGCCGCCCCCGGCGCTGACGAGGATGCCGGGCTCCAGGCCGAGCGTCTGTGCCGTGGCGGCTTGGAGGGCCCCGGACGGCTTGTCACTGGTTATGAGCGGCGGCAGTTTTTGCATCAGGTCCGGGTCAATCGCCTCGACGGCGGCCTTTGACCAAGTCCGCTTGCGGACATCGAGCAACGCCGTCCCGCTGGCGTCACCGTATTCCATCACCCGGCGGCCTGTAAGCCAGAAGTTGAGGTAATCATGAGGCAGCAGGACCGTTGCCAGCCGGCGGTAATTCTTCGGCTCGTTCTGCTTGAGCCAGAGGATCTTCGAGGCGGTAAAGCCGGGCAGGATGGCGTTGCCCAGGCTGCGGATGGCCGATTTGAGGCCGCCCAACTTGTCCGTCATCTCGTCGCACTGCGCCGCGGTCGAGGTGTCGCACCAAAGCTTGGCGGGACGAATCACCTCGCCGGCTTTGTCCAGCGGCACAAAGCCGTGTTGTTGGCCGCTGATGCCGATGGCCTTGACCTCGGCTGAGGCGGCTTTTGCCTGGCGGAGGGCCTTCTTAATCGCGCTGGCGGCGGCATCGCGCCAGGTGTGCGGGTGCTGTTCCTTGGCGCCCGGCGGCAGGCCGGGTATGAGGTCATATTCCTGGGCGGCGGAGGCGATGACCTTGCCGTTGCGGGCATCCACAGCCAGGACTTTGGTGGACTGCGTGCCGCTGTCGATTCCGAGTAAGAGTGTTTTCATAGGGTCTGGAACTGCAAAACGAGGGAGACATAACAGAGTTCGCCGCCGATGAAAACCGAAAAGCCTGCGGCGCCGCGATTGTGTAGCAAGGCCGGGGTCAGATTAACCACCTTCAGCAACAGCATCACCGGCGCCGAATTCCCGATCAGGTTCGACATCGCCGCCGCCGCAGCGTCACCTTCACGAGGTTGAACCGGTCGTGAGCGTGAATCCCTTCCTTGGCGCCTGGTCCGTAGGCACTGAAGACGCACCAGAGGGTCAGCCCGTCCGCGCTCATCCATTTCTGCGGAAAGCTGCAGGTCAGCCCCTCCCCCGCCGAACGCATTCCACCCCACTTCTCGTAATAGGCCACTGTCCTCCACGGTCCCCATGGCTCCGGCCCTTCAAAAACTCCAAGCTGCCCGGGGCCAGTGTGGAAAGCGGTCACTAGATAGCGCTTGAGGGCGGGGTCATATCCAACGGTGGCGTCCGCGCCATTGGCATCCTCGAAAACAGGTGTCGCCATCCGCTCGTGTTCGGACCATTGGGGCTTGCCAGAGGCCAAGCCCGTAAAATACTGATACGCACCGCGCTCTTGAATTTTGGTCTCCGGCGCTCGACCGAGGAATGTTCGTGTTTCATCCCCCTGCCTGAAGGCGTAGAAATAGACAAACCCTTTCAAATGCTCGGGAACCCCGGCATACCCTCTGCCGAAGTTCAAGAATGTCCCCGGCTTAATATAACCCTCGCCCTTTGAGAACCGGCAAGAACTCTGCGTCCAGGTCGCGCCCCCATCCTTCGACCATTCCAGCGCCACGTCCACGTCCGGCCATTTGCCGTCCTGCAGGTTGACCCAGGCATAGAGCGTGGAACCGACTGCCAGGATGCCGCCCGTTTTGCCGTGCTTGGGGAAACTGGCGGGATGTTCCGGGTTCTTGCCGCCGTTGACGTTTGCGGCGCGATAGTCCTCCGGACCGCCTTGGATGCGGGCGAATCCCATCGCCACCCTGCCGTCTGAATCCGTTCCTCCAAATCCGCCGCCATCGCCCCATGCCGCGTAAATGGAACCGTCCGCCGCCCAAGTCACCGGCCAGAGGTCGCTCCCCGGGGCGGCTTGACGCAACGTTTCCCAATGCCATGTGATGCCAGAGAACACCGCGCTGGGAGGATACGGGGACCCAGCTTGTGACCTTGCGGGAGGCCCAAAACAGAGGGCAAGAAACACGATAGCAGGGATAGGTCTTGTCATGGTATTTGCTTTTGGGGGTAGTGGTACATAACTCTAGGCCCTTCAGCATGCCGTAATTGCCTCGGGCTGGCAAGCGCTCGACATGCAATGGCGCCTTGCAAACCGTCAACCATGGGGGTAGTGACATGGGAGTAATGAAGATGCAGCCCTGACAAGGCGGACGTGAATTCTCTCTTGAAAAGGCCGCGACATTCAGGCCAAATGCGGAATGCGAATAGATGTTAAAACGGCTCTATGGATCTAGGCGACATTTTAACCACAGACCAGATCATCACCGAATTGCGCGCCACCAATCGGTGGGAGGCCATCGATGAGTTGATTCAAACACTCGTGGGGACCGGCATGATCAAACCCGAACACCGGGATGCCATTGCCGCCGTGGTGAAGAAGCGGGAATCTTCAATGAGCACCGGCATCGGGTTCGGAATCGGAATTCCTCACGCCTCGACCGATCTCATCGTTGGGGTCGTGGGCGCCCTCGGACGCTCCAAGCAGGGCGTGAATTTTGATGCCTTGGACAATCAGCCGGTCAGTCTGGTTATGCTCTTTCTGGTTCCCCAGGGGCAGTTTCAAAAACATCTTCATACCCTCGCCAATATCGCCAAACTCCTCCACAAAGCCGAATTCCGCCAGGCCCTTGAAGAGGCCCCGGACGCGGAGGCGATGCTCGACATCATCAAGGACCAGGGCAGGAAATGAGGCCCGGAGCTCCTGGTTCCATGATGCCTCATCGAATTATCGAGGGTCGGCTCCGGCGTGCCGTACAGACTATTCTGCCAGCGGCAGATACAACAACCGTGCTGGTTCGCCCCTGCCCCGATCCCGCCTTCGGCGACTACCAAACCAATGCCGTGATGGGCCTGGCCAAAGCGCACAAACTGAATCCCCGCAAGCTGGCGGCGGAGGTCGCCGCTAAACTGGATGCAGGCGACTTGTGCGCAAAGGTGGAGATCGCCGGGCCCGGCTTTATGAACTTCCGCCTGCGCCCTGAGGCGGTCGAAGCGAGCTTGCGTTCGGCGGCCAGGGGCGAACACCTCTTTTTCGAAAAGAGCGACCCACCCCGAACTGTAGTTGTCGATTTCAGCTCTCCGAATGTGGCCAAGCCGATGCACGTCGGCCACATTCGTTCGACCATCCTGGGCGACACCCTTTCTCGAACGCTACGCCTCCTGGGTCACAACGTCATCACGGACAACCACCTCGGCGACTGGGGCACACAGTTCGGCATGCTGCTGGCCGGCTGGAAAACCATTCTCCATCGCGATGCCCTGGCCGCGGACCCTTTGAGCGAAATGGAGCGGATCTATAAGTCGATTAGTGCTCGATGCGACCGGGAAAAGCCGGATTTTGACCCGGCTTTGCGCGAGCGCGCCCGCGCCGAACTGGTGAGCCTTCAGTCGGGCCAGGAGGAAAATCTGGCGATATGGCGAGAGATGATCCGGCTCTCTCAGGCGCAATTCGATACGATTTACGCCAGGCTCGGTGTTAGATTTGATCACACATTAGGTGAGAGTTTCTACAATCCGCGCCTGGGGCAGACCGTTGAAGACTTGCTCCAGCGCGGCCTCGCCACCGAAAGTCGCGGCGCCAAGGCTATCTTCTCCGACCATTCTCTCCCACCGCAGCAGGACCCCTTTCTCGTCCAGCGCGGGGGCGAATGGATGGCCAATCCCCTCATCATCCAGAAAACCGACGGGGCTTACAATTACGCCACGACTGACCTCGCCACCCTTGAGCATCGCACCCAGATCTGGAATGCCGACGAGATCATCTACGTGACAGATGGACGCCAGCAACTCCACTTCCACCAATTATTCGCCGTTTTTCACCGCTGGCATCCGGAAAGCCGGACCCGTTTGGCCCACGTCTGGTTCGGCTCGATCCTGGGCGAAGATGGCCGCCCATTCAAAACCCGCTCCGGCGAAACCATCCGCCTGGCTGACCTGCTGGACGAGGCCGAGGAGCGGGCGCTCAGAGTCGTTTCGGAAAAGAGCCCTGACCTTCCCGAGGCCCAGCGCCGTGAGATCGCGCGCGTTGTCGGCATCGGTGCGGTCAAATACGCCGATCTCCTCCCCAACCGCCAAAGCGATTACGTGTTTAGTTGGGATAAACTGCTCAGCCTGAGCGGCAACACCGCGCCCTACCTTCAATACGCTTACGCCCGCATTCGCAGCATCTTCCGCAAAGGTGAGATTGCCGAACCGGGTTGCCGCGGGCCGGAAACGGAGGTCTCGCCGGGTGCCCCGGCGGAGATGGCCCTTGCCAAGCACCTCCTCAATTTCGGCCTGCTCCTGGAGGCGGTTGCCACGGAGTACCGTCCAAACTTTCTATGCGGTTATCTTTATGATTTGTCTGGATTGTTTACTAGATTTTATGAACAATGCCCGGTCCTCAAATCCGAGCCTGCCGTGCGCCAAAGCCGGCTCGTCCTCTGCGATCTCACCGGCCAGGTTTTGAAACGGGGCCTGAGCCTCCTCGGGATCGAGGTCCTAGACCAGATGTAGCCGGGGCGACAAGTCAAACCCGTCGGACAGGTCTAACGAGTCAGACTGGTCAACGACGGTCTCACTCTTCGGTTCAGTTCCGGATTTCGCGGCTCATGCTTCTGTGCTAGTTTCCGGGCGGCCAAGTGATTGAAATGGTTATGGAAAACTCCAAGCTACAGTTGTGGCAACGGTTTCAGAAATACTACACCGAATATCCCGGCATCGGGCTTTCGCTAGATATTAGCCGCGTTCGTTTCCCGGATGAGTATTTCTCCTCCATGAAACCGCGTCTTGACCGCGGTTTTGCCGACATGGACAAACTGGAGCATGGGGCCATCGCCAATCCTGACGAAAACCGGATGGTCGGCCATTATTGGCTCCGCAACCCATCCCTGGCGCCCTCTCAGGAGATTCGCGCAGGAATAGAGACGACACTCGCGGACATCAAAACGTTTGCCGCGCAGGTTCATGACGGCTCCATCCGCGGCGCGCACGGCCCGTTCAAGAACCTGTTGCTCATCGGCATTGGCGGCTCCGCCCTTGGCCCGGAGTTTGTGTCGCGCGCGCTCGGCAACCCGGCAAGCGATAAGATGTCCGTCAGGTTTTTCGATAATACCGACCCGGACGGGATGGATTTGGTTCTTGCCGAAATCAGTTCTCAAATGGGCCAGACATTGTGCGTCGTCATTTCCAAGTCAGGTGGAACGAAGGAAACTCGCAACGGAATGCTCGAAGCCGAAGCAGCTTACAAGGCCGCCGGTTTGGAGTTTGGGGCCCATGCTGTCGCCATTACGCGTCAAGACAGTGCCCTGGACAAATGGGCGATTGAGCATCACTGGCTGCGCCGGTTCCCTATGTGGGATTGGGTAGGCGGGAGGACAAGCGAATTGTCGGCCGTGGGTTTGGTCCCAGCCGCGCTCCAAGGAATCGACATCGATCAGTTGCTGGCGGGCGCCAGGGCCTGCGACGAGGTCACCCGTTCAAAGGACGTTAGATCGAATCCGTCCGCCCAACTTGCTTTGACTTTGTTCTTCACCGGAAACGGAAGAGGCGAGAAGAACATGATCATCCTGCCGTACCGGGATCGCCTCGAACTCTTTTCCCGCTATCTGCAGCAGCTCGTCATGGAATCTCTCGGCAAGCGGTTGGACCTCGACGGGAAGGTTGTGAATCAGGGTATCACGGTCTTTGGGAATAAAGGCTCGACAGACCAGCACGCGTATGTCCAACAACTACGGGATGGGCGGAACGATTTTTTCGTGGTGTTTATTGAGGTTCTAGTCGATAGAGCCACTGAAGGCCGAATGGTCGAGCCCAATGTGACATCCGGGGATTATCTACACGGGTTTCTTCTTGGAACCCGCACTGCCCTGTACGAAGGTGGACGTGAATCGGTGACCCTGGCGATTAAAGAGGTATCCGCGTTTGCTGTGGGCGTCCTGATTGCCCTATTCGAGCGGGCGGTGGGGTTCTATGCAAGCCTAATCAACATAAATGCCTATCATCAGCCGGGAGTTGAGGCGGGAAAGAAGGCGGCGTCCATCGTACTCGAGCTCCAGGTCAGAGTGCTCGAGGCGTTGGCGGAAAGGCCGGGGCAGGCATTATCATTGCGGGAGATCGTTGACCAGATTGGCGCAGCCGACGAGATTGAGACCGTCTTTAAGGTTTGCAATTACCTGGCTATGAATCCGGTGCATCGAGTCAAGAAGATTCCTGGTTCCACGCCATTTGAGGCTTGTTATCAGGTGGTCAAGGGCTAGAGCCCTGTCCGAAAAGGACCCAACTGGAGTTCTTTTGTTGCCCAACCAATCGGGCGGGTCGGACGGGTCAGACCGGTCGGACGACGTTGCATCAAAATGTACTGCAATTTCTCCGAGCCGAAAAATCGCAAATCGCAAATCTAAAATCGAGAATAAGCGGGATGTTCGTTTTTCCTAAGAGATACGATGTCATTGTAGTCGGGGCGGGCCATGCGGGCATTGAGGCGGCATTGGCCGCTGCCAGGATGGGCTGCCAGACGCTGCTTTTGACGACCAACGTCGATACCGTTGGACAGATGTCGTGCAACCCGGCGATTGGCGGCTTGGCCAAGGGGCACTTGGCGCGCGAGATCGATGCCATGGGCGGTGAAATGGGCCTAGCCACCGACATGACCGGCCTCCAATTTCGGATGCTGAACCTCAAGAAAGGGCCTGCGGTGCGAGCACCCCGGGCACAATGCGACAAGAAGGCCTATCAATTTCGACTGAAATGGGTCTGCGAACGGGAGCCGAATCTCGACCTGCGGCAGGCGCAGTGTTCCCGGGTGCTGGCCGAGGATGATGATGCCGTTGGAGTGGAGACGACCCTTGGGGTGCAGTATCACTCTCAAACGGTGGTCATCACGACCGGCACATTCCTCAAGGGACTGATGCATATTGGGCAGAATCAGCAGTCCGGTGGGCGGGCAGGCGAGGCCGCTGCAATGGGATTGTCCGGTTCGCTGATGGAACTGGGGTTGGAGCTTGGACGGCTGAAAACGGGGACACCGCCCCGACTGCTGCGACGGAGCATTGATTTCTCGAAGACTGAGATTCAGCCCGGTGATGAGCCTGTGCCGTACTTCACGCACTGGAAGGAGGATTTGTTCCACGTGGAACATTCTTCAGGCGCTGGCAGCGAATTGCTCCATGTGGAACAATCGGCCGAGGACGCCAAAGGTAATTCGCATCCTTACGAGGCCTATCCTCCAGCCTCTATCCTCGCCCAACTAGGTGGCCAACTGCCCTGCCACATCACTTACACTACCGAGGCCACCGCTGACTTGATCCGGGCGAATCTCGACAAGTCCCCCCTTTACTCCGGCATCATCCAGGGCGTCGGCCCTCGTTATTGCCCCTCTATCGAAGACAAAATCGTCAAGTTTCCTGAAAAGGAGCGGCAGCAGATCTTTCTCGAACCCGAAGGAATCGCCACCGACGAAATCTATGTCAACGGCTTCTCCACCTCTCTCCCATTCGAAGTCCAGGTCCAAATGGTGAAGACCATTATCGGTTGCGAAAATGCCGAGATCCTCCGTCCCGCCTACGCGGTCGAGTACGACTTTGCGTTTCCTACTCAGCTTCAGCCTTCGCTCGAAACAAAGGTCTGCCGCAACCTCTACTTGGCCGGCCAAATCAATGGCACATCCGGGTACGAAGAGGCTGGCGCCCAAGGACTGATGGCCGGCATCAACGCCGCCCGGCGCGTGCGAAATCTGCCTCCAGTTGTCCTCCAACGCAGCCAAGCTTATATCGGCGTCCTCATCGACGACCTCGTCACCAAGGGAACGGTCGAGCCGTACCGCATGTTCACCTCCCGTGCCGAATACCGCCTCCTCCTGCGCCAAGACAATGCGGACCTTCGATTGTCCGCACTGGGCCGGGAGATCGGACTGCTTCCTGAGCGAAAGGCGCGGTTGGTGAAGGCTAAGGAGGCGGCTATGCGCTCTGAGATTGAGCGTCTCCAGAAAACCCGTTACGGTGCCGACACGCTTGCGCAACTCCTTCGCAGGCCCGAGGTGAGCTATCATCAACTCCTATCCAGGAATGACGCGCTCCCGGAAGAGGTCGTTCAGCAAATCGAAATCGCGCTCAAATACGAGGGCTACATCGCGAGGCAAGAGGAGGAGCTCGCACGCGTCAAGACCCTCGAAGACAAGCAGATCCCATCTACGTTCGATTACACATCGGTTCCGAGCCTGCGGGCCGAGGCCCGCCAAAAGCTGCAGAAGATTCGTCCCCTCACACTCGGCCAGGCGGCGCGGATTTCTGGCGTCTCACCAGCCGACATCAGCATCCTGATGGTTTGGCTTAAACGAGGTGCGACTACCGCTGCCACAGCGGAAACTCCTTGCTCTAACGGTGAAACATGTTAATCTTCAGGCGTGAAAACAATCACCATTCGCGAATTGCGCCAACGATGGCCTGAAGCCGAAGCCGCCCTCGCGGTTGAGCAGGAAATCATCATTACTCGCGATTCAAAGCCGGTAGCCAAGCTCGTGCCTGTTACGGCATCAGACGCCGAGCGACCACGCTGGAACATCGACGAACACCGTAATTGGATTAAAAGCCTATTTGGCGAGACAGTCGTTCCAGAAAGTGACAGACGACTGGAGTTGGCGAGGGCGGATCGGAACGCCTTGCGACCTGAATCAGCGCCATGATGTACATCGACACGAGCTGTCTCCTGAAGCTGCTTCGCCCCGAACCCCTTAGCGAAGCGGTGTGGGAGGCGGCCAACCAGGAGACCTCTGTGGTCGTATCGATGCTCGCGGAGTTGGAAACGCTCGTGCAATTGAAGGCTGATTGGCTGGGTGGAATGCTCACGCACAACCAATGGCGTCAAACCGAAGCCCGGCTTGGGATCATGAGGAATCAGGCACCGTTCGATTTTCGAGGCCTTCCTGCCTCGGTTTTTCGAACGGCGTTACGTCAGCATCGAAACTCAGGTGATAAACACTGTCGGTCGCTCGATCGCCTCCATTTGGCAGCTATGGAAGAGTTGCGGCTCTCCCGACTCATGACCCACGATGAGGCTCAAGCCAAGGCGGCCTGCGAAGCGGGCTTTCAAGTCATACGCCCTGGCCGGACGTGAGTGCTTTTGCGAGGGTGTGTGGTCGGCGCCTCGACCGGCAGGAGTTATCGGTTTGACATGGTGTCCGATGTGGCCGAGCCTCGCGCCGCCTGCGTCTCACACTCCTCGACTCGTGCCTCGAAGCCCTGGATGAGGGCGGCATCGCGTTTGGTGTGGTGAGCCAGTTCCAGCGCTTTTCGGGCCGAGCTGAGGGCCTGCCGAAACTCACCGGCCTTTTCGTAGTTCACGGACATGAGGAAGTGAAGCTCGGGCATGGTATCCACGCCCGCTTTCAACGCGATAGCCTTGGAGTATTCAGCGGCTGCTTCGGCCGTCATTCCCTGCGCGGCAAAGGCAAAGGCTAGCAGGTAATGCGACTGCGCGCTCTCTGGATTGAATGAAATCGCTTGTCGCAACACCTTCGCCGCCTCTTTGGTTTGTTGTTGCGCCAGGAGGGCCTCACCCAACCAGCAGCGCATATCCGCGGGGTTATAGCGACGGTCAAACCCCTCCGGCAGAAGGCGCACGGCCAGTGAGAGCTCCCTGGCGGCGGCGGCGTATTGTCCTTGCTCGCTGAGTGCCAGTCCTAAATCGCAATGGGCACAGCCATCGTCTGGATCGAGCTTCAGCGCCTCGGCGGTCTCCGCCAGACCGGCCCGCGTATCGTGTTTTACATGGTAGAGCAGGAATCCGAGCCGCTGGTGCGCGTGGGCGTTTCTCGGATTCATTTCGATGGCCTTCCTGTATTTTGCGATGGCCTCGTCAAAATCACCCGCCCCTTCCATCACATACCCCGCCCGCGCAAACGAGTAATCATCCAGAAACCGCTCCTGAATATGCGCTATGGCTCCCGGCTTGCAGTTGACGAATTCAGGAATATTGGCGGCACGGTCTCGGGCCGTGAGATGCTCGAGCAGCACGGCCGGCGTGCTCCGGCCCTGGGTATCGATGTGGGTCAAAAACAACTGCGTGTAGGGGGAGTCGGCCTTTGAAGAAAACACAAGCCAGTGCGCGTTGGGCGACCAACTGTGCCATGAGTTCATACGTCGTGTGTTGCATCTGAGCCAGCGGGCTTTGCCTCCCTGCGCCGGAATGACGTAGAGTTCGCTGTCGGGCTGCAAGAGCATGTAATTGCTGGCCTGACAAAAGACGATCCATTTGCCGTCTGGTGAGGATTTCGGGAAGTAATTGCTTTTTCCGTTCTTTGATGCTCCCAACACTGGTTCCGCCTTCCCGCCGCGGCCATCATTGTACGGAACTCGGTAAAGATCGAACTTGAACGGTTTTCCGTGTTTCAGGAACTCGGCGCAGTCTTCCTGGGTCAGGAGCAGCTTATCTTGCGCATTCTTGTTCTGGAGCTTGTAGGCCTTGGCGCGGGCGAACACGATGTACTTTCCGTCGGGGCTCCATACCGGATTGCTTTGCACGTAATCGGGAATATCGGCCCCCGGTAGAGCCTGGAAGTTCCGGATGTTGCGATGATAAACGGCCAGGATCCCTTGTATGGGGAAAAAGAGTTGCGAGAAGGCGAGATTTGCCTTCGCAGCGAAGACGGATTTGTCTTTCACGGTGCTGACAACGAGGCGGCCATCTGGAGAGACCTGGGAAAGCAGGCCGTAGGTGTGTTGATGATCCTGCTGTCTAAAATCATCCCAGGTTATGATATCGCTGGTGGCAAGGGCCATCCGCCGGGCGACCCTGGTAATGACATAGGAACCCTTATTGTTTCCATAATCTACATCCATACCAAGAGTCCGCCCGTCCGCCGAAAATGAATGGCAATTGCCGCACACGGGCAGATGTTGCAACACCACCGGCGGCGGGCGAGTTGAGCCGATCGTCCCGAAGCGCCAGCGGATGCGTGAGGGATCTTTCACCGCTTCCATGAAGGGCAGGTTCACTTCGCGGTAAAACAGAGGCGCCCCGACTTCATCCTTCGACGTGCTGAAGACGATCTGGCCGCGCGAAAGGATTCGGCCCGGGGCCGACCGCCGCGCGCCCAAAACCGTGAACGTGGCGGCGCAGCCCAGCGAGCGCCGCTTAATCTGGCGCCATTCATCGACGCTTGGCATCCAATTCGTGCCGTCGCTGGCAAAGTGCATTTCTCCGCCACCATTGGCGAATTGCAGCCAAATGACCCAGGCATCCGCGCCAACGCCCGCGGGATGCCACGAAAAGGTGCAGGGGGCAATGTCAGGAGGAAAGAGGGTGTGGTCCAGCGGACGGCAGACGGTCAAGGTCGGGTAGTGACCGCCTTGCCGGAAAGCGGCGAGGGTCTTCTCGACCGGAAACCGGCGCGAGCAGCCTGTCAGCAGAATGCCAACCGTGCCCGCAATCACCCACCGGCGTATCAAGCGGGAGTTCATCTTTTCTCGAATAGTAAGGCGGCGGTAAGAAATTAAGGTGGCAACCTGCCTTGTTCTTTTGGCGCCTGGCTTCGTTGCTCACTCGTTACAGATCCCGCGGATATGCACCTCGTTCGCGCCTCGCCAGACGCCAAAATCCCCGCGGCATCTTGCCACCTTAATTTCTTACCGCCGCCTAATGTCCGCGCGAGCAGGTCGCCGGGGACCTTCTTGCCGAACTCAACTGTGCCAATCCTCTTTGCCAGCACAAATTTGACCTCGCCCGCAGTCACCTTTTTGTCCAACGCCATTGCGGAAAGGAGTTGCTCCCGCTGGGAGGCGGTCAGCCTGGCTTCACAAGGCAGCCCTGCCTGGCGAAGGAGTGAAGCAATGCGCTCGACTTGCTGCTTTGGCAGCCCGAGGATTTCAGATGAAATCCGCGCGGCCGCAACCTGGCCAATGGAGATCGCCTCCCCGTGCAAGTACTTGCCGTAGTGGGAGATAGCTTCAAGCGCGTGGCCAATGGTGTGGCCGAAATTCAGTATGGCGCGGAGGCCGCTCTCCCTTTCATCCTGTTGAACCACGTCGGCCTTAATCTCACAGCAGCGGGCGACCACTCGAGCTAATGTCTTCCGATCGCGTCCCAGGAGCGGCCGCATTTGGCGTTCGAGCATTCGGAACAGGGCCGCATCGTAAATAATGCCGTACTTGATAATCTCGGCCAAGCCGGCTCGATACTCCCGATCTGGCAGTGTCCTCAGAGTGTCCAGGTCGCAGAGCACGAGCCTGGGCTGATAGAACGCGCCAACCAGGTTCTTGCCGACCTTGAGATTGACCCCAACCTTGCCACCCACCGAGCTATCCACGGCCGCAAGCAGGGTGGTCGGCGCCTGCACAAGCGCGACTCCGCGAAGATAAGTCGCCGCCGCAAACCCGGCCAAGTCCCCAACCACACCGCCGCCGAGGGCAACGATAAAGGAGCCACGTTCCAAACGATGGGCGGCCAGTTCATCGTAACAGAGCTGAACAGACCGCGGATTCTTGGACTGTTCTCCCGCCGCGAATGTGATGAGGAGCGGAGCGAAGCCTGCCTCTGAAAGCGACTCGCGGGCGCGCTCCGCGTAAAGAGGCGCAACATTGGAATCGGAAATGACGGCGCAACGCGCGCCCAGGCCCAAACGGGCGCACTCGCGTCCGAGCGTTGGAAGAAGTCCGGCCCCGATCCGGATCTGGTAGCTGCGTTGGCCTAGGGGTACTTTGACGATGCGCACAAGGGATGCTTGCCAGGATTCCCTGTGGATGCACGAAGAATCTTGGATATGGCTGCTTTTATGAACGTCGGCGGCAGAAGTTGGCAGGGGAAGGCCGCGACAATAAAATACGCGGCCGCGTATTTTACTGTCGCGGCCAGGTTCCCAACGGTTTAGGATGACCTTGCCTCGGCCTCGGCTATCCGCGAGGTTTGCGGTCGGCGAAACTTGACAACCCGGGACAAACCGGCGTTTTCTTTCGCCATGAGGATTTTGTTCATTGGCGGCACGGGCAATATCTCCGCCGATTGCGCCGCCCTGCTGCACGAGCGCGGCCACGGCATCGCCATTCTGAGCCGGGGGCAAAGGCCCGTTCCCGCGGCTTATCACGCGGTGCATGGCGATCGGCACGACCCGGAGAGTCTCCGCCAGGCAGCCCAGGCGGCGCGCCCAGACGTGGTCATCAATTTCCTCGGCTACGACCTGGCCGACGTGCAGGCGGACTACCAAGTCTTCCACGGCGCCGTCCGGCAGTACATCTTCATCAGTACGGCCAGCGTCTATGCCAAGCCGCCCGCACGGCTGCCTATCACGGAGGACGCTCCGTTAGGAAACCGCTGGTGGGATTACTCGCGCAAGAAACAGGCCTGCGAAGAATGGCTCATGGCGCGTCGGGATGAAAACGGTTTCCCTGTCACTATCGTCCGCCCCTCTCACACCTATTCCAAGGCCTGGATTCCCAACCCGCTTTCCAGCTCCAGTTACACCTTCGCGGCCCGGCTCGAACAGGGCAAACGGGTATTTATCCCCGATGATGGGGAAACGCCGTGGACTCTGACCACCTCGAGCGATTTTGCCGCCGGCCTGGCGGGGCTTGTTGGCAACGACAAAGCTCTGGGCGAGACGTTTCACATCACCAGCGATGAGGCCCTGACCTGGAATCAAATTTATGCCGAAATCGCGGCGGCACTGGGGGTCAGTTCGCCTCAAATCGTGAAGGTGCCGACGGATTTCATCTGCGAGGTTGTCCCGCGCCTGGCCGGCACGCTCAAGGGCGACAAGGCCCATCCGGGCATCTTCGACAATGCAAAGATTAAGCGGTTCGTCCCGGAGTTTGTCTGCCGCAAGCCGTTCCGCCTGGGTGTGCGCGAATCCGTGGAGTGGCTTCGAGGCCATCCCGAAGAGCAAAACCTCAAACCTGAACTCGGCCGCGAAACGGAGGCCATCCTCGCGCGGTTTGAGATGACCAAGTAGCCAAAGCGGAGGCTTGATTTCAGGCATCCAGCGACCCCAGGTCATCCCGCAGGGGCCTCAGATCCTCCTCGAGAAGCGCCTGCCTCCTGCACTCAACCAGCCGGCCATTTTGCTTGGCGACCCCGAAGGCCCGTTTCAGCCAATGCCGGGCCTCATCCAGCCTCCCAAGCTGGCAGGCATAGCAGGCCAGGTTGAACGCGACCATCTCCACGTCCTCAACCCGTTCAGCGCCTGGCTTGAGAGCGTCATAAGCGGCTTGCACCCCACCTTCGGGCGCCCGCCGAATGGCATAAGAACGGTTGATCCATCCGAAAGAGTCGCGCGGCGCCAGCTTGATCAGTTTGCGCCCCACCTCGACACCCGCCGCCCATTTCTTCGCCGCGTGACAAACGCGCCAGCGCGCCTTCAGGACTTCGGGGCGAGATCGCGCTCGACCCTTGATCTGAGCAAGTTCCCACTCCGCTTCCCGGGCGTTGCCCAACTCAAGCCAGCCTTCCGCCGCCAGAAGACGGAAGGCGTCGGATGGCCCGAGCGCCTTCATTTGGATGCCTGCTTAATGCGCGCGATCTGCTCCAGCAGTTTGAGCGGCACGTGTTGGGCGCCGCGCGCCTGCCCATTCATCTCCAGTCGGAACCGAATCGCCGTGCCCTGGGCTTCCATCTTTGCCAACCGCTCCTTGATGGCCTGCGCCTCCGGGAGGCCGCCACTCACGCTAAAGGCGTGCCGGATAAGCTGCGCCACGTTCAAATAGCCCACGGCAACCGTCAAATCGTCCGTTCTGAATGCTGACCGTTGCCCCGGCTGCGAAGTCCCTTCGATGAGGCCTTGGATGCGCTCCGGCGTGGCCACCAGCAGTTGGTTGCCCTTCACCGCATAGTCTATGTCCATCTTCCCGTTCGGGAACATCGCTTCGATCCGTTGTTTCTGCTGTGGCAGCCGGTAGAGCGGACTATTCAAGTTGAGTGCGACCGAAAAACGATCCACCGGGATGCCCGCAACCGTCCGCGCCTTCTGCGCAAAGCTGGCCGCCGAATACACCTTTTTCTGCCCGGCCCAGATCGAGACCAACTGTTTGATCAGCGGCTTCATCTTGCCATAGACCTCGGCGGCGCTCGACGCGGGGTAGCGATACGCCCCCGAGAATTCGAGGTGCTCGTTAAAGAACACTGATCCCCAAACCCGCATCGGCAGAGACACTTCCATCAGCTCCATCATCTCGCTCGTTGACGCCTGATTTGTCTCCGCGTTCTGCATCTCCATCGACAATTCGAAGAAGTTCCGCATCAGGTCGAGCAACCGCTCGTTCTTGTCGATTGTCATGGCTCCAGAGGCCAAGGCGTTCGGTGTGAGGGCCTTCACATCTTCCGCCCGCAAGGGATACGCCGGCTTATGAATCCATTGAGCCAGGTCGGAATCCGGCTCAGCCGATACGGTCTCCTCTAGCACCAGCGAATCGGCGTCCACCCCCACCCCCAGCTTGAACTCACGGAGGCCCTTGACGAAGGTCTCAATGCCATCAAAGTAAAGGCCAAAGAGGTCTCCCAACGCTTTGGCATTCACCCCGTTCGTGGCGGTAGTCTCGAACTTTTGGGACAACGCCATCCGGGCCACCGCCAGCATCGGCAAGAACTGCGCCTTGGCGGCGGCGCTCGGTTCCAGCCTCACTTCCACCGCCTGGCTCGGCCGGGTGATGCTCTCTGCCTCCCACTGCTTTAGCTCCGCTTTTTCCTGGTCGCTCTGCTCGTCCGCGGCAGTGAAGACGATGGCGGCGCCTGCCTTTCCCAACTGCACCCAATCTTCGCCGGCCTTCGCCAACGCCCCGTCCGGGTTCAGATCGTTATGGAACTCTTTCACGTCCGGGATTGGCCCCCTTAATGCCAGCAGCGGCTTGGGCGACCCGGTGGGCTGCCATGCCGCCAGCTCCCACGGGCCATCCGGGTTAAACGTCCCCGTGTTCGTCAGCCCCAGCGCGGCGGTCAATTGCCCGCCAACCTTCTCCTTCTCCTTCGGCGCCACCGCGCCTACGACCCGAACCACCGCATTGCTCAATTCGCTAAAACTTCGAATCGTTACGCGGGCCAGGGGCTGAGCGCCGCCCGCTACGGTTGAAAGGAACAGGATGGCCGGACAAAGTGTCAATGCATTTCTTAGTTTCATAATCTGAGGATATTCGTTTCTGTTTCTCCGCTTGCTTGCTCTGTCACACTCTCGTGACCGGCCCCGATTCTGCGCCTTTTCCAGTCCGCTGGCCATTACAATCGGCGTTCCGAATTGGATGCGCATGCCAAAGGGGGGAATCAGGTCTGTTCGACGTTGCGCCTGAGCCGTTCTGAGCTAGACTTTTCGAGGTACGATCAAACGGTAGGTTGAATTATGCTTCAGAACATCGGATTCGTCGGCGTTGGCCGGATGGGGGCGAACATGGCCCGCCGGCTGAAAGATTGTGGTTTTACGATTTCGGTGGTGCATGACCTCAACGGTGGGGCCGCGCAGGAGCTCGCGAGCGAACTCGGCAGCCGGGCAGTGAGCGCCCTGGCTGAGGTTACCTATGCTTCGGACATCATCATCACTGTGGTAACCGACGACCGCGCAATGGAGGCCATTTTTTCAAACGGACTCCTCACGGGTGCGCGCGGAAAGCTCTTTATCAACTGCGCCACGATAACACCGGAAGTTCACCGCCGGGTGGAGGCAAGAGTCGAAGTGGCGGGGGCCCAGGCGCTGGAGGCCTGCATGGCTTCCAGCATTACTCAGGCCCGTCAAGGCGCCCTTTACCTCATGTGCGGGGGGAAACCCGAGGCCTTTGAACGCGCCCGGCCGGTGCTCGAAAAGCTGGGCGCCTCTATCCGTTACATCGGCCCGGCCGGCAAAGCCGCCGAGGTAAAGGCCCTGGTGAACATGGTGATGAACATCAACACGGCGGGTTTGGGGGAAGGGTTGGCGCTAGGCGATGCCTTGGGCCTGGATTTGGCCCTATTGCGCGAGGTGTTTTCTCAAACTGGCGCCTCATCGCGCGTGCTCCAGACGGATGGCGAGGATATGCAGAACCGCGAGCACACGTGTTTTTTCTCCGCCGCTCACGCGGCGAAGGATTCCGGCATTGCGCTCAAGCTGGGCGAAGATTTGGGACTGAACCTTCCTTTGGCCGCGGCGACGAAGAAGCAATACGAGCGCATGGTGGCCAGCGGCCTGGGCGGGTTGGATAAATCCGGGGTCGCGGAGCTGACCTTTCGGGGAAGACAGCCGGGTTGAGGTTATGAGCCCATCTCTGTCTCCGCGGCTCTGCGTGGTGATTCCGGTCTATAACCACGCTTTGACGGTTGGCCGCGTAATCCGCGGCGCGCGCGCCGCCTTCCCGGTGGTAGTTATCGACGACGGTTCGACCGATGGAACCGCCGCGGAAATCGCCGCCCAGACAGCTATCAACGTTCTGACTTTCCCCCGCAACTCGGGGAAGGGCGCGGCGTTGCAGGCCGGCTTCGACCGGGCGCGCCACCTCGGCTTTACCCACGCCATCACGCTCGATGCCGACGGCCAGCATTCGCTTGAGAGCCTGGGAGAATTTGCCGCGCTTTGCCGCCGCCGACCGGAAGCGCTTCTGATTGGCGTGCGCGACCTCAAGAAGGAGCGGGCGCCTTGGGTGCGTCGCGTCATTAATGCGTTGTCCACGTTTTGGTTCCGGACTGAGACGGGGATCCGCCTTGCGGACACTGAATGCGGTCACCGCTGTTATCCTCTGGCCGCCATCGAAGGTCTGCCGGTCAAGGCCGGCCGCTACGCGTACGAGTTGGAGTTGATGGTGAAGGCGGCGTGGGCGGGTGTTCCCCTGGTGCCCATGGCGGTGGAGTCGGACTATGCCTCCGCCACCTCGCGGCTTTCACATTTCAGGCCTCTACGCGACCTGCTGGGGGCCTGCTTGACGCACGGGCGTTTGTCCGTCTGCGCCCTTTGGGTTCCCGCGCCCCGGCGCAAGCTCTCGGTTCAGGAGATTCACGGTGGTTGACAGAGTCGTAGCGCAGGCCTCCGAATCTGCCGCATCGTCGGCGTAGTTAATGCCTGCGCGGATACTCGCCGGCTTACCAGCCGGAAGCCGGCTGAAACGGTCGTGGTTGGCGAGCTTGGAAGCCCGGACATCCCGGCCTGGCGCACGACAAAATTCTTCGTTTCCTTTGTTTTCTTGGTGTACAAAGATTTCAGCCACTCGAAGAATTTTGCCGTGCGCCCTCCCGGCACGCCTGCGCTGGCAATGACCGTGTCAGCACGGCCATTGACAAAGTCGTAGCGCAGGTTTCCCAACCTGCTGTATCGCAAGTTTCCCAACTTGCTGTATCGCAAGTTTCCCAACTTGCTGTATCGCAAGTTTCCCAACTTGCGTGCCGGGAAGCGCTTCGAGCGTCTGCCGATTGGGAAATCGGCGATACAGCAGGTTGGGAAACCTGCGCTACCGTACCCCTGGTTTTCAACGGTTTACGATGACCTTGTCACTGGCCGTGACCGTGTCAGGAGATTCTTGTTTTCCCCGCTTGACACGCTTCAGGCTTTCGGTCAGGATGAGGGCGGTTCGGGTAACGGATCGTTTTCTTCAGCGGGATTCCCCATCCCCACCTCCTTGGCGAGCCGTTGCCCGACCTGCTTATTCCGTGCTTTGCTCAATTTTCTGGCCGGCTTGCTTCACGTCCTGGCCAAAACCGTGCGCCGTATGGCAACCACTAAAGGCAAGCATCCCCATTGCCAACATGGCCAATAACACTGTCTTTTTCGTCACTTTCTTCATCGTTATCCCCTTTCGGCTGTTCGTAGTTTGTGCCTCCCCACATTGGCTAACCCACATTTCTTCATACTCGGGTACTTCTCACTCTTTCGGTCACCGCCAGGCCGATCGCATATCTAAAAGAACCGACCCATACTAATTCGTAGCAGCAGTCCCGCCATGAGGTCTTACACCCAAGACGCTACAGCATGCGGCCTGCCGGCTCGATAATGCCTTGGGCGATGGCATGGCGGGTCAGTCCTGCCACGTCGTGGATGCCGAGTTTGTTCATTACCTGCTGCCGGTGCTTCTCGACGGTTTTGATGCTGATGGATAGCTCGGCCGCGATTTGCTTGTTGGCGCGCCCCTCCGCGATAAGTTGGAGCACCTCTGCTTCGCGACTGGTGAGGTAGTTGGTTCGTCTTTTGGCGGGCTGGCCGCGCATGAAGGCGGCCCGGCATCGGTCGCGAATACGCCGGGCGATGGAGGGGCTGAAATAGGCGTTTCCTTTATGGACCTCGCGAATGGCTCTGAGCAGGTCGCTGGCTGCGGTTTGTTTGATCATGTAGCCCATGGCGCCAGCCTCGGTGAGTTGCTCCAGGTAGGTGTCATCGCTATAGGAAGAGAGGATCAAAACACGGGTGGAAGGAACTTCCTTGACAATCTGGCGGGTGGCCTCGAGGCCGTTGAGCACGGGCATGGCCACGTCGATGACCGCGACATCCGGCAAGAGGGCCTTGGCCAACTCGACTCCGCGGCGCCCGTTCTCGGCCTCGCCGACCACCTCGAGATCCTGTTCGCAGGCCAACAAGGCGCTCAGGCCCTGCCGCACGACGGTATGATCATCGACTAATAAGACTTTGATTTTAGCCATAAGGACCTGCGTAGGTTATCTCGCATTCAACTCGGGCTTGAAATGGGGTTTAACCCCCGCTTTTACGGAGGAATGCGAGGCACGATTGGGACAGTCAAGACGGAGTGCTGGAGTAGTGGAGTGATGGAGTGATGGAGTGATGGAGTGATGGAGTGATGGAGTGCTGGAGTGGCGGAGTGCTGGAGTGGCGGAGTGCTGGAGTGGCGGAGTGCTGGAGTGGCGGAGTGCTGGAGTGGCGGAGTGCTGGAGTGGCGGAGTGCTGGAGTGGTGGAGTGCTGGAGTGGCGGAGTGCTGGAGTGATGGAGTGATGGAGTGATGGAGTGCTGGAGTGGTGGAGTGCTGGAGTGGTGGAGTGGTGGAGTGCTGGAATGGTAGAGTGCTGGAATGGTGGAGTGCTGGAGTGGCGGAGTGCTGGAGTGGCGGAGTGCTGGAGTGGTGGAGTAATGGAAAACTCAACGCTCCAATAGGGTTAGGAAGTTCGCTCTTGTTCGTGCGGAAAAGACGGTTCCGAGGACCCAAGAAGCGGGGGGAATCCGAGGGCGGCAAGAGTCAACGGCATAGGACCAATACTCCACTCCACTACTCCACCACTCCGCTACCCCGCCCAGACCCCATGAGGCGTGTCCCACCGCCATACTTCAACCAATACTCCATCACTCCACCACTCCACTGCCCCGCCCGCCCACGCACCAATGTTGGTTGTTTCGGTTTAGGCGGGGTTGGCTTTAGCGCGCGCGAGGTTCTCCTGGGCGCGCTGGATCCTCTTGCCAAAGAAGGCGCGGAGAGAGGGCATTAGGCTTTGGAGCTGGACATAGACGTTGATAGCCTGAGTCCATTGTCCAAGCCTCTCGGAGAGGTTGGCGGCGTCCAGCCCGGCGCGTTTGACCCAGAAGAGATCGGGCCGTTCGTCCGGGCGCAGGTCCTTTTCATAGCAGAAGACGTTCAGGTAGCTCGCCAGGGCCAGGTTAAGGAGGGCGGCGCGCCGGGCTCGGTTCTTTGGCTCGCCGGCCATCTTTTCATAGACGGCGCCCAAGCCGACGCGCGCGGCGCTACGGGCGGTGAAGTCGGCGAGAGGCGAGGAGATGACCTTTTCGAAGTCGTTGGTGTCGTACTGGTGGGAGACTTGGGCCAGTTGGAGGAGGCAATTGGCCTTTTCGCCCAGGGCAAGCACGGCGACTTGATCTTTTGGGAACTCGCGAGTCACACTGTCCAGGATTCTCAATGCCTCCCGGTAATCGGCGAGTTTGTTGGTGGAATCCAAGATCATGTAATAGCAGCCATAGGCAAAGAGGGCCTGGGCGCGGAGGTGCGCCGGGCAGTTCGTGTCCCTGTACAGTTCCGAAAAACATTCCCGGGCGGTATTCAGATCGGTTCCGGACTGAACAGCGGCCCGTCCGGTCATCATTTTGGCCTCATAAGCGATTGGCAGGCGGGCCCAGTCGGGATTCTGGTAAATCCGTTTGTAGTTCTTTTCCACCTCGGGCAGGTTGGTTGAAAAGTAATAGGAGTAATCGGCGATCCACCAGGCGGCCAGCGGCGCGAATTTGCTCTTAGGAAACTTGCTCAACAGAAGGTTGAAATCGGCCAGGGCGCGGGTGTTGGCGCCGGCTTGGTATTTTGCCATGGCGCGGTAGTACAAGACGCTGGTCCAGGCAGGGGAATGGGCGAAGGTCGCGAGCCAGCGATCATAGACCTGGATGGCCTTTGTCCATTGCGCCTGCTGCTCGTAAGTGAGGGCGATTGCCAATTCGATCTTCGGCAGCAAAGGGGCGTTCGGACAGACCTTGAGGAAGCGTTGGAAGATCTCCCGCGCGCCGGCAGGGTTGTTGCTGGCATTGACCGCTTGGCCGGTCAACAGGACGGCCGCATCGACCAGGTAGCCTCTGGGATAGTCCCGGAGCAATTGGGAGAGGGCATCGGTCGCCCGCACCGGCTGGCCCGCGGCCAACGCAGCCCGCACCGCTTGGTAGAGGGCGGGTTCAACCAGCGAGGTCTTGAGCCGGGGCAGGGCGGCGGACTGGGCCACAACGCCGTAGTAGTTGGAGAGGGCGCCGAGGTAATTGGTTAACCGGTACTCGACATCTGCCAGCTTGAATTGAGCCAGAACACGGTCAGTGGAGGGAGGAAGGGTGGCGGTTGCCCGTTGGAAGGCCGCCTCGGATTCAGAAAGCTTGTTTTCGAACCAAGAACACCAGCCGAGGTCCAGTTGGGCCTTCCCGAGCAGGGGGCTTTTTGGGAACTGCTTGATCAAGGCGTGGAGAACCTCCCCGGCCCGTTGCAGGTACTTGGCGGCAGAGGCCGCATTGGCGCCGCCCTGGGATTGGCGCAGACGCAGTTCCCCCAGCGTCAGCAGGGCGATGTCTCCCACCGAGCCGGCCGGGCAACGGGCGCAGAGCTGATCGAGCGAGTCCGCCGCCTTGAATGCGTGCTGGGTATCGCCCAACCGTTCGAAAAGGCCAGCCTGGAGAGCCAGGCTCTCGGCCTCAAATAGCGGCCGGCCCGTGGTGGCGGCCAGGGCTGCCAGATTGGTCGAGTTCTGTACCGCCGTCTCCGGATGGCCTTGGGCCAGTGGAATCCGGCAAAGGAGATACTGACGATGCCAAGCCAACTCCGGCTTCAACTGCAATTTCGCCAGTGGCGCCAGCGCCTTAGCCGCGGAGGCGAAGTGTTCGAGGGCAAAGTGCGCCTCGCTAAGGAGGATATAGCCGCGCTGCGCCCATTCATTGGTGGCATTGGAGCGAACCGCATCGAGGAAAGGGCTGTTGGTGCGCTGAAGCACTTCGAGCACCTGGGGCCATTGCGCCAGCGTCGATTGGTCCGTGGCCTCACCAATTGCCGCCTGCAGCCGATAGGGAGAAATGGGGTAGTCCTTGATCAGCTTCGCATAGGCTTGGCTCGCGGAATGGTAGTCGCCTTTGGCCTCGTAAGCTCCGGCTATCAGGAGGAGATCGTCGTCGCCGTAGTCCCCCGCCTGGGCCAGATGAGAGGAGAGCAAGGAAATCACGCCTTCGTAATTGGTTTGCTGCATCCTGCACTCCGCCATGTAATAGACGGCCTGTGGCAAGCAGGAGGAGTTGGTGTATTGGCGGATGAAATCCGCGAAATGTTTTTCAGCCGAACCGTAATAACCAAGGTTGTAAACTTGAAGTGCAGAGTTGTAAACGCCATCGCCTGGCGCCTCCGCAGCGCAACGCCATCCGGCAGCAACCAGAACCGCAAAAACCAGCAGCCATCTCCGCACCAAAAGCATATTTACGATTTTAAACCCACGCACGGCTTTGCGGAAGCCTGAAAACGAATTGCGGATAAGCCCCTTTATTGTCATCGCAGGCAATCTCCGGGGGATTTTAGATTTGCGGCTTGCGATTGGCGAACGCCACTGGCGCTGCGTCGCGATAGGACAAAGCTCTTGGCAGGCGCGAGCTTTGTCATTGTTCACAGTGAGGATGATGGTGGAGGAGGCAGTGCGGTTTTTCCAGGCCGTGGGCCAGCATGAGAGGCTCGTCGGAGAGCAAAGGAACCGCTGGGCCATGGGCAACGAGGCGGCCTTCGTCCAGGATCAGAACGCGGGAGCAAAGGTCAACTGCCAGTTCCAGGTCATGAGTGGCGATCAGCTTGGCGCCCGGCAGGTTTCGGAGCAAGGTCTTGAACTCGCGCCGGCCACGGGGGTCGAGGTCGCTGGTTGGTTCATCGAGTACCAGGATGCTCGGCTGGCAGGCAAGGACGCCGGAGAGGCAGACACGCCGTTTCTCGCCGTGGCTCAACCGGTGCGGTTCGCGCTGTTCGAATCCCGCCAGCCCGACCAGGTTCAGAGAACGTTCCACGCGCGCGCGGAGGGCGTCCCCTTCCAGGCCCAATTGTCGAGGGCCGAAGGCCACGTCTTCGAATACGGTGGCGGAGATGAGCTGGTCGTCCTGTTCTATTTCCTGGAGGGCCAGGGCGCGTTCCGGGCCGCCGGTTACATGGATACCATCGCGGTGACTCATGGACAGTGGTGGGTCTGCTTACAGCCGTCTGGCTCCGTGCCGACGTTGGCCATCCCGCCTCCAATGCCTCCTTCGGCTTCATCCTGCTCGGCTTCCATGGGGGCTCATGGCTGCGGAATGCCTAATGCGAAATGGCGCGCGGCCTGCGGCTCTGCTGGCGAGGGACATTACACCAAGACTGACCCCGATGCCGCCACGGCGGGCCGGACCAGCGCGCTGAAAGTCCGATGCCACGCTCCCACCTGGGCCTCGATGCCAAATTGCGCGGCGAACCGGCATCCGTTGGCGCCAAGCTCCCGCGCCAGCCCGCGGTCGAAATAGAGCCGGCGAACGGCCTCGATGGCCTGGGGTACGTCCGCCACCATCCGCCAGATGCAGTTCTTCGGTTCCGGCTGCAAAATGCCGCCGACCGGCAGTCCCGCTTTCCCCCGGCTTAGGAATTCTCCGTGCGCGGAGTAATTCGTATAGACCACCGGCAGCCCCGAGCACATCGCTTCCCACGCCGGAAGACCAAACCCCTCGCCTCCGCTCAGGTAGAGCAGGCAGTCCCAAATCCGGTACAGCATCGGCACGTCCTCCGGCGCCAGGGCCGACTTGAGCCCGTGTCCGGGCGTGTAATAGAGGTCGCGGTCGCGGCGCAACGCGAACTGGCCCTCAATCCATCGCAACGGCCAGGCCTCATCCGGTTCCTCCGGCGTATGGCACCAGAGGAAGACATCCTGCAACGGCCGAGCCTGCTCTATCTCGTTTGAGCCGCAATGGGCGCAGACCTCGTAGCGGTAGCCGGGCCGGGATTCCAAAACCAATCCCTCGGCGTTCAGGTGCAATTGCCGGGCCGGGTCCCAATCGAAGAGGCTGACCCGCCCGCATCGCCGGCAGACCAGGTATTGTCCGGTACGGAGATAGTGCAGCACCTTGTACAGCACCCAGTTCTGCTTCCGCCACTGGTTGCGCCCAACCCAGCCCAGCACAAACGCCTCCTGCCACATCCAGGCCGGAAAGAGGTCGCGCCGCATCTCGGCCCGGACTTCTTCCGTCACCGGTGCGAACCGTTCCAGGTCCGCCGGGCTGTAACGGTAACCCAGCTTGCCTTTGGCAACGGCCGGCACGCAGCAGGCCACCACGTTCTTCGAGAACTCGCTCTTGGTGAAGATCAGGTCCGCATTGTTCAGTACGGGCCCATAATCCGGCGGCAGCGGCAGGCCGTCGAAGTTGATGTAGAGCAGCAGCTTGTAGCGGCGCTCCTTGGGAGGCCGGCACAGATACAGCACGGTCTGTGGGTCGCCAAAGGCAAACACGATGTCGGGCTGGACCTTGGGCAGGAGGCGGAAGAAGGTCTTTTGGCCATATTTGTCTTCCGGCACGAAGTCGAGTTTGCCCTGGCGGTTCTTGAAGGTCATGGTGGGATACACAGGCCACTGGGGGGTGGTGACGGCGTAGCATTGGAACAGGCCGAGCTGATGCACCTCGTATTGCTCTGGATACCGCTTGAGCAGGCTGCCGAAGATGAGCCGCGTCGTCTCGGCCAGGCCGCTGGGCAGAATCGGGCTGTCGGTCACAACCAGTATCTTTGTCCGCCTGGACACGGGTGTCGTTGGCTCATCTTTCATGCGGCAATGTCATTTCAGCCCGCAGACTACCGCCGGTTTGTGCGGGCCATGAAATATGCGAGTTGGGGTTGGGGCGTTTTCCAGTTCCGTAGGAACGGCATCTTTGTAGAAATCGCCATCACAAGCATTTTCCAGGTCCGCTTCCGAAGCGGGGCTCAATTTCAAATTCTTAGTTCTCAATTCTCAATTCTCAATTACTTGTCCCTTCTTCCCACAGAAGGGAACGAAGAAAACGAAGCTTCCGTCGTTGTTGTCTCTGGTCCTTTTTGTTGAGTTTTTGCCCGCTCTTTTTGTGGACGCCACGCTATCGCTACCCGGCGGATGCTCGCGGCCAACCCGAGCGCGCCTTGCCTTTCCCTCGGGCCAACCGAAAGGGCCAGCACTTTCCGCGCTTCCTGAAGGGCCTCGTGTGTGCGGTGATTGGCCGCATAAGCCTGAGCCAGGACCGCCACCATCTCGCGGTCGCGGTATTTGCTCAGCTTGCAAGCCAGACGCGCCTGGGCCAGCGCCCTGGCCGAGTCGTGGAAGCGCGGGTCTGGCGAGTTCATGAAGAGCTGCGCCAGCCGCCGGTGGGCCTCGGCGTCTTGTGGGGCGGCGTCGAGGGCGGCTGAGTATTCGTTGAAGGCGCCCTGGCTGTCGCCTCCGCGGAGCAAGACCTCTCCGAGGCAGGTGAGCGTAATGGGCTGGTCGGGCTTGATGGTCAGTGATTCACGATAGTTCGCGCTGGCCTCTTGCAGATTGCCCTTGTTGGCGAACGCCATTCCCAGGGCCTGGTAAGCGATATAGTTGCGGTCAGTAACGCGTATCGCGTGCTCGAACAACGAAATACTGTTCCGCCAGTACCCCGTATTGACCACCGTCAGCACCGCGCACGCCCCAATTGCCCCAAGAGACGCCGCTCCCAGCGCGGGCTTTGCCCGCTTCAGCGCCCCGGCCCGCTCCAAGACCTCCCACACGGCCAGGATGAAGATTCCGATGAGCGGCACATAGGTGTAACGGTCCGCCATCCCCTGCGAACCGACCTGGACCAGGCCGAGCGTCGGCCCGAGTGTTACCAAGTACCAGCACCAGCCGAACAGCACCCAAGGGCGCCGTCTTGCCTGGCGGACCGCCCAAACCGAGATTAGCCCCAGCAGGAGCGCCGCGCCCGCCACCTGCCACCACGCCCAGTTCTGCCGCAGGATGTAAATCGGGGCCAGGCCGGCCGGCCGAACCGTCTTCCACAGGTAAAGCAGGCAGGCCACGACGCTATTCTCCAACCGCGCGCCCATTGGAACCTGGTGGAGCGACTTCACGGCGCCCATATCCGCCTGCGCCAGCAGCGTTATCCAGCAGGCCAGGCCGGACAGCCCGAACAGCGGCGCCTTCTCCAACAGCAGCCGGCCCGCGCTCACTGGGCGAGCGCCCGACGCAAGCCGCCCGCTGGAGCCTCCGCCAGGTTTTGGAGCGCGGCAGTCCTCTGCCGCTTTTGCATTAGACCGCCCGTGCCGCAGAGTGCCTGGCGATCCCGGTGGTTCTGTGAGAAAGCGGCAGAGGACTGCCGCACTCCAAAAGCTGGCGCCACATTCGGAAGGGGCCTCGGAGGCTCCGCCAGAAGCGTTAGGCACAGCCGTCCGGCTGCCCCTGCGCGACGGTGCGTATCGTCCCAGCGGCCAAAAATCCAGGAGCAGCAAGGTGAACGGCAGGCTCACGGCTATCGGCTTGGACAGCAGCGCGGCGGCGCACAATACCAGCACGAGCACGTAGTTCCGCCAGCCGCCCCGGCGCACGTAGCGAAGATACGCCAGCGTTGTCAGCAGCCAAAAGAAGGTGCAAACCAGCGTCTTGCGCTCCACAATCCACGCCACTGTTCCCACGTGCAGGGGGTGCAGGGCGAACAGGGCCGCCACCATCGCGCTCCGCCAGGGCTTGGCCGTCAGCTTGTCCAGGAGGGTGAAGAGCAGGACCGCGTTCACCGCATGGAACCAAACGTTCGTCAGATGCTGCGCCCCGGCTTTCAACCCAAACAATTGGCAATCCAACTGGTGCGAAATCCAGACCAGCGGCTGATAGGAGGTCACCCCGCCGTTGAGCGTCGTGAACGCCCATTTCAGGTTCGCCAGGCTCAACCCCGTATAGACGTGCGGATTGAGAACCACGAACCGGGCATCGTCGTAGTTGAGGAAGCCGTTTTGCGACACCCGCCAGTACACGAGCGCCGTCACTCCGGCCAGCAGCCACCGGAGCCTGGAACGTAGCAGGGCTTCTTGGTCTGGGCTCATCGTTGATTGTATCTGACCACGGATTACACGGATAGCGGAGAAGCCTCTGCCGAACACTCAGGGCTCCCGCCCGGCCCCGCCCCGCCGACACCAACTTTACCCGCAAATGCTCAGATGTCGCAAAACCGCCGCCCATGGCGCCTGAGGCCCGTGAGCGCCGGCATCTTTGTGGCGCCCGGAGATGCCGCCCCTGACGGGGCTAGCAACGGTTCGTGGGCGCGGTTTCTACAAATATGCCGTTCCTACGGAACTGGAAAATGTTCGCCGGCACTTGTTCAGCACGGCACGCCGTGGGGAGAGTTGAGCCCACCGACGCCGCACTCCATCGCTCCGTTACCGCATCAGCCCGTCCATCACTCCTCATCCACCATCCACGACCCACCATCCATCATCCCTCATCCATCATCCACCATCCGTTCACCCCTACCGCACCGCTGCGCTCACGCCCGCCGCCCGATGCCTGCCGCCGGTGAGCGTCATCCACCGCTCCCGGCCCCAGAGGCGCCAGACCGACTGGACGCTGACCGCCAGCCAGTAGAGCAGAAGCAC
>JAJYHY010000302.1 GCA_021784555.1 bacterium
GCCCGTGCCACTCGGTCCAGAATTCGAGTCTCGTGGTGGCGCTGTTGAGGCCGTAGTACTCCGGAGGCTTTGGGCGCTGGAGCAGGATGAGGTCCGCCTCAATCGCGCCCTTGGTGTAGGTGATTCTGTAATCCGCCGAGATGGAATCGAGCACCGATTGCCAGAGGACCTGGTTTGGCGGCAGCAGGACGGCGGAACAGTCCCGCAGGCCCGCCAGGGGAACAGTCTTGCCCGATGCGGGATCGAAATAGAACAAGCCGATCGGCTCGGCCTTCAGGACAAGGCTGCCGTCCACGAGGGTAACGGCGCCGGGCGTGTTCAGGTTTCCGTTGAAGTAGGCCTGACATTGGCCGTGAACCGCCGCCGCTCCGTTGGCGGTGATTTCGATCAAGTCCTGGGCCTCGTTATACTGGCCGTTCTGCCAGTAATTGAGGCCGTTTTGGACCTCAGTGAAGGAGTTGGTGGTGGCGGTGGCCACGCCGGCGCTATTGGTTTGCCAGGTGAGCTTGGCCCAGAGGCAATCATTGGGTCCGCGCGCAAGGGCGGTGTAGCCGGCCTGGGCGGGAGTCTGGGCCATGGTGGCGGTTGCGGAGGTGAGAACAATAATCAAGCCGGCAAGGCACAGCTTGTGCTGGGGGGGGCCGACGACCCCTTCGCTGTCTTCAGAAATTCGGGTTTCATACGAACTATCGTCGTCAGTTTAGGAGAAGGGCACAATTAGGGCAAGAACTTTCTTTCCAAAGCTGCGATTTCGCTCGCGGCTATGGACAAGACCGTGGTAGCGCCGACTGGCAGCCGGCCAGGCAACGGTCCCGCAAGGCCCTGCGGACCTCGAAAATCGGCTTTGTCAATGGCCGTCCGAGCGGGGCGGGCTGAAATTGACACCGCCGCGACAATTCCATAGCGTTCTGGTGAAGATGCGGCATGGCTGACTCTCCACTAATTCGTTGGCTGAGGCGAAGCGCGACTTGGATATTCGCGGGGGTGTTTCTTTGGAGACTGGCTCTGCTCCTGTTCGCCACGCTTCCTGTTCCCTCGAACGATTCCTTTTTCTACGACGGGCCGGTGGTCAACCTGCTGCTTCATGGCAAGTACACTAATCCCTCGCTGGCCCTGGCGCTGCCGATCTCCGGCAAGGAGGTTTTCTGCGCCTATCCGCCGCTCTACCAGGGAGTGCTCCTGGGCTGGATGGCGCTCTTCGGCACGTCGGCCGCTTCAGCCATGACGCTGCACGTGGCGCTCTTTGGCCTCTATGTTCTTATTTTGTTCTCTGTCCTTCGCCGGCTGCCCGTGCCCGAATGGGCCGTTGCCGTCGGAGGCCTGTTCCTGTTCATTATTACTTTCGACGACCGGCCCGACAGCCTGGCGCATCTCTTTGGCATCGCCGCCGTGTATGCCTGGGTTCGGTCAAGGCCGGGCGGCGGGAGGGAAAGGAAAATGAAAGCGACGGGTGGCGTCGCACTCCAAACGCTGCGCGAGGTATGGGTGCGTTGGAAAGGCAGACGGCACCAGAGGCGGCGCAATCCAGGGAAATGCAGTTCAGGGTGGAGTGGGCCTGCCGGCCTCGAGAGTGGCGAAGCCTTTGGAGTGCGGCGTGGACCGCCGCTTTCGTTTAGCGGCCAACAAGCTGAGAACCATTGGGGCTGGCACTGGCTCATGATCGGGTTGGCGGTGTTGAGCCTGGCGACCAGCCTGCAGATCGGGACGGTTTATTGCATTTTTGTTTGGGTCGCAACACTGAGCGGGACGCTGTTCCTGCGCGAGAGATTTCCCCTGGGGCCGATGCTGGGGCTGCTGCTGATTCCGCCTTTCCTGCTCGGCGCGGTCATTGCGGGCTTTCCGCATCTGTGGGCCGGGTTTATGGAGCATGCCTCGCAAACGCCTTCTCTCACCGGCTGGCGGCTGCCCCGCTTTGACGAGCTGCTGAAGGTGGGCCGAACGGCGCCGGGCATTCTTGCGGTGGCGCTGCTTTTGCCCTGGTTGCTGGCCCGGCAATGCGCCGAGGGGTGGCCCGCCGGTCTCGACGAATGCCAAATTGCCGGGCTGCGCACGGTCTGGCTTCTGGCTTGGGCTTCGACCGCCGCGGCGCTCGCGGTTGTTGTTGCCTCAATGCTCCTGCTGACTGCCAACGCGGTCTTCTTCGCCGTCCAAATCCAACCGCTGGCCGTTGCCGGCTGCCTCACCCTGGTGGGCGCGATTCTTGAACCGTGCCGGTCGGTGGCTTATACGGTATGCGGCGCCGGCGCCGCTCATTCCGATGATCCCTCCCTCGCCGGTTGTGGCGCACCCCCGCTTGCGGAGCAGACCGGCGCCGCTGACCAGTGCCCTAATCCCATCACTGCATCGGTACATCATCCATCATCCATCATCCATCATCCAACGTCCATCAATCCGCCACTCCGCCACTCCATCACTCCATCACCCCATCACCCCACAGCCGCGGCTGCCGACTGGGAGCGGGGGCTCGTCCGGATGTTTATTGGGCTGGCCGCTCTGGGCGCGATTCGGGCGGTGGGCTTGGCGACTTGGGGGCTGGTTTGCGCTCACGACTTCGGCTATTCAGCGACCATTCGCCTCATCCGGGCCGACCTGGCCGAGTGCGCGCCGGGCCAGGCGGTTGTCCTCTCTTCGGCTTACCTCTATGAGGCGGCCCGGCATAACGGCATCAACTGGATTCATTCCGACTGGATGGAAAAGGCTGAGCGGGGCCAGCCGCCCAGGGATCTTGAGGGTCTCCTTGCCCTCAAACCGGCCAAGCTCATCCTCACTCAGTTCGACTATTACCGCCGCTATGAGCCGCTCCTGGCGGAATTGAAGAGCCGCGCGGGCGTCTCTTTCCAGGTCTCAAACGCCGCCCGAATTCCCGCCCCGGACTCGATGAAAACCATGCGGCGGGTGGTGCAGCACATTTCCTGGGCGCCGGTGGTCGTCACCTTGAAATGGAAGTAGAAACCAGAAGTCCCTGCCCGGTCTGGCGACCGAACAGGGACTAAACTGGGGGATGGGAGTTCGCCACGCTCTCTTTCCCGTGCTGGCATTGGGCGCCGCATCGGCTGCCAGCTTCCCGACGCTATTCTCCACGGCAAGCGGAGTTGCCGGCCTCGTAGCAGGGCCGTCCAGCGCCTTTCGGCCGCTGAATTGTTGAGTGAGGCTTTTCAGCTCGCTTCGGCCGGTGTTTGCCGCACCGGCTGGCGAACCAGGCCGAGACACGTCTGTGACTTCTTCTCCGCGTCTTGACCGTTTGGCGCCAGGACAGCCGCCGTGTGTAACGGCGCGTTCGCCCGACGCCACGGGTCTCGCCTCTTCTCTCTCAGGTTGCCTTTCGTCCACAGATCGGCGGTTACGCTTTTTGTCATCGCCGACGCTCGGAAGGCCTTCACGGGTCCTGCCTAGACCCGGCGTCTTCCCGGAGCATGCGCTCACTTTGTCGCGCCCTCAGGCGCCTTTCTTCGGGCGGATGCCTTGCTGGCAACGCCAGAGCCGTATGCCCGTGCTGATACACAGTAGCAACCTCGTACCTCTGGGTAACTGCGATTCGCGCGGACTCGAAACCTGTCCGCGTTACTTCACTCGAATCGGGGCGGTTTCTTAGCGCTCCTCTTCGCTCAGTCCCCATCCCGCATTGACTGGCGACGCACGGACGCCGCCAGGGGAACTGGTGAATTTTGCCTCCGGCGCCGGCCTCCCGCAAAGCGGGGAAGGTCTCTCTCCAGAGGGGCTGAGCCAACCAGCCTGACCCAACCTTTGCCCAGTCACCTGGGTTTATCCAGTGGGACATGTCAGGGTAGCCTGCGTCGGCTACCGACCGTCCCAGTTCTTTCAATGAACTGTCCGAATCCTATCAGATTTTGTCCAAGCGGCAACGAAAACATGTTCACAACTTATTCACCGCACCAGAGAATTGGATGCCCCGTCCGCCGGCGAGATCCCTCGGCGAAACCGGGGGTTTTCCCCAACATTGCGCGAGTTATTCACAGGCCCTCGATCCCATCCGGCTGCCCCGGTGAATAACTCTACATCACCTTGAGCTTCGGCAAATCCTGCGAATCGATAAGGCCAACCGGTTCGTCTTTGGAGTTAACGACGATGAGGTCGTCGATGCTGGATTCGTTGAAGATCTTCACCGCTTGGGCCGCCAGGGCCTGTTCGTGAATGCGAACGGGGCGGCGGGTCATCACGCGTTTGAGCGGCTGTTCGAGGAGGTTATTGTCGGTTGTCATTTGGCGGCGAAGATCGCCGTCGGTGAAGACGCCGACCAGTTTGCCGCGCTCATCGACCACGCTCAGGCTTCCGGATTGGGCCTGAGTCATGACGAGCAGGGCGTCCCGGACAAGGAGGTCCTGGCGCGCGACGGCATTGAGCGGCCCGGAGCGCATGATGTCGGCCGCGCGTGAGAGCATGGCGCGCCCAATGGCGCCAGAGGGCTCCAGGCCGGTGAACTCCCGTTGTTTGAAGCCACGCGCCGCGAGGATGCGCCCGATGGCGCCGGAGGGATGGAATTTGGCGAAGTCCTGCTGCCTGAACCCGCGGGCCTGGAGGACGGCCATGGCCAGCGCGTCGCCCATGACGAGCATGGCGGTGGTGCTGGCGGTGGGGGCGAGGTTGAAGGGACAGGCCTCCTTGGGGACGCGCACCTTGAGGACCACGTCGCTGAAACGGGCCAGGGAAGACCTGGGGCCACCGGTCATGGCTACCATCTTGATGGAAAACCGTTTCAGGGCCGGCAGCAGGCTCAGCAGTTCGGAGGATTCCCCCGAATAACTCAGGGCCAGGAGCAGGTCGCCATCATTGACGATTCCCAGGTCGCCGTGGAGCGCATCGACGCTGTTGAGGACGACGCTGGTGGAACCGGTGCTGGTGAGCGTGGCGGAGATCTTGTGCCCGATATTGCCGGACTTGCCAATGCCCATGACGATGATCTTTCCCCGCTCACGCAACGTGTGGCAGATCATCTCCACCGCTTCGTCAAACCCGCCGTCAAGCTGGGCGCGGACGGCCCTGAGCGCCGCCAGCTCGATGTCGAAGACCCGGCGCGCGTGGGCCAGGTGACTGACGGATGGAAAGGCCTTGCTCACCGGGGTCTATTCCCCATTGGGGTAGGAGCCGAGGACCTTGACGTAGCTGCAATGCTCGCCCAGCAGGGCCAGGGCCTTGGCCACCTGCCGGTCTTCGACGTGCCCGTCGCAATCGACGAAGAAGAGATACTCCCAGGCCTTGCGCTTACTGGGACGCGACTCGATTCGTGTCATGTTCAGGCGATAGCGCCGCAACGCGGCCAGCGCCGAATAAAGAGCGCCCACTTTGTCCATGACGCTGAACAAAAGGCTGGTCCGGTCCTTGCCGGTGGGAGGACTGCACTGGCGCCCCAGCACGAGGAAACGGGTCGCGTTGGCGGCATTGTCCTGGACATCCAGTTCGAGGATGGGGACGCCGTATTTCTCCGAAGCCAGAACGCCGGCGATGGCGGCGGAATTCGGCTCCTGGGCGGCAAACTCGGCCGAGCGCGCGTTGGAGGAGGTCTCGATGATCTCGGCGCGGGGGAAGTTGGCCTGAATCCAGAGGCGGCATTGGCCGAGGGTTTGAGGATGGACGTAAAGCTTCTTGACATCGGCGCGCTTGAAGCGGCTCAGGAGACAATGTTGGACGGGCGTCACAATCTGGGCGACAATTTTCAAATCGCTATCGACGAACATGTCCAGGGTGTGCGTCACCACGCCTTCGGTTGAATTCTCGATTGGCACCACGCCGTAGTCCGCCCGCCTCTTGCTCACTTCCATGAAGACATCGGCGATGGTCTTTTGGGAGGAGTACCGCAGGCTGGAGCCGAAGCGGCGAATGGCGGCCTGATGGGTAAAGGTGGCCTCGGGGCCCAGGTAGGCGATGGTCAATGATTTCTCCAGCGAGAGGGCGCTGGACATGATCTCGCGATAGATGGCCCGGAGGGATTCGCCAGTGATGGGCCCCTGGTTGAGCCGGCAGATCCGGTTCAGGACGGCGTGTTCGCGATGGGGCGCATAGACCTCATCGCCCGACTTGAGCTTGATCTCGCCAATCGCCAGCACGTGTTTGGTCCGCTCATTGAGCAGCTTCACGATATGGGCGTCACATTTGTCAATGGCCTTCCGATGTTCGGTAATGTTCATTCTGATTCCTTGTTGCCTTCCGAGGACGTTTCGACGCCTTCTTCGCCTGATGCCACCATAGCTTCGCCCGGCATCCCGGCAGCCCCATCCTCTCTCACGGCAAGCTCGCTCGGTGCTCCGGCGGCATCGACTGCGGTCTCGGCGGCTTCACCCGGTGATTCGATCCCTGCTTCGCTCGTCTCCTGGATAGCGGCAGGCCGGTCGTCGGTTTGCGACGGCTCCGCCGGCGGCGCCGCCGTTTGGGCCTCCTGCGGTAGTTCCGTGGGAGGGGCTTCGCCGGTCACCGGCTGAGTCAATTGCTCCGGGGGCGCGGTAGCCAGGCCGGGGTCCACGGTAGCCAAGGCGGCGGGCTTTTGCACCGGGATGCGCCGGAGTTCCTCGGCCGTCGGCAACTCCTCCAGGCTCCGCAGCCCGAAGTATTCGAGGAAGACCGGTGTGGTGACGTAGGTCATGGGCCTGCCGATGACCTCGGCGCGCCCCGCCTGCTCGATTAATCCACGCTCCAGCAGCGTTGAAACCACCCCATCGACCGCCACGCCCCTAACCTGCTCGACCTCCGCCCGCGTCACCGGCTGTCGATAAGCGATGATGGCCAGCGTTTCCAGGGCCGGTTGCGAGAGCCGCGGCGGCCTGGCCTTGTGCCCCACCAGCGCCTTGAGCCACGGCCCGTACTCCGGGCGCGTCACGAATTGCCAGGAACCGGCGACACACGCCAGCCGGTAACTGCGCCCGGCCGCCTCGTGTTCGCTCCGGAGAGTTTCCAGCGCGGCGAGCAGTTCGTCTTCCTTGACCTTGCGCAGGGCCTTGACCGCGGGATCGCCTTCGGCATGCTCCGGCGCCGCGGCGAAAACGTCGCGAATCTCTTTGATGCTCAGCGGCTTCTGCGCCGAAAAGAGCACCCCTTCCAAAATGAATTTCAATTCCATCTCGACTGACTAAACCGCCTCAGCCACGGCCGGTTCGGCGCGCAGGATTCGAATGAGGCCGAAAGGCTCGTCCTGCACGGCGATGATTTGCTTGAGCCGGATCAGTTCCAGCAAGGCCAGGAAAGTGCAGATCACTTCCTGCCGCGAACTGACCCCCGAAAACAGCTCCGTGAAGAGGACCATCGGGCGCTCGCTCATCGCCCGGAGCAGCGCCTGCATCTTTTCGCTCACCGACCATGTGTCCTCAAAAATCTCGCGCAGGTCCTCGCGCTTGTTGAACCGCTTGAGAACTTCATTGACGGCGTTGACCAGGTCGAAAATCGACGCGGCGGCTCGCGGCCCTTCCTCCGGCTCGAACTCGATGCGCCCCGGCGCCCGCGCAAACACGTTCTCCTGGCGCTCCTGGAGGCCTTCCAATTGCGCGGCGGCGTCTTTGAATTTTTTGTATTCCACCAACTGCCGGACCAGCTCCCAGCGCGGATCGTCTCCCTCATCCTCACCCTCCAACTGCGCCTGCTGCTCGACCGGCAGCAGTTCGCGGCTCTTGATGTACATCAGGGTGGCGGCCATGACCAGGAATTCGCCCGCAACTTCCAGGTCAAGCAGGCGCATCGCCTCGATATACTCGATAAACTGCGTGGCCAGGCTGGTCAGGTTCACCTCGTAAATATCGACCTCCTCCCGCTTTATCAGGTAAAGCAGGAGGTCCAGCGGCCCTTCAAAGACCTCGAATTTAACCTTATACTCCGCCATCGCCGTTTAGGTCCAGACGCCACCGCCAGCCAGAGTCGTAGCGCAGATTCGCAATCTGCTGTGTCGCAGGTTTGTAACCTGCCACACGCCAATGGCTTCCAGCGCCGTGCCGATTGCAAATAGGCGACACAGCCCATTGCAAATCCGCGCTACGGCGCCCCTGGTCTCCAGCGGTTTGCGATCACTTTGTCGCTAGCGCTGGTCCGGACGCTCATTCAGGACGCTGCCATCTTAGGCGCCCAGCCCGGCCTTTGGCAATGGCAGAAGCTGTGGTCGGGACAATCCCGCGCCACGCGCCGAAGATTCTTTTCTTGCGCCCGTTTTTGCCCCCATCTTTTGCCCCGGCAGCTCATGTCCACACGACCTTCCATGTTGGCCGAGCCGAGGCCGCCCATGACCACCGTGTTCAGGCGCCTTACTATTAGTTGTCAGCGCCTTGCAATTAGCTATAATAATCTATACACAATAGAAGAAAAGAACATTTAATAAAGTTGTTGACTCGATCACGCCTTTCGCTTTAAACTGCGCTCGTAACGAAAGACGTTGTTTATGAATTTTGAACCTATGAAGGCAGTGAAAGAAAAAGTGGGGGGGGGGTTTCGCCGCGCCCATCGAGCGCAAGCCGTGCCTCTGCGGCTTGATTGTCGTTCTCACCTCCGCAACCATAACCCTGGCCCAAACACCCCAACCCGGCGGTGCCTGGACCGCCACCCCGCTTGACACCTTCTCCACCTTGTGGGAGAAAACGGTCATGGAAACGAACGCGGCCACCGGCGCCGTGACACAGCGCACCATGCATTACACCGAGTTGAGCGGTTCATTAAGTTACGCCACTCCCGACGGCACGCTCCAGCGCTCGGTCGATGCCATCCAGATCATGACAAACACGGGAGGAGCGGCAGCCTTGCAAGGGGAAACCAAGGTGCTTTTCCATTCTACGTTAGCGGACCCGCTGGTCATCACGACGCCAATGCTGGAGACTATAAAAATTGCACCGCTGGCGGTCTATTATTACGATCGGGCCTCTCAAAAATCGGTTCTTTTGGGCGCGGTTCGGAGCCAGGCCCAGGGTGAGTTGGAGCCACCCAACGTCGTCCGCTACGACTCGGCGATAACCGACGGCATTCGGTGCTCAATAAGGTGCGTTTATACTCACTCGGAATTCTCGTCAGATATTGTGTTTGAATCCCAGCCCGAACAGCCGCCGGAGGCCTTCGGTCTGAACCCGGCCACCACCCGAATCCAACTTGTCCAGATCATCACCGGCCCCACTCCGCGCCAGACCGTTCATGTCCTCAAGCCCAGCACCGGCCTGAGCGACGCCACGCTCGATTACGCCGGTTTGCTTTTCCCGGCCTGGCGGGCATTCGCCCTTCCGGACGAAGACCAGCCTCCATCTTCGGGTGTTCCGGCCCGGGTCGTCGTTGGACCCGGAGGCAAGGGCCAGGTCTTGGTCGGCAAGCAACTGGTCCAGCTTCCCGATGGCCGCCGAGCTTCGAGGGCTTGGACCAGGCGCAGGCCGCCCCCGAGAGCGGCGCAGGCGGCGTCATGGGCGCGATCGGTCCGGACCGGGGTAATCCCGTGATGAGCCGCCGACACCAGCACGACAATCACCCCCCAATAGACCCGGCGGCCCAGAAAGCGGACCGAGGGCGGCGTGTGACGCTTGCGGCACCCCTCCTGGTCGCAGCAGAAGCTGTAGCGCAATTCTTCCTGGCACTCCTTCTGGCCGCTCCGGGGCTCGCGCTTGTATTTGGCGCTGTGAAGCACGCCGACCGGGCAGTGCAAGCAACCCCCGCGGCGCACCTCCTCCGCCAGTTCGGCGTCGATTTCGCGCAGGTAATGGTGCAAATATGGATCGGCCAGATCATGCTCGATTGCATTAAGGTGTTTGTCTGCAACGTAGAGGCCGAGATGTGCCGCCTGCTGTTGAAGCATTATGATTGGCAGAAGGAGGTTGTGCCAGCGCTGGTGATGATCGTCGAGCGAACGGGCGATGTGAAACTGGAGGCAGGGCGGATAGAAGTCACGCTGAGAAGATTCACGGACCGGGAAATCGACTATGCTGCCCGGCACCTATGCGAGGACCTCAACCGCACGCGACCCGTAACCCTGGACGAATTTCAGTTTCCGATCCACTATGGCGTCCAGTAGTCATGCGAGCGGAGATTTTCTGAAAAACCCGCGAAAAGCTGATTGTTTGCTCAGGCCTCCGGGAGTACGAAAAATGGTGTCCGTTCTGGTGTCCGTTTCGGACGCGTCACCACCTAACTCATTGGCGCTCTGCCACTTAGAGATGGTGCCGGTGGTGGGACTCGAACAGATTCTGGTGCCTTCAACCGCACCCGTCCGTCGAGTCGCAACTCTCACAGCCACAGGCCCTTCGCCTGACAGGCAACGAAACCGCCCGTAAAATGGGCCTTTTTCGCCGCTGTTGTCAAGTCGCGAGTACTCGCGAATTACTCGGCAACAAGCCGGCAACGGCTCGTCTGAACCGGCTTTGCTGGCACTTTTGCTGGCACTGAAAAAGCGGAGTTTCATCCGCGAGCGCGGGGCTGACTGGCCAGAACTCGCCTCGCCCGCCAAGGGTGTGCCGGCCCGCTCACTGCTCCACGGGTGCTGCACAGAGGATGAGGAGGGCTATGCTGCCGGATACCTTGAGGTTTTTCGTTCACATTGCCTCAGATGAAGGGCTTTCTTTCGAGCCCCGTCCACCGTCACCGCCCCGGCGAAATTTCGGTACGCGTTGGTATCAAAGATAACCACCGTTGGCGCTCACCTAAACTGATCCAGCTCTGCTCGGATAGACTGATCCATCTGTACTGAGCAGGGGGGCGGCGGTTCTTCTTTCCAAGCAGTGGCTTTTTGCAGGTAGTG
>JAJYHY010000303.1 GCA_021784555.1 bacterium
GCGGCACTCTGCGAGGAACTCAATCGGGCCAACGTCTGCTTCCCGGGTTCCCATTTGCGCCTCCGTTACGCAATTCGAGAGGCCCAGTGAGGAAAAAAGCGGACATTTTCGCATCGCGCTATGTCAGAAGTTCTGAACTCCAAGAGTTGGAGCACCCGGCCCGAGGGCGAGTTCTTGCGGCGGAAAAACATCGTGTTCGGTTTCTGAGAGGGAGCATAGGGCGGAGCAAAGGGGGAGTCAAAGGGGAAGCGCGGGATCGCTACTTTATAGTCCCTACAACATTGTGAGTCAAAACTGCCGTTGATAATCAAAGACTTACGACTTTTGAGGGTGCAAAAACCGCAGCGTTATCGTTAACCCCTAAACGAAGTCAGGCTAGCGACATACACTGACGCCCCCACCTTCGCCAGATTGGTGCTCACGATCATATCCGGCTCGCCCAGCATGACCCACGTCCCGTTGCCGTAAGCCAAGGCGTGCAGGTTGGCGTTGGAGGGCAGGGAACGCTGCAGCCACTTGGAGCCGTCGGCCGAGGTCGCCACCAGGCCGTTGCCCCCGACGCCGACAAACTCCCCGGCGCCGTAGGCCACGGCGGAGATGGGGACTCGCTGAGGTGGCTCGTTGGTGAAGGTGAAGGTCGTCCAGGAGTACGGGTCCCGAGAGGCGATTGGATACAATCCCCCGACCCCGACATAGACCCCGCCGCCGTACGCCAGCCCAGACAGCGGCGTGGTGACGAACAACGTATTGGTGTCCGCCGGATTCACCGTCCACTTCCGCCAGCCCTGCGCCGGGTCGTCTGAGGCGTAGACTCGCTCTCGGCCCAGGCCAAACCGTTGCTGGAGGCGGCGAGCCAGCCGCCGTTGCCGACGGCGACGAATCGGCCATCGGCGTACGTAATGCCGTTAAAGACGTTGCCGTTAGGGAGCGGGTTGCGCCACTGCCATTCATCGAGCGGGTCTGCGCCGAGGCAGACGGTGCGCACCAGGGCCAGCAGTAGAGCTGGCAAGTAGAACAGGGATGGTTGTGGTTTCATGGTCATAACATTGGTGTCAACTGCGCATCGGCGGCTTCCGGCGCCCATTGCGCGCGGCTCCGCCCCGGCGATTCGGGCTGCAAGCCGAATGCCGCGGCGAGTTTGACGGCCGCGTGGCGCCACGCCCAGTGCGCCCGCGCCTCCCGGACGAGGCCCTCCAGCCTGACAAACGTGGTGCTCCGCCGCTCCGCGTCCCGGACTTCGGGCACCCTCAGCACCAGCGAGACATCATCGCGGGCGGAGAAGGCCCGGCAGTAGGCTTGAATCGTAATATCAAACCCCTTCTCGGTAATCCGCGGAAAGCTGGTCTGAAGAAACTTGAACTCCTTGTCAGTCGGAAAGGAAACCGGGGCGGCCTCAGGGCGGAAGATGTCCGGGTCGATGCCGTGGGGAATCACGGCCCCGCGCTGGGGGGCCAGTCCCGCCTCCAGGTAAGACCGCAGGCTGGCGTAAATGCCCGCCCAGGCCAGTTTCTTCGGGCAGGCGGCGCAGGGGGGACGGCTGCGTCGTTTCGGGGATTGGCGGTGCGAGTGAGGCGCTCATGGGGTCTGATCTTCGATTTGCGATTTGCGATTGGAGAGAGGCGACCACGGATGACACGGATAACACGGATGAGGGCCGCACGGGGCCGCGCTAGGGCGAGCAGCCGCAACCTTCGCGGAGCGCGCGGCCTTCGAGGCCGAGGGGGCACGGCGTGGGGGCAGCTTATCACAATGTATGGCCACAGGAGGCGATCGTATCGGTCCGAACAGCTTATCCATGACTGGCACGCGCATCTTCCGGCGTCTCTCTTCCGACCCCCAATTCTCTTTGTGCTGCGCAGAAGACGAAAGCGGTCCCGACCCGTGCCGGGGCACTCCAAAAGCTTCGCCAGGTTCAGCGCCCTCGATACCTCCAAGGGCCTGGCGCGTTTCGGGCGCTTGGGGGAGCCGACCGCCCCGTGCCTCGCGGAGCGTTTGGAGTGCGACGCCATCCGTCGCTTTCCTTCTCCTCTCTCTCAACCCCAAAATGAGGCTGACGGCTTCGGGACCTTCGTTGATTTTCCTCATCGGCTTTGTCTTTCAGACCTCGGCCTTCGCCTTTCAGGTCTCAGGTCTCCGCTCTCTGCTTTCAGGTTTGCGCTTTCTGATCTCCGGTTCCCCCCACCGGCACATACTCAATTCCCTCATCGCTCAGTTCCAGCCGCTCCCAGTGCAGCGTCGGGGTCAATCCTGCACCTTTTTCCGCCGTTTTGCCTTCCGTTCCAGCGGAAAGAGTGAGGACTGACCCCGACGCCTGGAGCACGTTTCCAATCCGCCACCGCTCAATTCCCACGCCAAACTCCCCCGCGTAGAGGTCGCCATTGGGCGTCACGGCTATCTCGGCACCGGCGGAGGCCGCCGAGCGTATCAGCGGAACCTGGGAGTTCATCCTCGCCCCCACCCAGGAAAGGGGCGAAACGAGCCGTAGCGGAACCGCCGGGTTCCGGTAGAGCGCCAGCGGCGCCTCGGCGTACTCGTCCGCCGCCGGGGCCTCCGCCCCCGGCATCAATGGAATGAACGGCGCCGGGACGACATCGATGCTCGCGCCGCGCGTAACCTCCAGCAACGCTGGAACCATCTCCGGCAACAGGCGGACGTTTGTCCTCGTTGCTGGCAAGAGGATATGGGGCCAAAGGCCACCCTCGGCAACCTGTCGCAGGCTTCGAAACGCCGTGCTCGCCGCTGCGAGTTCTTCAAGCGCGGCGTTGTCCTCGCAGCGCGCCAGCTCCCGCGCCAGCCAGGCAACTCTGACCCGATGATGATCATGGACAAAGTCCCAAAACCCGGCGTCAACCTCCGCCAACTCCGAGAGCACGAGCAGATTGCCCCGAAGTCCCCGCCCCCCATAGAGGGCGGCGTACATCTCAGCCAGGAGGGCCGCGACGCCGTGCCGGCCCGTCAGCTCGACATCCAGCGCCCCGCCCCGCGAAAGCTGGCGCCCCAGCGCCGGTGCCCTCTGATTGGTAAGCGGCGCGGCGGCGTCGGTCAATCGAAGGTGCAAGTGTGTGCGCCCGCCGAGCAACTGTTGGCGGTGGAACAGTAGTTGACGTAGCAACAGTCCGAGTTGGGGCACGTGTCCTGGCCGCTGCAGCCGTTCGTCCAGCAGTAATTGGTCATGGTGCAGCTATCGTCGCCCACGCAGATATTGGAGATGGTGCAACTGTCGGATAGGGCGCATGTGTCCATTGAGTCGCAACGGTCCGAGCCGCACGTGTTTGCCGGCGCCGTGCCGTTGCAGGTGTCCGAGGTGCATTCATCCCTGCCGCAGGTGTTCGCCTGTATCGCTCCGTCACAGGAATCGGTGATGCACGAGTTGAAGCCGGGGCACTCGTTCACGGCAGCGCAGTAGTCGTTGCCAGCGCAGGTATTGTTCGTGGAGCAGACGTCGCTGCTCCCGGTACACGGGTCCTCGCTTTGGCAGTAATTGGAATAGTTGCAGGAGTGTGTCGATCCAGTGCATTCGTGGTGCTGTATGCAGGTATTCGTGGTCTGGCATGAATTCGCTCCGCCGCACACGTTGGTATAGTTGCAGGTGTCCGGCCCGCAAATGTCCGTATAGCAACTGTTCGTGTCGCACTTATCCGCGGCAGAGCAGCCGTCGCTGACCGTGCATGTGTCGTCGCCGCCCCAATCCGTGCTTCCGGTGCAGGAGTCCGTGGCGCAGGTGTTGACCGAACCTGAGTCGCAGGTGGTGCAACCGGCGGCAAACGCCGTCGTCGGAGCGCCGGCCACGCCGATGACGACGCCCCCGCCGACCGTGGCTTTCATCACCGCCCACAAGAAATCCCGCCTTGTTATTGGCGACGGCGGGACGCCGCTGTTTCCGCTTTCGTTGACTTCCGCATTGTCGTCGGTTCTCATATCTCATTTCGATTTGAATTATTCCGCTCCCGTGACCTGATCGCCGCCATCCTCCATCGTGGCGCCACTACGGCGTCAGGCCAACGCTTGCCCACCCACACGATTGCCGGTTGGGCAGGTTGTCCCGGTTCCAGCGCGCGAGCACCGAGTCTTGGCGCCAGTCAAACAGCGATGCCACACTCAGCAAGGAAACGTGGCCGTCGCAGAAAAGGATGTTGAAGCGCCCGCCGTGGCGCTCGCGGGTTATCCGCAGGAGGAGTGGCGCGCTCGAATCCAGGGGCCGTGCGGGCGCCCCAGCGGCAAGGACAGACGCCTGAGGCATGCCGAACGGGTTTACGGTTTCGTCGAAAAATCCCCCCACGCCGTGCCTCGCCGGCGTTGCATCGCCATAGAATGCGCGTATGAGGTTAGCGTCGCCAACGGCAATCATGCCGCTTGGGTCCGCTACCTCAGCGTCTGTCACCGGCCTCATGTGAATGCAGTCCCAGTCGCCGCCCAGGACCGCTCGTGCCAGCCCAAGGCCCTGCGCGCCCATTGTCGGGCTGGCCTGCGGGTCCGATGTTCCGTTCACGGTCATCGCCGCCGACGCGCCCCCGATGTTGTAGCCATAGCTCCCGAGGTGGAGCCCCGGGTTTCCCGGCCCCTCGTAAACCGCCGGCAGGGAGAGGTGGCTGTATGCCGGGCAGATAGCCGCGCTCTCCTCCGGCTCGTACCGCTGATCCGTCTCGTTCCATTGCGGCCATTTTGCCTGGGTGTACGGTTCCAAACGCTGGAACCAAAGGTTGGAGAAGCCGTAAGCCAGGTCGTAACCGTTGAAGGTGTTGGCGGGGTAGCCGCCAAGGTCGTCCACATACATGCGCAGCCCAAGGCCCCATTGATGCAGGTTGCTCTGGCAGACGGCGGCATAGGCCGATTGCTTGGCGCGGTATAGGGCGGGCAGGAGCATGGCGGCCAGAAGGGCGATGATGGCGATGACCACCAGAAGCTCGATCAGGGTGAAGCCGGGCCGCCTTGGCCTCGTCGGGCTGAAAAGCTGCCGGGGTGTCCAAGCGTGCGACCCGGCCCCCGCCGAATACTGGCCTCGGCTCATCCTAACTTCTTGCCATTGCATCTGTCGCTTCATCAATCGGTCTTCGCCGCAGGCGCGCGGCCGCGGCATTGCTGGCACTCACGCGCGTGGCTTGGACAGGGGGAGATGCCGAGCGAGAACACTTCGGCAAACACGCGGCCAATCAGGCCGGAGCGGTTGCGGACGCCCGGTTTGGCGAAGAGATGGCGCATCTCGGTCTTGATGGTGTTGATGGAGACGGCCACGTCCGCCGCCATAGTGTCCCGCTTTCTCTCGTCGAAGACGGCGCGCACCAAATCCAACTCCCTCGCCGTCAGCCGGAGGGAGGCCGCGATCCGCCGCCAAGCGGCGTCCCCGAGGATGGCGGCGCCGGGCGATGGCGGCTGGCCGCGAGTTTCGTTTTTCGGGCCGTCAGACTGGGGAGCCGCCGCTGGGCCAAGCTCCGGGCATGCCGGCGAGAGGCCGAGGCAAGGCGGAATTTCCCTGGCCAGCATCTCGCTGAACACACGCAGGACGAGGCCGGGGCCGGTATGGGCGTCCAGTTTCTCGAACAGATGCCGCCGGTGGGTGTGTTCCGTGCTGGCGCTGATGCCCGCGTGGGAGGCGATTGAAGTTTCAGTGCCGCCATCGAGCTGGCCCCAAAGAATTTCCACTTGGCGTGCCGTGAGAGCAAGCCAAGCCGCAGCCCGGCGCAAGGCCTGCTCGCTGATTCCGTGCGCGCCGAAGAAGTTGGCAGTGGCCAGCGGGATCGGACCGCCCTGCGGCGCTTTGGCCCCTTCATTTCCAGCGGGGTCCGCCTCTTTGGGCGCGTGACTCGCGGCTCGCGGCTTGGCCGCCCGGCTTCCGTGCCGCTTCGCAACGGATTGCAGCCCTGGGACCTCTGCCGAAGTACGACGACCAAAGCTCCCGCGCCTGGCTCTACGGAAAGTTGGTCGCGGCCTTACTCACCGAGAAGGTGGTAGGACACGCCAGTGCATTATTCCCCTGGGGATATGAGCTTTCAGCCTCACCGGACGCGAACACGTTAGCGCTTACGCCAGGATCCTCCCTCCTCGATGGCGTAAGATCAATCTGAGGCTCGTCTGGCTGTTGGCGGATTTAGGAGGCGGGAATCCCCACGGCGCTCATCTCGATGATCCCCTTGGTCGCCGCGTGGCGCACCAGGCCCGCGATATCGTGGATGTCGAGCTTTTTCATCACCGCTTGACGGTGCTTCTCAACCGTCTTGACGCTCAACCCCAACTCGGCGGCTATCTGTTTGTTGGCGAAGCCCTCCGCGATGAGCTGCAGCACCTCGATCTCCCGCGAAGTCAACGGCACATCCTCCTGCTTTTGCCCCGCTTCTTCATCACCGGACTGCCGGGTCTGTTCCCGCAGACGCGCCGCGATGGCCGGGCTGAAGTAGGCGTCGCCTTTCCTAACCTCCTGGATGGCCTTGACCAATTCCGCCGCGGCCGTTTGCTTGAGCAGGTAGGCGGCGGCTCCGGCGCCAATCGCCTGGTGAATGTGTTCATCATCGCCGTAGCTGGACAGGACCACGACCTTGGCCGAAGGCACCGCCTTGAGAATCTGGCGTGTGGCCTCGCAGCCATTCAGCAGGGGCATCGCCAGGTCCATCACCACCACCTCCGGTCGATGCTTCTCCGCCGCCTGAACCGCTTCCCGTCCGGTTTGCGCCTCGGCAACAATCGTGATGTCTCCCTCAGCCAGGAGCAAGGCCTTGAGACCCTCACGCACGATACTGTGGTCATCAACAAGCAGCACACTAATGTTTGCCATAACAGCCTCTAACTTAGCATTAAATGGTTGTTCTACAACAAGGACTATGGGCGCTCCTTCCCCCCGGCCAAATAGGGTGAAACCCTAAGTGCTCCCGGGCCGTAACTCCGGCGGCACATGCGTGATTTGCGATTTTAGATTTGCGATTTGCGATTGGAAAGGAGCGTGACCGGCTGGAACCCGCATTTGCGCTCTTGGTCGCTTGGCGCCTCATTTCATAAAGGCAAAGATTCGCAAATACACCTCGCGAATGGCCTTCCGGCATTGCACGAGCGCCTCTCGGAAGGCCTCGGGCGTCGGGAATCCGCAACGAACCGAGACGCGGTAAAACGGCGCCGGGTCGTCGGGCAGGAGCGTCTCGCCTTCATAGCTCCACCGCCTCAATATTCCTTCGATGCGGCGGAGTTGGCGATAATTGGCAATCACCTTTTCCGGGGCAGGCAGCACTCCGGCGGCCGCCCCTCGCTCCAGGGCGCGCAAGGTGTTTGGCTCATGCCATCCATGCTCCAGGCACAGGGCCTGGGCGATGAACTCCGCGTCCATCACTCCCCCGGCACCGGTCTTGATGGCGAGATCGGCCTTGCCCGGCGGAGTGCGCTGGTTCTCAATACGCAACCGCATCTGGTGAATCTCTTGTTTCCAGTCCGGGGCGTAGGCCGCGATGGGCGGAGCGGGCTTGCTGAAATCGGCCAGACAACCGGCCATCGCTTCAAACCGCTCGCCGGCATCAGCATCCCCTCCCACCGCACGCGCGCGGGCGAGCGATTGGATTTCCCATAACCGCGCCCGGCGCCGGTAATACTCCTCATACGCCTTGAGGGTGTTGACCAGCAGGCCCTTCTCGCCGTCGGGGCGCAGGCGGGCGTCGGTATGAAACACGATGCCCTGCTCCGTCCGTTGTGAAAGGAGGCTGATGACCTCCAGCGCCAACCGGCCCAGGCGGACCAGATCCCCGGCGCTATCGCGCGCGACAAAGAGGAGGTCGAGGTCGGAGCCGTAGTCGATTTCAGCGCCCCCGAGCTTGCCCAGGCCGATGATGACAAAAGGGGGCGACTTGAGCCGGTGCCGGCGCATCACCGTCTCCAGGGCGTATTGGAGGCAGGCCTGCGCCAGCGCGGAAAGCTCGGAGAGGTGCTGCTCGAAATCGGCCAGTCCGAGGATGTCGCGCAGGCCAATCCGCATCAACTCAGCCTGGTGGTAACGCCGAATCCAGAGGTGTTGATCCTTGTCCGCAATGCCATGCCGCAGGTCACGGAGGGTTTCATCCGCCGTCTTGCGCTGGCGCAATCGTCCGCTGGTAACTAATTCATCGACCAGGTCCGGCGTCCGTACGGCCAGTTCAGCCAGAAACTCAGAGCGGTCGAAGAGCATCAGAAGCAGCTCGAAAATGGGGCTGTTCCGGTTCCAGAGCTCGAAGAGGGTCGCGCGGGCGCCGTAGGCGCTAATAAAACTGTCCAGCCGGGTAACCACGCGGTCAGGGTCGGACAGCCGGGGTCTATCCAGGGCTTGTCCCAAAACCTCCGGCTTCCGGACTTTATCGGCCACCGTGTCGAACTCCGGTGCGTTCTCGACAGAGTGGGAGAGGCAGTGTGCGATAAAGTGGTTGTTGGCACAGGCTTTATCTCGCGAGCCGTCCCCTGTGCGTGAAGCCGGCTCCGCATCCGTGGTTCCGGCCGGGTTGGCCAGGTCCGTCCCTGGGCAAAGGGCGAAGAGCTTCGGAAGGAGGTCATAGGCCAAGGCGGAGGTTCGGGGCGAAACGTGGATATAGCCTGGTCCTTCAACAAACTCGCGAATGACTCGCAGGGCCTTTCCTTCATCCCGGAAACCACGCTCAAGCAGGAACCGCTTCCATTGCGGTTCAAACCCCTCAAAACCGGGCGGGAAAGGCAGAGCGGGTTTTATCTCGGGCCGGCCCGCCTTCAAGAGGCGGTCGAATATACGGCGGACGCTCCGGGTATGCTGGGCATAGGCGGCGTGAAACCGTTCAAAGCCGCTAAACTTCATCAAACGTGCCAACCGCTCGCGCGCGGCCGGGTCCGCCGGAATCGTGTGCGTTTGGAAATTGTGCTCCATCTGGAGGCGATGTTCGACATCGCGCAGAAAGCAATAGGCCTGGCGCAATCGCCGGGAGTCCTGGAGTGAGAGCCGCTCGTATTGCACAAGCTTTTCCAGACACGGCAATGTCTGGGGTTCCTGCAAAAAGGGCTGATGGCCGGCGTGAAGGACTTGCAGCGCTTGAACAATGAACTCAATTTCCCGTATCCCGCCCCGGCCAAGTTTCACGTTCCAGTCCAGTTCATCCGCCTTGAGCACTTCATTCTCGATGCGGTCTTTTACCGCCACTATCTCGCGCAAGACGCCTTGACCCACCGAACGGGGGTAGCGGAACGGTTGAATCATTTCAATGAATTCGGCCGCCAGTATTTCGTCTCCGGCAACGCCCCGCGCCTTGATCAGCATCATCCGCTCCCAGGTCTGACCCCACTGGGCGTAGTAGTTTTCACAACTGGCCACTGAGCGATTCAGCGGGCCGATTTCGCCCTCAGGCCGAAGGCGGAGGTCCACCCGGTACAGCATCCCTTCGGGCGTCATTCGCGTGGCTTCGGCGATGAGGGCCTCGGCCAGGCGATTGAAGAATTGGTGGTTGCTCAGCGTCGGCCGTGGAGTGTGATCCGCGCCTGGCGGCTTCTCGAACACGCTCCCCTCCTCCGCATAAACAAAAAGCAAATCGACATCCGAGCTGTAATTCAGCTCCTGGCCGCCGAGCTTGCCCATGCCCAGCGCACATCCCGTGGTCGGCTGCCATCGGCCCGAAGCGTCCTGATGAAAGGGCCGTCCGTAACGCTCAGTGAGCTGGAGAAGGCAGATCCGCCAAAGGGCATCGAGCACGGCATCCGCGGCGTTTGACAACTCCAAAGTAATCTCGGGCAACGTTCCCAGACGCGCCAGGTCCCGCGCGGCAATGCGCAGCAACTCGCGCTGCTTGAATTCGCGCACCTGCCGCAACGCGGACGCATAATCGCGCGCCTCCAGAAGCCGCGGCAGCCATCTCTGGATTTCCCCGCGCAACCCTTGTCTGCGCCGCGGAAACCTGAGGAAATCCGGCGTCAGCAACGCCAGCCAGTCGGGGTGGGCCACCAGCGCGGTGCTCATGGCGTCTGAACCGCTGAAGAGCGCCGCCAGCAGCCGCGCCTGTTCCTTCGACGCCTTGCTCAGAGCTTGCGCAACGCCGGCTTGGGCGCCCTCCTTGAGCGTTTCCAGAAAATGCCGCGCCCGCCCCGGGGCCGCGCATTCCTTCAGGGCTTTTTTCCAGTTGTCTCTCATCGCTCGGCACACCCGGGGAATTCCAGCACAACCTCGGGCGAAGGCCGCTTTTCCGGAGGACGCAGCCGGGTGAACAGGCCGCGGAGGAAGCCCACCCCATAAAGCAGGTGCGTCAGGAAAACCAAAGGCAAGGCCGCCAGCGCCCGCCATAGGCCTCCTTGTCTGAGCAAATAAGTGCCCTGCGCTCCCACGGCCAACACATAAAGGAATAGAGGCGCCAGCGCCAGCCCATACACCGCATTCGAAAACGGCCTGATTGCCCCAAACCACGCCCCGATTCCCATTACCGCCAGACCCGCCAGATAAAAACAAAAAAGTGGCGGGGCAAGATTGAGCGCGGAACCGAGGCTCGGATGCGCTCGCAACTGCTCCGCCCTACCCCGCCCGTAAGTCGTGAGCATCTTGAGGAAGGCCTTGAGGTCGGGCCGAGGTCTCCGGAAAACGCGCAGGCAAGGGTCGTACAGGAGCTTGGCCTGGCGCTTCTGCAACTCATCCATCAGGGCGTTCTCTTCATTGGGATAGAGGGCCTCATTAAAGCCGCCCAATTCGAGCAAGGCGCTGCGACGGGCGATCAGATTGCACAGAAT
>JAJYHY010000012.1 GCA_021784555.1 bacterium
TTCCGGCTTCTACATCAATCCTACCCCGCCGGAAGTTGCCGCGGAAGTCCTGCGCGGCACTGTTGCCGGTTAAAGCCGCGGAAGGCGTCCTGAGCGGCGCCTTGTCAGGCCGGAACACCCACCGAGCCCGATGCGCTGCGGACGCTACATGAGCACCTGGGCGGTGCGCAGGCTGGGCGAGAATCCCGCCAAAGAAAATCTGAGGGAGGAGGTCCCGCAGCGACGTAACAAAAGGTGAGATGATCAACTTGCTGAACATTCCAGCCGCGTTTTCTGAGGACAGCTCCTCCGCCGCCCAGGCCTTGCCTGATGAATCTGCGCAGAACTCAGTTCCAAGTCCTCTGCCGGTCAAGGCACTGGAACAGTCGGATGTCTTTCGGGCATACCAACGTTCCTTCGAGGACCTTACAGGTTTGCCGCTGTCATTGCGGTCAGCCCACTGCTGGCAGCTCGCCCATGGCGGCAGCCCCAATGAGAATAGGTTCTGCGCAATGATGTGCCAGGGGGAGCGGTCCTGTGCCGAGTGTCTGCGAGCGCAAGAGCGGACAAAGGATGGAGTGAACGGCCAGCCCTGCACGCTGAGGTGCCCCTTTGGGCTGGTCGAGACCGCCGTGGGGATAAAGCTGGGCCGGGAGCTGATTGCGTATCTGCACACGGGCCAGGTCTTCTTGGAGCCGCCCGCCGCGCGTCAACCCGATACCGTGCGCAAGCGCCTCCGGCAATCCAGCCTGCATCTCGACCTTGACGAAGCGGTCCACCTTTACGGCAAGACCCGCGTCGTGGGCCGCCGTCAGTATCAGGCCATGGTGCGGCTGCTCCAGCTTTTCGCCGAGCAACTGGGCTCGCTGGTGAATCAGATGGTGCTGCGGCAAAGTGAGGCCCCCTCCGCTCGAATCGCGCAGGTCAGAGGCTTCATTGAAACGCATTACCGGGAAAAGCTTTCCCTTGAGTCGATGGCCCGGCGGGCTGGGATGAGCCCTTGCCGCTTCTGCCGCGAGTTCAAGAAGGCGGCTGGAACTCACTTTACCGATTACGTGTCGCGCGTACGGGTGGAACATGCCAAACGCCTCCTGCTCAACCCCAATTACCGTGTCAATGAGGTCGTCTTTGAGGTTGGCTTCCGCTCCCTGAGCCATTTCGACCGCGTGTTCCAGCGCATCGCCGGGCAGTCCGCCACAGACTGGCGGCGTGTAACCTACGGAGCCTGGAAATGATGAACCACCCAGCATGCCATTGGATGAGGAGTTGCACAGGCTGGCAGACCATGCGGACGCACAGGCCAATCACGATGTTCAGGCCGGTCCCGTCCGATGGGGTTGGGCGCGAGGGATGGCCTCCGTTTCTCCGATGGCACTGGGCGCGAGGGATGGCCCGCAGCGTGTCGTAATAACTCTTGATGTTTGTGAACGCTAAACTGATCTTGCCCGTTAATCCTTCGCCTCTGAGTTCAAATCGGCTTCACCCCGAACTTCACCACTCCATGATAAAGACACTAGACTTCAATAACCCGATCGTGCGAACCCCCGAAGATCCCTGCCGTCACTGTTGCAACCGGGCCGCCAAAGCCCAGCAACGCCGCTACGAACGGCGCAAGGCAAAGGAAGACCTCAAGCGTCAGAGTTGGCGGGCGCGCGACGAGGACCCCACGCAGATCACCTGTGGAGCGCATCAACGGCCACAAGCCGATTTTTCAAACCTGAAACCACCAAACGGAACCTTTTCAACATTGAGACTATGAAAACTCTGCATGTTCGCAACAAACTCAAATGGCTGGGCCTGCTCTTAGCCGTTGGCCTGGCCGGCTGCACTTCAATAAAACCCTCCCCCGAGGCCCTGCCTCGAGCGGCCGTGGTCTGTCCGGACTGCCGCACGGTGACGTTGGGGCGCTTTCCTTCAAGCGACGTGTCAGGCGGGGCGCTGGCAACCGTCACGAGCCACAAATGCCGTGGCCACTGCCATGGCGTGGTGACTCTCTCCCACGGCCCGAAGGGCTACTACCGCGAGTGCGCTATTTGCGAACAATCGCGATTCTCATGTCCGTCTGTTCAACGACTTTGAGGCCATGACCGCGCCCGACACTCGCCGCCCGCTGACAGTGCCGCCCGCCAATTCCACGATGATTGGGGAAGCCTTGAGACGATGATTTCGGCGGCTGATCACCAAACCGATGCGTTGCCGGCGGACAATCCGGCCCCGCCGCCTGGTCCGGCCAGGCCGGTTCGCCGCCGCCAACCGGCGAATGGTACTGGCCAGGGAGAGGCCTGGCTCCGCCCGCGCAACCTCCTTGGTCGCGAACACGACCATTATGACATGGCACGCTTGGCGGACGGAGACGAGCAGGGACTGGACTCACTCATGCGCCGTCATGCCAAAGAGCTCCTGCTCCAACTCCAGCGCATCGTCCGCAACCGCACCGACGCGGAAGAACTGGTTAATGAGACCTTCATTCGCGTGTTTCGCCACCGGCGGGATTACGACTATCAGCACGCGTTCAGCACCTGGCTTTACGTCATTGGCTCGCGCCTGGCCATCAGTCTGCTGCGTTGGCGCGCCCGGCGTCCCGAGCACGTCCCCTTGCCCGAAGGCGCGGAGGAGTTGTCGGGCGCCTCCAACCTCGTGTTGATTGACCCGGCGCTCACGCCAGAAGAGGAAGCTCAAGACGATGAGTGGACGGGCGCCCTGGAGGAAGCTCTGGCGAGGCTGCCGCAGAAATTGCGCCGCGCCTTGCAGTTGTTCACCCTGGATGGGTGCTCGCAGGCGGAGGCAGCCGCCCGGCTTGGATGCACGGCCAAAGCGGTCGAGATGCGCGTCTATCAGGGGCGCAAGCGGCTGCGTCAGGAATTGGAGGACGTATTGAACGGAAGGCCCCCTCAGAAGCATCCGAGGGGTCGTCCACGAGGCGGGAGTTCCGCTCAGCGCGCGTGTGTCGCCGCGCGAGGGGTCGTGCCTCGGGTGTCGTAACAGTGAGTGGCGATGAAAGCAACTGAGGACACCAACGCCACGGCTCACGAGGTCGCCATCGCCGGCTCATTCAATCGATGGGACTCGGAAAGCACCCGAATGGTCCACGTGGGCCGTGGCCGTTGGTTGCGCGTCGTCTTTGTCGCGCCGCGCCGGTTCGAATACCGGTTGATTGTGGACGGGTGTTGCACGGCGGACCACCCGGCGACAAGACCTGTGCGCTACCCGTCTGCAAGCCGCAGGCACTGAAATCCGATCGAGTGCCACGATGCCAGCGCGCCCGCCACCCCTGTCAGAACGACGCAAAGAAAATAGACTTGACACTGGCCGAAAAGTGGCTAAGCCCAGTGGCATGACTCCTTTCAACAGACTGGCGATTCAGAACCCGGACGAACTGCTTTTCGGCGTGTCGCCGCGGCCGCTCACCACCCGGAGCGGCATGACCATCGGCGGAGGCATCGTCTATCCGGAACTCAATTTCACTTTACCAGCGATGTTGGTGAACGAAGCCACGCTGCCGGAGGTGCGCCAACACTATCTGAGGCCCTGGTTGAATCGAATTCAGGAGGCGGTCGAGGGGCTCCCTGGCGATGAAAACCAGTTCATTAGCGACATGATGGCCAGGCTGGACACCACCAAGTTTGTCCCGGCGGACTACGGGCTTTGAGGGATCCGGCATGGCCATGACGTAACAAACAACAAGGGCGGAACAATCCCGCCGAGTCGAAACCTGAACGTCAAAATGCAAAATCGAAAAGCTTATGAACGCATCCAATCCGATTCACAATCATAGATTCAGCCGGCTTTCCACCTTGAGCCTGGCGGCCGCGCTGATCGTCACCATGACCTCTGGCAGCCAAGTCCTGGCTCAACATGCCCGGTCGGCCCATCCGCACGCCGCAGTCTCCCCGCCAGCGCGCTCTCAACTGAGCGGTGCGGCGGACCGCACGGCGACGCCGTCGGTCCGCAACCCACGTGTCAAAACCGGCGGCGCGGTCACCCTGGACGAGGGGCACCGCGCATGGAACCACGTAGCCCTCCAAAAGAGATACCAGCACTTCTCGGTTTACCGCTCCGCCAGCGGCAGGACGTTCTACGTCGTTACCAAGCCCGACCCCGCACTCACGATGACGCGGGACGTACTGAAGATGGTCAAAGACAAGGTTCCGCCGGAGATCATTTTGGCCTTTATTCACAAGTCACCCGCTGGTTACCGGCTCAGCGCGCAAGAAATTGTCTCCCTGGCGCGCCAGGGAGTGCGGCAGAACATCATCACCGCCTTGCTCGAGGGCGGGGACCCACTGCGGGCAAAGAATCAACCAGCCCAGGTCGGCCAATCGGCTTCGACTCTTCCACCCAACCGTGTCACGTCCCAAACACCGGCTCCGGCTGTCCCCCGCGTTGCCACGCCAGCCTTTGGTTATCCCTATCCGGCCGCCAGCATGCTGGCGTATGATGGCTGGTACTCGCCCGGCTTGCAGTTCACCAGCTACAACAATTCCTATCGAAGCTACATAGGCGGCCGTCCGTCCTATTCGTACACAACCGCCACCTTGGTTCCTTACTAGCCGCCACGGTGAATGCCACGCTGCCGCCGCGAAAGAACGCGGAGAACGCGAAGAAACGCCCTGCTTGCCAGAATCTTTGCGCTCTTTGTAGTCTTTCGTGGCTAAATCCGATAGCGGCTCTTACTTGCCTTGCCCCGGCTTTGTCATGTCCAGACCGAGAATTGGGCGCGCCACGCCGCGGGTTCCGCTTCCTTGAGCCCACCCCAGCTCGAGCACCGAGGCGCTGGCGCGCCCCTTCATTTCCAAAGGAATCGTGAATCCCCAAGCCCAACCGACACCATGAAATCCATAAAACCATCGACAGAAGCCCTGGCGCCAGGCGCCGACGCGGCCGGCGCGCCGCCAGCAGCCTGCCGCAACCCTCCGACTGCGCGGCCCCGCTATGCGCCGACCCGGCGTGAAATATGCCTGCTAACCTTTCTTCGCAAGATCTCTCAGGCAATCCGATCCGCCTTTCCTCCTTTCGCGGCAAGCCGGTGCTCCTGACCTTCTGGTCCACCGCCAGGACCAACACGTTTCCTTTCCTATCCAGCCTCAATGAAGTCCAGCGCGACGGTGGCAATCGCTTTGTCATCCTCGGCATCTCCCTCGATGGCACGCGGCTGGGAGTCGATGAGGAACATGAGCATGCTGCTCATTCCGACGGAGAAGCGCATGCCGCACGCATTGAATACTCTCAAATTCGCAGCCGGGTCGAGAGCTTCGTGCAAGAGAGGAAACTCCGCTATCCCGTGTTGATCGATCCGACAGGCGACATCGGATATCGATACGCCGCCTTGGACCTGCCAGCCAACATCATCATCGACCCCTCTGGCACCGTGTGCCGGCGCTTCATCGGCCTTCGTTCACCCCAAGCCATTGAGGCGATGCTGGCCGCGGCTGAAAGAGACGCCTCCCGCAAGCGGGCCCGCTAATGAGGAGTAATGGCCACTCTTGGGCAAAAAAGGGGCAAGGGCTTCATACCCCAAGAAACGTAGCACATAGCGTGGCGGGACGATCTCGCCAAATGCAGGAACCAGATGAACCGGAATGCAGAGTCAACAAGCGTATGAGATGGGGCGCACGACGAAGCTCGTGGCGGAGCACCTCTGCACCGGTTGCGGCGCCGACTGGAGCGTGATCGGAACGGGAAAAGGAAAACACGTGGTCGCCACCCACACCTGCGGCAACTGCGGTCCCGCGAATCTAGCGATCTGCGCCGCCAAAGGTTCCGGGACGGCTGCCACCAAAGGCATGGCCCGGACTCTTGAAGAGGCGCCGCTCAAATAGCGGCGGTTGGCGCGGCAAGGGGCGGTGAAATTGCGGCAAAAGAGGTGGCGAGGGATTAGCCTGCGCGCGACGTAACACTAAGAAGCAGGCGGCGCGAACTTCGCCGCCAAAACATAACGAAGACAAAACGATTAAAGAACCGTAGTTACACATGAAAACAACAAGAACCGTATTCATCGGAGCAATCGCGGCCGCCGCACTGACGGCCCTCCCAATGGCCAGAGGGCAAGTTTTTTCGTTGTCGGACCTGTCAAATCGCGCAATCGCCGCCAGCCCGCGCGCTCTGGAACAATTTCCCTGGCTCGCGCGGCGGGCAACAGCCCCTGCGCGGACCGCCTCACACGGTGAGAACCTTCTCGCCATGATCCGAAAGAACAAAGCGCTCGCCGCCAGCCCGCGCGTCCTCGAACAGTTCCCGGTGCTGGCTCGCGCCCAACTGGTGCAGCCGGCGGCGGCTTCGCAGGCGGTCACCCTCAAGAGCCCTCTCAGCGAGGTCCTCAAGAACCGGGCATTGGCGGCGAGCCCCCGCGTCTTGGAGCAGTTCCCGGAGCTGGCGCGGCGCGGGGCGCTCCAGGCCGCCGAGCGCCATTTTGAAGTCGCCCCGCTGAAGTGAGGGCTCCTGGGGAGGCCGCGGCGCTGACCGCAGTGAACCTCATACGCGAGGGCCATGAATCGGCCGCGCTCGAGATTCCCGCGCGGGAAGTCCACTGGTTGAACCGCATTCAAGAGGCGGTGGAGACGCGTGCTTCCGATGAGAATCAGTTCCTGGCCGACATGATGGCGAGGCTGGACACCACCACATTCGTCGCCGCGGACTACGGGCTTTGAGGGATCCGGCATGGCCGAGACGTAACAAACAACGAGGGCGAGGCGATCCCGCCAGCCAAGTAGAAGAACCAAATGAAGCAAAATGCAGAATCAATAAGCATATGAAAACGTGGAATTATGGTCGCAAACCCGGCCGGCTCTCCGGTTTCATTTCCGCGGCAATTGTCATCGCCGTTCTCGCCGTTGTCAGCCAGGCCAGCGCCCAATATAGACCCACGGGTAATGATGGCATCACCGCCTCGCCCAGGTTGCGCCTCCGCTTGGACGAGGCTAAAGGCACTTTGACCGCGCCAAAGGCCACTGCCTCGGTGATGCCCTGCCCAAAGTGCAAGGATGAGTGGGTCGCCCACGTGAACACCGAACCTAAGGGCATCGGTGCCAGAACCCTCATGGGCCACAGGGCGAAGCTCGTGGTCGAGCACCTCTGCACCGGTTGCGGCGCCGACTGGAGTGTGGTGGGAACAGGAAAGGGAAAGCACGCGGTCGCCATACACACGTGCAGCAACTGCGGTTCGGCGAACCTGGCGTGCTGCGCCGCCAAGGATTCCGGGATGGTCGCCACCAGAGGCATGGCCAGAACTTTTCAGGAGGCGCCGCTCAAATAGCGGCGGATGGCGGAACGGGGCGGCCTGACTTAAAGCACCGATGCGGCGATCAGTTTGTCCGACGCCCAAGCGATAAAACGTGCAACAATTCTCTCCAACAGCCCACTGCGCCTGAGACATAAGCGGCAAACTCCACCGCGGCGAGAAACAACCCGAACGAAAACAAATCGAAACCAAACACCTATGAAAGTCATGAAACAAACCGCGCCTGCACCGTCGCCGCCCACCGCAGAAGGGAAATCTAGCTGCCGTCGCGGGACAGACGCGGCCGCCCATCACGGTGGGGGCGAGGTGAATCCGGCGACTCCTGTCCGAGGCAATCCGCCGGCCGGGCAAAACGAGAGCGTTGCGAGCGAAACTGGTTGGTCAAATGCCGGCCGCCTGAGACGCAAATGGGTTCGACGCGGCGATTATCGGCTGCTCGGCGTCTTCGCCATTATCGTCTTGGTGCTTGGGCTTTTCTGGCGCCCCATTCAACGCCGTTGCCTAATCTATCTCCTGCTGCGCGCCGATGCGCCGTCGCGAGACGCTTTGTCCGAGGTCGTGGGGCAGACCGCCAATCCCAGTTCATTGCTGCTGCGCCTTTGGCGAACCCAGCGCATTCCCGACCGCCATTTCGTCCTGCGCTACTTTGGGGAACTCGCCAGCGCTAAACCGGAACTCTTTCACGCAATGGAGCCAGTTGTCGCACAGGCGGCCGCCGACCCGGACATCACGACGCGGGAGCTTGCCTTCGAGTTGCTGACCCGGTTGAGACTTCCACAGTTGCGGCCGCTGGCGATGGAACAGTTGCCGGATGCGGACCCCGCGGCGCGCCTCCTCGGTCTGGACAGCCTGCGGAGCATCGCCGCCTCGAATGATGTCCCCGTGGCGATGAACATGCTGGACGACCCGGACCCGCGTGTGGTTGTGGCGGCGGCCCTGGTGTTGCGACAAGTCACCGGACTGGACTTTGGCATCAAATCTTCGAGCCTTGCCCTGCCCAGGTTCGCGAGCATGGATAACACAAATCCGCCGCAGGCCGGCTGGCAAACCAGCACCATCCGTCAAGGCGTTCAAGGTTGGCGCAACTGGTGGAAGGAGCATCGGGCGGAGTATCCCGCTTCCGTCACGCCGCCGCTCATGCCAATTCATCCGGCGGGATTGACTACACCGAATTTCCGCCTGAACGACGCGAACGAGAAGGCCGTGCAGCTCTCCGATTTCCGCGGCAAGGCCGTCCTGCTGGCATTTTGGAGTTTGGATGCGCCCGTGAGCCTTGACGACGCGCCAGCCCTCGATGCCCTCGGTGGTCGCGGTGGAAATGGCGTTCAGGTCTTGGGGATCTGCATCCCGCCGGCCGCATGCGACGATGACGACGACGCAACTCCCAATATGCCTGACATGCCCAATATGCCAGGAATGCAGGCTGCGCCTCCGGCATTGGGCACCGCCGCCGGGCGCGCCGCGGTTCGCGGTGTCGCGCGCCAACGGGGGGCCACCTACGCGATGCTGATTGATGCCAAGGGAAAGATCGCCTCGCGATTCGCTGTTGAGGAGTTGCCCACGTATGTTCTCATTGATGCGCAGGGGAGGATTCGCCGGCTAGCCGTGGGAAATCGGACTCAGCCCGTGTTGCAAGCGCTGCTCAAGGAAGCGCTGCAAAGCAGCTCAGCGCGCACGGACGCACCATGAAAGCTCCTGGCGTCTGAACAACGAGACCAAGCATTACCGCCGCGCGAGCACTGGGGATTGACCTGTTCTCGCTCGTTGGCCGGGTGCAGCGCCAAGAAGAAACCCTGGAAGACCTGGCGTGCTGGGCTGCCAAAGGCTTCCCGACGGTTCCCACCAAAGGCATGGGCCCGGGCTTCTGAAGAGGCGCCGCTCAAATAGCGGCGGCTGGAGCCGCAACAGATGGTGAGTATCTGACAATGGAGGTGTGGCGAGGGATTAGCCCGCGCGTGACGTATCACCTGGGGTCGGGGCGAGGCTCGCCGCCAAACGCTGACGAAAACAACACGGTTAAAGCAGAAGAGCAGCTAGAACAGTTATGAAAAAAGCTTCGAGGGATGTCGGCGTGGGTGTCGTATCAGATCGCGTGCGGCAAAGAACGAAAACCGATCGCCTACAAACGAACTGAACAAGTCTGCGGCTCCGCGGGAGTGAAAACGACCGCAGCGCGGCGGCCGCATTAGGCCAAAGATAAATAATGACAACCAAGTCTCAATTCAGAACGAGCTCCCGGCATTGGCTCGTCTTCTCATCGGGTGCGACCCTCACCCTCCTCTTGTTCGCGGGCTGCAAGGGCATCCCCACCAAAGGCGAACGCGCCGCAAGAAAGGATTTTCAGACGGTGAGTGCGGAGTTTCGGCCGCATGCGGCAGCGCCGCTCCCGCCGGTGCTGAGCACCAACTCCACACTCGAGGATTACGTGCGCTTTGCCATGCTCAACCAGCCGGCGGTCGCAGCGGCTTATTATGACTGGGCGGCCTCCATCGAGCGCATTACCGTCGCCCGCTCGTTGCCCGACCCGGTGTTGACCTTCCAGTCCGACATCACGGACATCCTCAAGAGCCTGATGCCCGGCCTCATGCAGGCCTTTCCCGGCCCCGGCAAGCTCAAGGCGGCGGCGGGTGTGGCCACCGCTGGGAGCCAAGTGAAGTATTTCGCTTTCGAGACCGCGGTGCTGCAAACGGCCTTCAATGTCAAGAAGGCCTATTACCCGCTCTGGTTCCTCGACCAGAAGATTCAAATTGACCGTCAGACTTTGGACCTGTTGGCCGCGATTGAGCGCATCGCCCGCGCCCAAAACGAAGTCGGCAAGGTCACCCTCCAGGATGTCTATCGCGCCCGCATCGAGGAGGATGGGCTCACGACCGAGATTGCCAATCTGGTGGACTCGCGCAACTCTTTGACGGCTCAGCTCAAAGGCACCCTGGGCCTGCGGCCCGGCCAACCCGACCCGCCCCAGCCCTCCGAATTCGAATCCACCCCGCTGGATTTGACCGGGGACAAGGTTCTGGCTATCGCCTTTGCTCGCAACCCGCAGCTCCGGGCTCTGGAAGTCGGCGTGCGTCAGGCCCAGGCGGCCATCACCCTGGCCCGCAAAGCCAACGTGCCCGACTTCAGCCTGGGGCTCATGGCCGACGCCGAGATGTCGCCCACCCTCTATCGTCCGCAAGCCGGGATGACCTTGCCGGTGTTGCGCTACAAAATCGCCGCTGAAATTCATGAGGCCCAAGCCGGCCTGAAAGCGGCCCAAGCACGGCTCACGGCCGAGCAAATCCAGCTTGCCGTCGATTTCGCCGTCCAGAGCTACAACTACCGCGAAATCACCCGAAACCTGGCCCTGCTGCAGAACCAGCTCATCCCGGAGGCGCGGGACTCCCTGGACATCGCCCGCGCGGGCTATGTCGCCGGACAGATCAGCTTCTTCAACCTGATCGACGCCGAGCGCACCTGGCTCAACTTCCGGCTGCGCAACGTCGATGAGAAAACTCGCCGCGAAATTGTCCTGGCGGACCTCTCATTGTCTATCGCCGGCATCGCTCCCCAAGGCGCGCCGATTTTGCCCGCCTCCTCCGGCCTGGCTGCCGCAGACTCCAATTCCACCATCGAACACTAAGCATCACACCAATGATAAAATCTGTAAGAGTAATTTCCTCGTTGATACTGGCGGCCGCGGTTTTCGGCGGCGCAACTTTGTTGTTGAGCGGTTGCGGGCGCAAGCCGGCCGCCACCCAAAGCGCCTCATCGGGCGGGCGCAAGATTCTATATTACAAGTCCACCATGATGGCGGGCGAGACCAGCAAACATCCGGGCAAGGACAGCATGGGCATGGAGATGGTGCCGGTGTACGCCAAGGGCGCTGCCTCCACCCCTGCCGCCGCGCCCAAGACCGGCGGGGCCGCCCAGAGTACGCCCTCAGGCAAAGGCAAGATTCTTTATTACAAGTCCACCATGATCCCGGGCCAGATCAGCCAGCACCCCGGCAAAGACAGCATGGGCATGGACATGGTCCCGGTCTATGCCAACCAATCCGGCACGCCGTCCAATCCCGACGAGGTGGCCGTGGACCCGGTGACGATGCAGGACATGAACGTCGCCACCGCGCCCGTCCTCAGCGGCCCGCTGACGCGAACGGTCCGGACGGTGGGTTATGTGGATTACAACGAGCCGGCGCTGGCCGACGTGACGACCAAGTTCAAGGGTTGGATTGAGAGGCTCTACGTCACCTACACCGGCCAGTTGGTGCGCCGGGGTGCGCCGCTGTTCACGATTTATTCGCCCGAGCTTTACAGTGCCGAGGTCGAATACCTGCTGGCCGACGGTTCGGGAACCAACACCGACTCCGCCACTCGGGAGTTGGGGGCCAGCGCCCTGACCAAGCTCAGATTCTTCGACATCTCGGAGGCCCAAATTGCGGAGCTGAAGAAAACGCGCCGCCCGAGCAAGACCCTGACGATTGACGCGCCCATCACCGGCTTCGCGATTACAAAAAACATCGTCGAAGGCACGATGGTCGGCGCGGGCACGGTGATTTATCGCCTGGCCGACCTGCGCACCATCTGGGTCTATGCCGAGGTCTATGAGCAGGACCTGCCTTATGTCCAATTGGGCCAGGCGGCCACCATGACCCTTTCGTATCTGCCGGGCCGTACCTTCCACGGGCGCCTGACCTACATCTATCCGACGGTCAACGCTGTTGCCCGTACGGCCAAGGTGCGCTTGGAATTCAAGAATCCGGACTATTCGCTCAAGCCCGGCATGTTCGCCAACGTGACGCTCACCGCACGAGTGGCGCCCTCGGTGGTGCTGGTGCCCGATTCGGCGGTGCTGCGCAGCGGCGAGAGGAACACGGTGTTTGTGGCGCTGCCCGGCGGCAAATTTGATCCGCGCACGGTCAAGCTGGGGCTGGCGGCGGCCAACGATTACGACCAGGTCTTGAGCGGCCTGAAACCGGGCGAGCGGGTGGTAACTTCGGGCCAATTCATGCTCGACTCTGAAAGCCAGTTGCAAGAAGCGATCCAAAAAATGCTCGCCGCGCCGAAAACCGCTGGCACCAATGCGCCCTCGACCGGGACCAGTCCGGCCGCCCCTCCGGCCGCCGCAACGAACTCGTCCGGCGGTATGAACATGCCCCGGACGAACATGCCCGAGATGAAGAGGCCGGCCCTATCGAGGAATTCGGCGGCGACGGATCTGACCGCCCCTCGGCCCACCCGCACCAATATGCCCGGCGGCATGAACATGCCGGGAGTGGACATGCCGGGGACGAACATGTCGGCCCCGTCGGAGGAGTCGCATTGACCCTAAAGCCTGTTGTACTCCTCATGCGTGCCGATCCAAATCCAGCGGAACCTGTCAGGGGCGATGAAGACCCCGGTGGCTCGGTAATGAAGCCCCACGCGAACGGACCACAGCTTGCGCTTGAAGGGCTTGAAGTGCAGCGAGGGGTGCCGCGGGTCAGCCAGCCAGAGCCGATAAGCCTTCTCCGCCAACCGTTGCGCTTCCGGGGGCAGCCGGTAAAAACGATCCCAGAATTCTGGCGAAGTGCTCGCTCTCACCCCTTGGGCCGGGGAAATCCCCGTGCGGTGTTCTCGCGCTCGCTGCGTTCGGCCTCCTCAATCATCCAGTCTAACTTGCCCGATTTGGCGTCCTGGCGCATTTGCTTGTCCCACTCATCGTCCGGCAAGGGGTTCAGAAGCGCATTCAACTCGCAACGCTCCTGGAACGAGAGCTTGTCGATCTCTGCCTTGATTTCCTCGACCTTCGTCATGCAAACAGCTTATCTGCCTGCCCACGCACGGTCAATCCAGGATCCATCACTCCATCACTCCACCACTCCATTCTGACCATGCTTCAACGCATCATCAATTACTCGTTAAAGAATAAGTTTATCATTTTGCTGGCGACGGTCGCGCTGGTGGCGGGCGGCATTTACGCGCTGCGCAACATCGCGCTGGACGCCATCCCCGACCTCTCGGACGTCGAGGTCATCGCCTATACACCCTGGCCCGGCCAGGCGCCGCAAATCATCCAGGACCAGGTCACCTATCCCCTCACTATCAAGATGCTCTCCGTGCCCGGCGCCAAGGTGGTGCGGGGCTACTCGTTCTACGGTTACTCGTTCGTCTATGTCATCTTCAAGGACGGCACGGACCTGTACTGGGCGCGCAGCCGGGTGCTGGAGTATTTGAGCGGCCTGGCGGGCACATTGCCTCAGGGCGTCAGTCCCTCGCTCGGCCCGGACGCCACCGGCGTGGGTTGGGCCTTCATGTACACCCTCGACTCGACCAATCGCGACCTGGCCCAGCTACGCTCCTTGCAGGATTGGTATGTGCGCTACGCGCTGGCCTCGGTGCCCGGCGTGTCGGAAGTCGCCTCCATCGGCGGCTTCGTCCGGCAGTATCAGGTGACGGTCGATCCGGACAAACTTCGCGCCTATCACCTGTCCATCGCCGGCATTGCCCGGGCCATTAGGCGCAGCAACAACGAGGTGGGCGGGCGCTCGATTGAGTTGGCGGAGACCGAATTCATCCTGCGCGTCAAGGGCTACATCGAGAGCCTGCACGCCTTGCGGCAAGTGGCGGTGGGCGTGGGCAAGGACGGAGTTCCCATTTTGCTGCGCGACGTGGCCACGGTGCAGTTCGGCCCGGAGATGCGCCGGGGCATCGCCGAGTTGAACGGCCAGGGCGAGACGGTCGGGGGCATCGTCGAGGTGCGCTTCCACGACAACACTTACAAGATCATCCAGGCGGTGAAGAAGAAATTGGCCCAGGAAATGAAGTCGCTGCCGCCGGATGTTAAAGTCACCGTGGTCTATGACCGGACAGCATTGATTGACCGGGCGGTGCGGACACTGGAGGAAAAGGTGCTGGAAGAATGCGCCGTGGTGGCGCTGGTGTGCCTGGCGTTTCTATTTCACCTGCGCAGTTCGCTGGTGGCCATCATCTTCCTGCCCGTGGCGGTGCTGATGTCCTTCTTTGCCATGTTCGAGCAGGGCCTCAGTTCGAACATAATGTCCCTGGGCGGCATCGCTATCGCCATCGGCGCCATGGTCGATGCGGTCATCGTCATGATTGAAAACGCCCATAAACATCTCGAACATGAGCAGGGTCAGAAACCGCATTGGGACATCATCCGCGACGCGGCGGTCGAGGTGGGGCCGACGCTCTTTTATTCGTTGCTGGTCATAACGGTGTCGTTTCTGCCGGTGTTTACCTTAGGCTCGCAGGAAGGGCGTTTGTTCAAGCCGCTGGCCTTCACCAAGAGTTACTCGATGGCCGCGGCCGCCATCCTCTCCGTCACCCTGGCCCCGATTTTGATGGGCTTTTTCATCCGCGGCAGGATCCCCCGGGAAGAGAGCAATCCGCTGAACCGGTTGCTGATCTGGCTCTATCACCCGTTGATTGACTTGATCATCAAATGGCGGTGGTGGATTGTGACCATCTCGGCGCTGGCCGTGGTGTGGGTGTTCCTGCCCTGGAACATGCTGGTCAAGGACCTCCTGCCCCACGGCCACGCCCAGCAGATCGCCCTGAAAGCGGGCAAGCTGTTTCCCTACCAAAATCTCGGCTCGGAATTCATGCCGCCCCTTTACGAAGGGGATTTGCTCTACATGCCCTCGGCCTTTCCGAGCCTGTCGGTGACCAAGGCGCGGCAACTGCTCCAAGTCACCGACAAAATCATCGAATCCTTTCCTGAAGTGAAGACCGTGTTTGGCAAGGCCGGCCGCGCCGAGACCGCTACCGACCCGGCGGGGATGGAGATGTTTGAAACGACCATCCAACTCAAGCCCGAGTCAGAATGGCCCGCGGTGGACATCAAGGACGACAGCGGGCGGGTTATCGCCCACCGCCCCTATACCCCCGATGAATTAAAGGCGGCTCTGAACGCGGCCATCGAGATTCCCGGGCTGCAAGCCGACTGGACCATGCCCATCAAAACCCGCATTGACATGCTCTCCACCGGCATCAAGACGCCTGTGGGCATCAAAGTCGCCGGGCCGGACCTGGCCAAAATCCAGCATATCGCCGAACAGATCGAAGGCATCCTCCGCCCCTTGCCGCACACCACCAGCGCCTATGCCGAGCGCGTCATGGGCGGCCATTACATCGTCTTCCACATCAACCGCGACGCCATCGCCCGCTACGGTTTGACCATCGGCGACGTCCAGGACGTGTTGCAGGTCGCCCTGGGTGGAATGCCGCTGACCACCACCGTCCAGGGCCTGGAACGTTACACCATCAACCTGCGTTACAACCGGGATTTCCGCTCCAATTTGCGCGCCCTCAAGCATGACGTCGTCATCCCAACCCCCACTGGCGCCCAGGTGCCCCTGGGCGAACTGGCCGACATCAAAGTGGAGGATGGCCCCGGCTCCATCAAGACCGAGGCCGCCGTCCCGCAGGCCTGGATTTACGTGGACATCGCCGGCATTGACGTGGGCACCTACGTCCAGAACGCCCAGGCTGCGATCAACCGGGCCATCTCCAAAGGCGAGATCAAGCTGCCTCCGGGCTATAACATCTACTGGAGCGGCCAGTACGAATACATGATGCACGCCCGGCAACGGTTGATGGTGGTGGTGCCGGTGACGCTGCTCATTATCACCCTCATTATCTATTTGAACACCCGTTCAGCGGTGCGAACCGCCATCGTCATGCTCTCGGTGCCCTTCTCGCTGGTCGGCTCTTTTTGGTGGCTTTACTGGCTGCACTACAATATGAGCGTGGCGGTGTGGGTGGGCATGATTGCCCTGGCCGGTGTCAGCGCGGAAACCGGGGTGGTCATGCTGCTCTATCTGGAGCTGGCTTTTGACGAATGGACCCGCAAGGGTCAGATGCGCTCCCTGGCCGACCTGCGCGACGCCATCTACCACGGCGCGGTCAAGCGCGTCCGCCCCAAGGCCATGACCGCTGCAGTCATTATCGCCGGTCTGGTGCCGATCCTCTTGAGCCACGGCACGGGCGCCGACGTGATGAAGCGCATCGCCGTGCCCATGGTCGGCGGCATCGTCACTTCCACCATCCTGGAGCTGATCGTCTTCCCCGCCATTTACTACCTGTGGCGTTCGCGCGCCATCCGGCGCGAAAACCAACCGCCGCCGGGGGCCGCAACCGCCCCGGAACCGGCGCCGGCGATCTGAAAGCCCACGGCCAGTGACAAAGTCGTAGCGCAGGTCTCCGAACCTGCTGTATCGCCGGCTTCCCAGCCGGCAGGCCGCTGAAATGGTCGCGGTCAGCGGGCTGGGAAGCCCGCGACACAGCAGACTTGGAAGTCTGCGCTACGCGGTGCGGACTTTGTCACTAGCCGTGTCTGAAAGCCTGCGGGGCAAAGTTCTTTGTTTTCTTTGTTGCCTTGGTGTGCATAAACTTGCACCGGAACGGTTGAAAGGGCGGCGAGGGCTCCGCACCTCGGCGTCGCAGGACTGCGGCGCGCGCGGCTCGAGGATTTGGGCGCCCTTGCCTTGAGCAGTGCGCCGGAATGGGTGCGGCGATGAGCTGTGCTCGCAACAAGTTGAGATTCGTTTGGGGGGCCGCTTGCGCTGCGTTACCTTGGGCCCGCAAGGCATGGCAAAACACGAAGCATTCCAATCTTTGCTCCTGCTGACGTTGCTGGCGGCAGCGATGCCGCTGATCGTCCGACGAATCGGAAAAGTCGTCCGAGTGCCAATCGTCGTTGGAGAAATCGTTGCGGGAATCGTGGTGGGCCGAAGCGGGCTGAACTTGGTCCATGAGACACCGAGTATCACGTTCCTCGCTGATTTTGGATTCATTTTCCTGATGTTTCTTTCAGGTCTCGAACTGGAGTTTGGCGGGCCCAGCGAGGCATCGCGGAGCAAACAGCGCCAGTCTCTCTGGAGCCAGCCGGGATGGTTGGGCAGCGTGAACTTCGCGCTGACTTTGTTCCTGGCGACCGGTATTGGAATCCTGCTGTGGAAGGGCGGAATGACCCGCAATCCGATTCTGCTCGGCCTCATTCTCAGCACCACGTCCTTGGGAATTGTCGTCCCCGTCCTCAAGGAACGAGGAGTGATTGCCAGCCCATACGGCCAGTGCCTCCTGTCCGCCGCCCTCATCAGCGATTTTGTTCCCATGCTCCTGCTGGGGCTTTACATCTCCGTCCTCACCAAAGGGCTGAGTTGGAATCTGTTGCTGTTTCTGGTTTTGCTCATCGCATTCGTGCTGGCCGCCCGGCTTGGCCGTTGGGCGAACAGCTATCCGGCTATCCGTCGAGGTCTTGAGGAGTTATCCCATGCCACAGCCCAAATTCGGATTCGTGGCACCTTCGCCTTGATTGTTCTTTGGGTAGTACTGGCCGGGTCGCTCGGAGTGGAGGTAATCCTTGGCGCGTTCATGGCCGGCGCCATCATCGCTCAAAGCAGACGCGCCACTCGCGGCCGCCTTGAAGAGCAACTGGATGCCATCGGGTATGGTTTTTTCATTCCGATCTTTTTCATTATGGTCGGGGCGCGTTTTGACCTTGCCGCGCTTGGCGCATCGGCCAGGGCCCTGTGGCTTGCGCCGGCTCTCATCGTCGCTGCCTATTTTACGAACCTGCTGCCCTCCCTTTGCTTGCGCCTGCGATTCTCGTGGCGGGAATCCATCGCCGGCGGTTTCCTGCTCGCCTCTCGGCTCTCGCTGGCCATCGCCGCCGCCGCTATCGCGTTCCAATTGAACCTGATCGCTTCCGGCACCAATTCCGCAATTATCTTGGTGGCAATTGTCACCTGCACCTGCTCGCCCATCCTGTTCAACCGAATCCTTCCGCCCCGCGACGAACAAGAGCGTGCAGGGACCATCATCCTGGGCACGGACTTTCTGGCCGAGATGCTCGGCCAGCGGCTGGTTCGGGACGGGGAGACGGTCACATTTATTGGCAGGGATGGTTCACGGCTGGCGAACCTCGAGCAGACAGGTTTCAGAGTGATTGCCGGGGCCCCCGATCAGGAAGACACTTTGCGCCAGGCCGGAGCTGAACTAGCCCAGTCGCTCGTCGCCTTGGCGAACGACCCGGAAGTGGTCCTTCACGCCTGCCGCTATGCGCGTCAGCTTTTTGGAATTCCATCCGTGGTTGCCCGGGCGGAACAGGTCGAACACGTCAGGACTTTGCAAGCGCTTGGGATTCAGGTCGTGCAGCCGGCGATGGCAATGGCGATGGCGCTGGAGGGCGCGTTGCATTTTCCCGCGGCTCTGTCCTTGTTGACCGAAGGAAACGGCGAATTTGATCTGACGGATGTTCTACTGACCAACCCGCGGATTGCCGACCGACCCTTGCGCGAGCTTCATCTTCCAGGCCGGGCGCTTGTTCTGGGAATCCGCCGCCAAGGCGAAGCAGAGGTTTTGGTGCCAAACGGCGACACGATCCTACGACGTGGAGACGTCCTCATGTTGTGTGGCAACACCAGGGCCCTGACAGAGGCAACGGGATGGATTGCTAATCCGTTTTGAAGCCAATCACCGAGACCCTGCTCCGTGTTAACGGGACACGCCAGGGCATAGATGCCCCGAACTCAGGCGGGTCAACAGCGGCGAGGGATTCGCACTTCGGTGTCGTAATATAGAGTAGAAGCCGGCGGGCGGTGCCCGCCAGGCAAAGAAAACTAAATCTAAAATTTATGAAAAGCTTGACAAGAATCTGGTTTGCCGCGGCTGCGGCCGCAACCCTCGGTCTGGTCACCAGCGCCTGCGCCCAATTCAAACCTACCGGAGCGGACGGCATCACCGCCTCGCCGCGAGTCCGCCAAATGCTTAACGAGAGGGAGGCATCCGCGCGGGTCTCCGGCATGATCCCCTCCGCGGTGGTGGCCGTGGAGCCAAGCGGCGCCCCCGAAGGATTAGGCGCCTCCCCACGAGTGCGCCAGATGCTGGCCAAACCGAAGACCACCACCTCCACCGCTTCCGTGGCAGAAGTCACCTCGGCGGGCTACCACCCCACCGGTCCCGACGGAATTACCGCCTCGCCCCGTCTGCGCCAGCAGCTCATTGAGCGGCGCGCCCCATTTATGATCGCACCTCTCAAGTGAGCTGGGCTCGGCGTCGGGGCCAGCCCTGTACTTTTTTCCGCCAATTCGCCTCCCACTACCGCGGAAGAAGTGAGGACTGACCCCACGCCGCCCCATCGATTGTTGGCGTCCGCTCCAAGTGGTATAGTTCCAAATTGTTGCGTATGAAACTCAATCCCAAACCTGAGCAAGAGGAGCCTTTGGACAAGGTCTTGCGCCAATGGACTGTCGATGCCCCGCTGCCTCCCCGCTTCCAGGAACAGGTCTGGCGCCGCCTGCAGCGGGCGGAGACACGGCGCGCACCGGCGCTGTGGGGTCCGATACAACGCTGGCTCGACTCGGGCCTGCCTCGCCCCAGGATGGCCCTGGCCTATGTGACCGCTCTGATGGTTGTTGGAGTGGCGGCGGGGTCGGTGACGGCGCAGATTCGAACCAGCCGCGTGGAAGCCAGCCTGGGTGCGCGCTATCTTCAGGCGGTGGATCCGTATTACGGTGCCACGCAGCCATGAGAAGGGGCAGGTTCATTTTGCTGCTGGGTTTGGCGATCGCCGGCGCGGCGTTTGCCGGCATCTACTACGCAACCACGGCCTCGTGCCGGCGCATGTTGAGCGACCCGCGGCCGGAGCTGGCCTGGCTGAAAACGGAGTTTCACCTGAGCGCCGCGGAGTTTGCCCGCATCTCCAAGTTGCACGAGGCATACCTGCCCCAATGCGAGGCACGTTGCCGCCTGATCCAGGAGCAGAACCAGAGACTGGAGAAGCTGCTGGGCAGCGTTACCAACATGACCCCGCAAATCCAAGAACTCCTGCTCGAACGGGCAAAGACGCGGGCGCAATGCGAGGCCGAGATGCTCAAACACTTCCTGGCCGTCAGCCGTACGATGCCCCCGACCGAAGGCCGTCGATACCTGGCGTGGGTGGAAAAGCAGACCTTCTTCAATGCCCAGCCCATGGAGCAGCGCCCCGGCATGCGCCAGCCCTCCATGGGCCACGATGCTCACTGACAGCGCCCCCGCGCCCATGATCGAACCCCATTCCGATGAACAGGATGCCCGAGACATGACAGAACTGGCGGGCGGCCATGACGCCGCCCTCAATGCCCTGATGGAGCGCCACGCTCAGAAGCTCTTTCATTACTTGGTTCGCTCGCTTCAGGACGAATCCGACGCCGCGGACCTGGCGCAGGAAAGCTTTGTAAAGGTGTACCAAAACCGCGCCAGGTTTGACCCTAAACAAAAGTTCACCACCTGGCTCTACGCCATCGCCAGCAATCTGGTCCGGGACCGCTACCGTTGGCGCTCGCGTCATCCCCAGGTTTCCCTGGATGCCGAGACGGGTCAGGTTGAAGCCAGCTTGAAAAACACTGGTTGCGGTGCGGAGTTGAGCCCAGACCAGAGCCTGGAGGCCGAAGAACGGGCGGAGGCCGTGCGCCGGGCCGTGGCGGAGCTTCCCGAAGAAATCCGCCAACCGCTCATTCTGGCGACCTACCAGGAACTGCCTCAAGCCGAAATCGCTCAGATTCTCCATTGCTCCGTGAAGGCGGTCGAAACGCGCATTTACCGCGCCCGCCAGCGGTTGCGCGAGAGCCTGACCTCACTCGTCCACAGCGCCTGACGGCGATGCGCTAAACGCACCCAGCAGCCAAGGAGCCACCGAAACCTTGACATTTTCAGCCAGCGAGAGCATATTAGACACAGTCTAATAGATAACTTGTCGCTTCCAAGACATGGTGAATCCTCAGGTGAACTTTGTTCAGTGATGATTTGAAACCCGAATACCGGGAACAGTATGGAGATAACAGGATTTAGCTAGGGACATTCAAAGCTCATATGAACACAAAGTTATTCGTCGGAAACCTTTCCTTCGAAACCACGGAAAATGATCTGCAAGACGCCTTCGCTGCCCATGGCACAGTGACCGAAGCGAATCTGATGACGGACCGCGCCAGCGGCAGGTCTCGGGGATTCGCCTTCGTGACGATGTCAACGCCGGAAGAGGCGCAGAAGGCAATCGACGCGCTCAATGGGTCCGTGTTGGGTAGCCGCAGTATTACGGTCAATGAGGCGCGACCTCGGCCGGAAGCGGGCAACGGTGGGCGCCGTTCGGGCGGGCGCCGGGATTTCAGCCGGCGCTACTAAGCGACTTCATCCAAGAACATGGGCGCGGCTGGGCGGGGAACAGGGAAGAAGTAGCTGAAAAAGCCGGGACGCTGACATGCTGAAGGAGGGGAGGGGCGGCCGGCAGGCGGGACTTTTAGCTTGAAGAAACATGCCGGTAAGGCATATTGATGTTTAAGCCATTGCCAAGTTTATGCATGGGAGAACCTGCAGAGTGAACTCAATGCAACTAAAAGAGCCGCCTCTGGACGCGGAGGCGAGAGCATCGCTGCCGCAAACGCTCGTTTGTCCGCGGGTCGGCAAACCGCGGAGGGATGGCGAAACGGGATTGTTAATACGGCCCGCGCGCACGATCGGTGCGGTTGTTGCCGGCGTGCTGTGGCTGGATTCGGCGCGGGCGCAGACAACAAACCTCTGCGACGGCTGCACCTTCTCCGGCAGTGTCACCAATCCCTTGGGTAGCGTGACGGAACTCGTCGGCACCAACGCCGCGACATTGGACCGGGGTTCGACTTTTGATAACTTGGGTTTGGTCCTGCTGACTGGCAGCGGATCCTTGAACATGGGACAGGGGGCGCGGTTTGAGAACCTTGCCTCAGGGACTTACGATCTCGAATCGGACGCGGGTTTTTCCAGCGGCTACCCTCCGCCGGAGTATTTCGACAATTTTGGGACCTTCCGCAAGAGCGACGGGGCGGGCAGTTCGGTGGTGTCGCCAATCTGGTTCAACAACTTGGGCGGCGTGGTGGACGTGGAAACCGGCACTCTGACCCTGGCCTACGGGAGCAGTTCCAATGGGGTGTTCACCGTGGCCAGTGGCGCCGTGTTGGATCTGACGGGAGGCGCAACGCCAACCTGGGCCGGGGTGATTGAAGGGAGCGGCGCGGGGGAGGTTGCGTTGAGCAGTGGCACTCTCACTGCCTCGCCCAGCCTGACGCTGAATTGCGCCACCGGTTTGATCCAATGGAACGGAGGCGCCTTCTCGGGGACCGTCACCAATGCCAACGTGGTGACCATCTCCGGGGCGGTCAGCGTGAGGCTGCTTAAAGCGTCGACCTTCAGCAACGCGGGCTTGGTGCGACACCTCGGCAACGGGGGTTTGAATCTCGGGCAGTATGCTCATTTCGAGAACCTCTCCTCCGGCGCCTACGATCTGGAATCGGACGCGGGTTTCTTCACCAGCGAGGCTCCGCCGCAGCATTTCGACAATTTCGGGACGTTCCGCAAGAGCGGCGGGACGAGCAATTCGGTGGTGTCCAAGGTCCTGTTCGACAACTTGGGCGGCGTGGTGGACGTGGAAACCGGCACTCTGACCCTGGCCAACAGCGGGAGCAGTTCCAATGGGTTATTCACCGTGGGCAGTGGCGCCACGCTGGATCTGACGGGAGGCGCAGCGCCAACGTGGGCCGGGGTGATTGAGGGGAGCGGCGCCGGAGAGGTCGCGTTGAGCAGCGGCACTCTCACTGCCTCGCCCAGCCTAACGCTGAATTGCGCCGCCGGTTTGTTTCAATGGAGCGGCGGCATCCTCTCGGGGACCCTGACCAATGCCAACACCATGACCATCTCCGGGGCGGCCGGCGTGAGGCTGGAAAAAGGGTCGAGCTTCAACAACACGGGCTTGGTCCGACACGTCGGCAACGGGGGCTTGAGTCTCGCGCAGTATGCGCACTTCGAGAACCTCTCCTCCGGCACCTATGATCTGGAATCGGACGCGGGTCTTTCAGGCAGCGTCGCTCCACCGCAGTATTTCGACAATTTTGGGACCCTCGGCAAGAGCGGCGGGACGAATGTCTCGACGATTGCCATCTCCTTCAACAATCAGAACGGTTCGATCGAGGTGGACAGCGGGACGCTGTCGCTGGCCGGCAACCCCTATGTGCAGGGCACTGGCGCGCTGACGATCAAGCTGGGCGGGGCCGAGGCCGGCGAGTCCGGCCAACTCGTCACCAGTGCCAACGCCTCGTTGGGCGGGCCATTGAACGTGGAGCTCGCCAATCATTTTGTGCCGGCTTTGGGCAGCCGGTTTCTCATTCTGTCCTGCGCCCGCCTCACAGGTACCTTCACCAGCGCCAGTCTGCCGCCAGGGATTTCGGTGAATTACCTCAGCAACGGCGTGTTGTTGGTGGCCATCGGCGGCAGCGGGGCCAAGCCATCCGCCGCGACGGACGTCAGCTTCAGCTTCCCCTTGGCCAATGGTCCGAGCTACACGATTCACACGAGCACGAACGGGGTTGGCTACACTGTCGTGCCGGAGTTGTCCGGCCCCAATTTCACCTTCAGCTTCCCGACTCTTAGCGGAACCAACGCCATTCAAATGAACGACGATCTCGGGACAACCAACTGGATCGACTACACCAACTTCGTTGCCCAGGGTTTGCCCTATCAGTTCCTGATCTCGCCCACCAACCCACAAGAGTTCTTCCGCATCCGCCAGCCGTGAAGACTCAACTCACGGAACTGACGCCCAGGCCTTGCGCATGCTTGACGGCGGGCGCTATTGTGGTTATTAGACATACTGGCTATGCCAACGTATGAATACGTCTGCGAGAAGTGCGGACACACATTTGACAAGTTTCAATCGATTTCGGCCAAGCCTTTGAGCGTTTGCCCCCAGGAGCTTTGCCGGCAGACACCCTGGGGCAAAGGCAAGGTCAAACGCGCCATCAGCGGCGGAGCGGGGTTGATTTTCAAGGGCAGCGGCTTCTATATCACCGATTACCGGAGCGAGAAATACAAGGAAGCCGCCAAGAAGGATTCCGCGACGGCACCCGCCGGCGGGGCGGCCAAGAGTAGCGGCGGCGAGGGTAGTTCCGCCACGACAAGCGCTTCGACCGCGGCGAAACCGGCGCCCGCCGCAAAACCCTAGGAACCGCATGGTTTCAGGCGGCTCCTGGAACAATTTCGCTGGCCTGTGCTTGCTGTGCGGCTTCAGCTTCGCCGGCGGCGCCTCGCTTCCGTTCCAACCGCCCGGGCCGCTCGCCTACGTGAGCGCCTCCGGCCAGTTTGTGGTTCGCTCGACTTCAACGGCGGGCCCCAGTGCCACGGCCCTGGAGTGGGGAGCGCAGCCCGGTCTTGTGTGCCTGGAGGAGCAGTTTGTGGCCATCTCGGCTGAGCGCATTAAACGGAAGCTTCTAAACCGGCTCGATGCCCCCAGCCAGTGGGTTGGCAAGATTTACCTCATTGTCCATCCCGCCGCCACCGCCAACGAAACCATCACCATCACCTCCGCCCATTTCAGGGATGGATGGCAATATCGCGTCGATCTTCCTGACATCACCGGGCAGAAACGCTACGTGCGCGCCATTACCCAGGTCTTGCTCCTGGAGATGGCCAACCGCGACGCCGGACTGCACTCGGCCGAGGTCCCGCTTTGGCTTTCAACCGGGCTTTCGGAGCAACTGCTTGCCTCCGACGAGGTCCAGATCATCCTTTCGCCTCCAAGCCAGCAAATCAACGGCGTGAGCTTCACCCGAACCTTCGTGGATAGGGTGCGCCAGAACCCTCTGGCAAAGGCCTACAAGGAACTGTCCACCAACCAACCGCTGAGCTTCGAACAGTTGAGCTGGCCCACCCCAGCCGAGCTCTCCGGCCAGAACGACGAACGCTACCGCAAGAGCGCCCAATTGTTTGTCGATGACCTGTTCCAATTCAAAGACGGCGGCGCCTGCTTTCGTGCCATGCTGGCCAACTTGCCAAGATACTATAACTGGCAGTTCGCGTTTCTGCGCGGCTTCCACTCCCACTTCAAAGGCATGCTCGACGTCGAGAAATGGTGGGCCTTGCGCTCGACTTGTTTCACCAGCCGCGACCTCAGCCAGACCTGGCCCGCGCGCGAGAGCCTTCAGAAACTCGACGAGGCCATCCGCTGGCCGGTGCAAATCCGCACCGCCACCAACGACCTCCCGCTCCATGCGCGCGTCCCGCTCCAGGCCATCATCGGCCAGTGGAGCGGTCCCCTTCGCGACGATGCCCTCAAAAGCAAACTCGTGCAGCTCGAGATGTTAAGAAGCCGTGTCGCCCACAAGCTCGAACCGCTGACCACCGCCTACTGCCGGGTGATTCGGGGGTACTTGCAAAAGCATGGACACAATGAGGCCGAGACCATCCGGCAACTCGATCTCCTCGACGCCCAACGCCAACTGCTTGAACCGGAGACTAAGACCGCCAAGTCCCGAGTGGAGCTTCTCGCCCCCCAACCCACCGCGCGCGAGAAGCCCGGTGCTCTCAGCCCTCTATCCGAGGTGCGCAAGACCTCCGAAGTCCAGGGGGCGCAAGAATAAGGCCGGCCCCGGCGTGAATCTATAGCAGGCCACCCCGATGGGGTTAGAGAGCAAATCCGGGTCGAAGGCACAAGGTCTGCGAGATGCGGACCTGGCGGCGCAACGGGGTGGAGATGCGGTGCCCGCAAGGGCATTGCAACACCGGAGTCAGAATCAATTTTCGGGGCGAGCGCAAGGCCACTGATGCCACGCAGAGACCGAGCGCCGAGACTACGCCTGCGCCGGTTCGCATTCGTCCGGGCTGGGCCCGGCGAGTTCGGGTTCCGGGGTGTGGTCCTGGGCTGTGGAGGCGGGCGGCGGGTCTCGCAGGAGTTCAAGCTGGAGCTGGCGCTTCATCCAGGCTTCGCGGAGCTCGGGGTTGTCCTTCATTTTCGCCTCAAGCGCCTGGGTCTCGCGGTACTGGGTCGCGGCGGCCGTCATGGTCCACTTGCACTTGGCGGCAAATCCCAGCTTCTCGATCTCGCGCCGGATATGCGCCAGGTCAGCGCGGAAGAACTCCTTGCGGTGGTTGACTTTGTTGACTTGGTTAAGGACGAAGTGCCGGTGAAGCTGGCTTTCAAGCCGAGGAGCGCCCTCGCTCTCGATGAAGGCGTGGACGTCGAACTCAAACGGCACGCTGGAATCACCCAACTCGTCGATGCGGTCCTGCGGGTTGAGCCTTCGGGTGAGGCCGATCTTATAAACGTGTTCGCCGAAGGACCCAATGTTAGAGATGATATAGACCTTGCCCTTCTTGGTCTGTTGGGCCAAGGAGATGGCGCGCTGCCCCTTCTCCTCGGCCTCCTTGAGCTTGGCGGCGAGTTCATCGAGTTGGAGTTCGTATCTAGCTTTTTGCTCGGCCGTCGCTTGGGCGACCTGCTCCCGGGCTTGCTCCATGGCCTTGCGAAGGGTCTCCTGCTGCTCGGCGGCCTCGCGGGCTGCCCGCTCGCACTCGCGGCGTACTTTTTCCTCCTCGCGCATCTGTTCGCGGATGCACTGCTGTTCCTCATGCTCTTGACGGCGCAATTCCTGGACGACCGTGGCCCATTTGATCTCCCCCAGGCGGGCATCGAGGCAGGCGGGAAGGATGCGCGCATCCCGGAAGGCCAGGCCGTTCAGGTTGACGAGGCTGAAGGCATCCTTAATCTCCTGCGCCAGCGAGCCATAGTTGTCGTGTTTGGTGCGGGAGAGGATGGCGTCCACGCGGCCGTTGAAGGCGTCGAACTCGAGTTGGGCGTGCTCAAGGGTTGAGAGTTTGGCCGCTTCTTTGGCCCGGCGCTCCAGTTCCTTTTGTCGCCTTATAGCCTCACGCAGTTGGCGGCGCTCGTCGCGGCCAGAGGCGTATCCTGTTGCCGGTGGCCTCATTTCCGAATGTCGGCATGTTAGAGCAAGGGTGTGATGACGGCAAGGGGTTTTGTTCGGCTCGGTCCCGGTTATCTATCAGGGCGCAGGACCTCCACGGTGTACTGGCCGTCTGAGGCGGGCCCGGGCAGGTGTCGGTTACTGAGGTTTTCATATATTCAACACACCCTGCCCAAATGATGCCTCGGACCGAGACGGTATCTGCTCGAGCAGCCGTGATCCCCAGCCTTCTTGAGCTATCCATTGGTACTGCCCTCCACGACCAGCGCGCTGTACCGCGCACTGAAAAGACGGCCAAATCGTCAGTACCGCCGATTATAGCGGGAGGTGAAAGCGCCAAGAGGCCGCTTCATGCCAGGCGCCAAGGTTGGCCTGGGGAGTTTCGATGACCCGATGAAGGCGGTTGCTCATTACACAGGACGCACGCGCCTCTTCACCCCCTGAGGAAGCTCAGCGGCAGCCGCAGAACCTCTTTTGGCATGCTGCGGCACGCTCCACAGTTGAAGCCCATTAGGTCTCCTTCCCGGCTGGAAAAACGGCGGCCTGTTCCGAATCGACACCGACCCGGGCCTCGTGGTAGTATTCAACCATGGCTGCCACAGTCGAAACCTCGGTTCCGGACACACTGGTCAAGGCCCTTGGGGCGCATCCAGACCAACTGGGACGCCAAACACTTGAAGCGCTCATTATTCAAGCGTATCGGAAGGGGCACATTACGCGCGCCCAGGTTGACGAGCTCCTTGAACGACGGCGTGGAAGGCGAAGTGGATTTGTCGGCGGAGGCGGGCAAAGGGGTTTTCAGGGCATGGGAAGACCGGGACCATTTTGCCGCGGTTCAGATCGAGGAAGGTGGCCGTGCCATTGTCTGGCCGGACGGTATTGATCTTTGCGCTGACGCCCTTTATATGGAAATCACCGGTCTCAGGCCCGAGGACTTGTTTCCGGCATTGAAACAGATTCCACAAGATGCGTGAGTTGTTCGAGATTGTTTCGTCTTACGCGCCGGCGGGGGATCAGCCCCAGGCCATCGCCAAGCTAACCGAAGGGATTCTCTCCGGGGCCAAACACCAGGTCCTGCTCGGGGTCACCGGCTCCGGCAAGACCTTTACCGTCGCCAATGTCATCCGGAATATCGACAAGCCGACGCTGGTCATCTCGCACAATAAAACGCTGGCCGCGCAGCTTTACGCCGAGTTCAAGGCCTTCTTCCCCAACAACGCGGTGGAGTATTTCGTGAGCTATTTCGATTACTACCAGCCGGAGGCCTACATCCCCCGCACCGACACCTACATCGAAAAGGATTCGAGCATCAACGATGAGATCGAACGGCTCCGGCTCTCCACGATGAGCTCGCTCTTCTCCCGCAAGGACGTGGTTGTCGTCGCCAGCGTCTCCTGCATTTACGGGATTGGCAGCAAAGAGGATTATGAGGCGAGTGTCATCCCCATCCGGGCAGGAATGGAAATGGGCCGGGACCATTTTCTGAGGCGGCTGGTTGAACTGCAGTATTCCAGGAACGACGTGGAGATTGAGCGCGGCCAATTCCGCGTTCGAGGTGACACGGTCGAACTCTGCCCCGCTGGGCGAGAGGACGCTCTGAGAGTCGAGTTCTTCGGCGACCAGATTGACCGGCTCACCCGGTTCGAGCCGCTCACCGGGCACAAACTGGACGCGCCCGAGGCGGTCACGATTTACCCCGGCAAGCAATTCGTCACGCCTTCCGAGAAGCTGCGTCCGGCCCTTTTGGGGATTCGCCAGGAACTGAGCGAGCGCATCGCGACGTTTGAGAAGGAGGGCAAGCTCATTGAGGCCCAGCGCATCAAGATGCGCACCGAATACGACCTGGAAATGATGGAGGAGATGGGTTTCTGCTCCGGCATCGAAAACTATTCCCGGCACCTGGCCGGACGCGCCCCCGGCTCGAGGCCCTGCACCCTGTTCGACTTTTTCCCCAAGGATTACCTCCTGGTCATCGATGAGTCCCACGCGACTGTCCCCCAGATTGGCGGGATGTATGAGGGCGACCGCTCGCGCAAAACCGTGCTCGTTGAATACGGCTTCCGGCTGCCGAGCGCCTTGGACAACCGCCCGCTGAACTTTGAGGAATTCCAGTCCCTGCAGAACCAGACGATTTACGTCAGCGCCACCCCCGGCCCGAGGGAGCTAGAGTGGTCAAAGGGCCGGATTACGGAGCAGATCGTCCGTCCGACGGGCCTTGTGGACCCTGAAGTGGTCGTCAAGCCCCTGACGGGGCAGATAGACGACCTCATCAACGAATGCCGCGCCCGCGCCGATGCCAAGGAACGCGTCCTGGTCACTACCCTGACCAAGCGCACCGCCGAGGAGCTGACCGATTACCTCCGGGAGATCGGCATCCAGGTGCAATATCTCCACAGTGAAATCGACGCCATTGAACGAGTCGAAATCCTGCGGGCCTTGCGCAAGGGCGAGTTCGACGTGCTGGTCGGCATCAACCTGCTGCGCGAGGGCTTGGACCTGCCGGAGGTCTCCCTGGTGGCAATCCTCGATGCGGATAAGGAAGGCTATTTGCGGAGCGCGACCAGCTTGATCCAGACCGCCGGGCGCGCCGCCCGCCATCTCAAGGGCAAGGTCATCCTCTACGCCGATGTCATGACCCGCAGCATCAAGGAATTCCAGGCTGTCTCCGATTATCGCCGCAAAAAACAGCTCGCCTACAATCAAGAACACAACATCACCCCGCGCAGCGTCACTCGCGCCGTTGAGGAAAGCCTCTCCGCCTATCGCGCCGCAACCACCCAAGCCACCGCCATGCTGCGCGAGACCGGCGTGGACGTCGATCTCCAGCAGACCATCCGCGAATTGGAAGAGGAGATGATCGGGGCGGCCAACAACCTCGAATTTGAGAAGGCGGCCCTTCTGCGAGACCAGGTCCGCGAACTCAAGCGCACGGCCGATGGACAAAAATCCCCGGCCTCATCGCAACCCGCCTCAAAGCCCACCCGCTACCCCAAGCCTGGCCGGCGCCAACACAGGTCGAGGCGAATGCAAGGACCAATCGGAGTGTGAGCCGGAGTGCCTCGCCCGCGTTAGATCGGCCTCCGAGCAGCGGGCAGGCGGTTTGTGACTTGGGACTAAACCGAGGGGCGGCCGTTGTGGCCACCGGTCCCGAAGAGATGGCGTTGCGGCACCAGTTGGGCGAGGCGCTTGAACTCGGCGGGGGTAAGAACGCTGATGCGAAAGACGCGTGCTCGCTCGTGGGCACTGAGACTTAAATCAATCGCCTGCTGCAGCCTCGATATTCGCTCCGCGCGTGGGACGGTCTTCCAGGCGGGAGTCACCACCCGAAGTGTTCGGGAATTGGAGACGCCGCTGGACCTCCAGAAGATCCGGATGGGCTCACCCTCCGGGATAGCGCGCCGAACGATTCTGTTAATGCGGGCGGTTGTGCTCATACCGTTTGCTCAGCGATCCAATCATACACCTCGACGATCTGTTCGTAAAGGCGCATGGCTCGGTCCGCCGCCGGCGGCTTCGCCAGGTAGCGCAGTTCAGGTGCCCAGCTTTCAGCCAGGCCGAGGAACACTCTCTCTGGACATCTCCTCTGCCGCAACGGCACCCTCAGTCCTGCTTGCCCGAGCAACTCGTTCAAGTCATGAACTTCGAGTTCGGCCGGCAAATAAACCCATTCGCGCTTTTGCGTGACAGCCCACTTCAGCAGGCACTCAACCGCGTATCCGGCGAGGTAGAGCGCGCCCGCATGCCGCTGGTGATCCAGCAGTACCGCGGCATCCTCAAGCCGCGCGTGGGCAACTTGCTTAAACACGCTGCCCCTCGTGCCACCAGGGCGAATAATTCGCTTGCGCCTCATTGTTCTGACAACGACCGAGCCTATGTGGACGGCTGATGCGAGGAAAGCAGGAAATCTTCGCACGAGATTTTCGCACCCTCTGCGGCGGGCCAGCTAGCGAGTTCTTGACCACGTAAGGCAATGTTTGTTCGACGGTTTCAAGAAACTCGTCGGCCAATACCATCGCCGCGTCCGGTTCCATGTCAGGCAATGTAAAATAGCACCGATAATAATTTCGGGTAAAGCCCGCGCTGAATTTGTCTCTCAACGACGATCTCCAGCTCTTTGCTAAGCGTGACGTTCATGAGCGGAAACTAAAACGAGGCCGCCTCCGTAACAAATCCATTCGTGACATTATCATTGGAGTTACAAGCGGTTCGTGGCAAAATGAAAGTGGTTGTTCTCCCATGGCAACTCAACCAACCGAAAGTGAAGCAAGGCAGCCCGATCTCCACGTGGTGACCGGGGCTTTCGGCTTTTCGGGCAAGTATATCGCCCAGCGGCTCTTGGGCATGGGACAGCGGGTCCGGACTTTGACCAATTCCCCGAACCGGGCCAACTCGCTCGAGGGCAAGGTGGAAGCGCACGCGCTGGATTTTGGACATCCGGAGAAGCTGGCCGAATCATTGCGCGGGGCGGCGGTGTTCTACAACACCTACTGGGTGCGGTTCACCACGGATGAGTGTTCCCAAGCGGCGGCGGTCGAGAACACGCTGAAGTTGTTTGAGGGTTGCAAGACGGCGGGTGTCCGGCGGGTGGTCCATATCAGCATCACCAATCCATCCGAGGACTCCCCTCTGGAGTATTTCCGGGGCAAGGCCCGGCTGGAACGGGCTTTGAAGGAGTCCGGCCTGTCTTACGCGATTCTGCGGCCCGCCGTCCTGTTCGGCCAGGAGGACATTCTCGTCAACAATATCGCCTGGTGCCTCCGCCATTTCCCCGTCTTCGGAGTCTTCGGGGACGGCCAATACCAACTCCAGCCCATCTTCGTCGATGACCTGGCCAAACTGGCCGTCGAGCAGGGACGCGCCCAGGCCAATACGACCATCGACGCCGTGGGGCCGGAGACCTTCACCTACCGCGATCTGGTCTGCGAAATCGGGCGCATCATCGGAAAACCCCGGCCCATCGTCTCGATTTCGCCGGCCGTGGGAGTCTCCATCGCCTCGATCATCGGCAAGCTGACGGGGGACGTATTCCTCACGCGAGAGGAGATCGACGGCCTGATGCAGAATCTGCTCCGCACCCATTCCCCGCCCGCGGGAGAAACGCGCTTGACTCAATGGGCCACGGAGCATGCCGCCACCCTTGGCCTACATTACGCGAGCGAAATGGCGCGCCGCCGCAACCGGCTCGAATCCTATGAAAAGCTGTAACAGCGCAGGTGGTGACGGGAGCGCGGACGCCCTCGTCCGGAACCGTGGCCCCCTGGAGACGCGGACGAGGGCGTCCGCGCTCCTATCCCGCATATTTGACACCCGGGTAGGGCGCGCAGACTGTAGGAACAGCTTCAACAGCGCCGGCCACCCATTTCGTTGTCTTGCCCGATGAATGTGAACGAGAACCGCGTCACCATTGAGCTACTGCCCCTCGGCGAGGTGGCTCATGCTGAGCGAGGCGCCGCGCTCCAAGATGTCCTTTTTGCCCACGGCGTCGAGTTCCCCTGCGGCGGACGGGGCCGTTGCCGGGGCTGCAAGATCAAGGTGCTTGATGGCGCCTTGCCGATAACCGAGGACGACCGGCTCAAGCTCAGTCCGCGCGAGTTGACCCAAGGCTGGCGCCTGGCCTGCCGCGCCCGGGCCGGCGGCCATCTCCGGATCGAACTGGCGCAGTGGGAGGCGCCAATCCTTACGGATGATTCCACCTTCATGTTTGAGCCGCAGACCGGCCTGGGTGTGGCCGTTGATGTCGGCACGACTACGCTGGTGGCGCAATTGGTGGACCTGGCAGGCGGGCGCGTCCTCGCCGTCCGCGCCGCGCTCAACGCCCAGGCCAGGCACGGCGCCGACATCATGAGCCGGGTCGAGTTTGCCCTGGCCGATGAGGGCCGGCGCATCTTGACCGCGCTCATCCGGAGCCAGCTTGGGCAAATGATACAGGGATTGCTCGACGCCGCGTTGCACCCCGATGCGCCGCTCAAGACGGTCGTCCTGGTGGGCAACACCGTCATGCATCACCTCTTCAGCGGCATCGATCTGGCCCCTCTCTCTCATGTCCCCTTTGAGCCGGAATCGCCCGGATTGCAGGTCTTCGCGCCCGGTGAATTGGGTTGGAGCCTGCCCGGCGAGCCGGTCGTCCGGTTTCTTCCCTGCCTGGGCGGCTTTGTGGGCAGTGATATCCTGGCGGGAGTGCTGGCCACCCGGTTGCACGAGGCGGAATCGCTGACCGCGCTCATCGACCTCGGCACTAACGGCGAGATCCTTCTCGGCAACCGCACCGGCATGCTCTGCGCCTCAACCGCCGCCGGGCCTGCCTTCGAGGGGGCGCGAATTTCAATGGGCATGCGCGCGGCCACCGGCGCCATAGCCGGCGTGCGGGTGGAGGGTGGCAAGTTGGCTTGCCACGTGTTAGGCGATGGTGTCCCACGCGGCGTGTGCGGCAGCGGATTGGTCGATGCGGTCGCCGCCGCGCTGGATCTGGGCTGGCTCCATAGCTCCGGCCGGCTCCTCGGACGAACCGCTGTCCAGCTTTGCCCGCCGGTCACCCTGACCCAGCGCGACGTGCGCGAGCTTCAGTTGGCCAAGGGAGCGATTGCCGCCGGCCTTCGCCTGCTGCTTGAACAGTGGGGCGCCTCCCGCGATGACCTGGCCCGCATCCATTTGGCCGGCGCCTTCGGGAACTACATCAACTACGCCAGCGCCCGGAGAATTGGCCTCTTGCATTGTCCGCTGGAAACCATCCAGCCCGCCGGGAACACCGCCCTGCTCGGCGCGAAACTCGCCCTGTTCAGCCTGTCCGCTCACAATGGCGCCTACCCCGACCTCGCCGCCAAAACCCGCCACGTGTCCCTGCACGAAGATGCAAGATTCCAGGATGCCTACGTTGAGGAGATGGCCTTCCCAACGTTTCAACCGAACTAGCGCTTGTCCCACAAACCGGGATTTCACTTGTTCTTCATTCAAGCGGCCCGATTCGATGTGTCGGGCACACAACGTCGCGCGGGTGTCCCGCCTGCGAGTCTCGAGGGCGTCTCGCCCGAGGAAGCCTGCATTGAGCCCGACGGTTTTAATCGGACTCTCCTTCACGATCTGAACGTATTAGATCTGACATTTCGGCAATAATCTTTCGGTGGAACTGACATTTTGGCGATGATTTTGGTGTGAGATTGTCACTTCAAGCGGAGCTTCCACACCCATCCCTGCGTAGTTCTTCCGGCTTTTGAATTGAAGGAATGGACGGTCGAGGGGCCATGCTTGGCGGAAAATTGCCAATGCCCGGAGTTTGACCGTGCTCTTGGCCGCGACAATAAAATACGCGGCCGCGTGATTTATTGTCGCGCCCAGCGGCGGGTACAGTCCCGGCCAGAGCGACCGCCAAGGCAGGGCGGTCCAATGCCAAGGCGAAGAATGGGGGCAATTGTGACCTTCCAAGACCAAGATTATCGCCAAAATGTAAAGTGGAACTGTCCCTTTATGCAGAGGTTCTCGGGCATTGCGGCGTAGTTTTCCTGGCTGGATGTCTGAGGGCCATGCTCGCGATGAAATTGCGAATGCCTGGAATCCGAGAATCCCTCCTTGCCGCGACAGTAAAATACGCGGCCGCGCATTTTATTGTCGCGCCCCTGGCTGGCGGACTTGTGTGGCCGGGTGCCGCGAGAGCATCCCCAACCGCGGGGGATTCTCAAGCCAGCTCGGTCCGATTCGTGCGCGAAGAATTGGCGCATCCACGACTTTCCAAGGCCGAGATTACCGCCAAGACTTGAGTTAGACCTTCATTCGCATTTCACGCATTCACATTTACACTGCAAGCAAGCCGTCGACATGATATGAATCGCCGTATGAAAAATCCGCTCCCAGGAATGAACCTGCGGCTGGAGGAATCTTGGCCGGACATGCATGCCAGCTTCCTCGTGTATGCCCGCGCCACAGCCTGGGATGGCGAGCTCTCAATCGCCTCCTGCAACGCTTCCAGGCGCCGTCACCGCGCATCGTGGAAAAGCCAGGACAAAGGATGCCTTGCCAGCAGGAACTCAGTTTCCGTCAAGGGCTGCTCCCGTGGCCCTTCACGCACCCGGCGGCGCTTGCGAGAGCGAGTTGACTTGAAGAGCCCGGTGCGGGAAAACCGCCCGCCGGGACCTGCGAGGAGGGCGCCTGGCAACCGGTGTCCCTACCCCGACAACAGCCAACAGCCGACAACCAAGAACCAACAGCCAACCCACCAACCCACCAACACTCCATCCCTCCATTCCTCCAATATCCACCCCCCCTCATCCCCCATCCAATGCCCTCCCGACCATTTGCGACCATCATTTTAGCGGGCGGCAAGGGAACGCGCATGGGCTCCAGCGACCGGCACAAGGTCTGCTTTGAAGTCCTGGGTGTCCCCGTCATTATCCGCGCGCTGGAGACCTACAATCTCTGCGGCTCGGCCCTGAACATAGTGGTGGTGGGCATGATGGCCGAGAGTGTCATGAATGTCGCCAGCCGGCGCTTTCCTGGAACGGCTTATGCTTTCCAGGACAGACCGCTGGGCACGGGAGACGCCGCGCGGAAGGGGGCCGAAATCTTGGAACGGGCGCGGTTTGAAGGGGACGTGCTGGTGGTGGCCGGAGACAAGGTCATCGAATCCGGCGCCATCCGGCGCTTGCTGGCCTTCCACAGCCGTTGCAAGGCCGACGTGACCCTGGCCACCGCGAAGCGGCCCCCGAATTCAAGCGCGGGGATTGTCCTCAAGTCGAGGCATGGAAGCGTCCTGGGGGTCCTGGAAGAGGCGGAGCGCCAGCGTTTGGCGGCGCTGGCGCTTCTCAATGAACGGTTCCGGCGATTTCCGGTTCTCTCAAGAGAGACCGTCCAATCCGTCCTGACGGCTTCCCGCACCCAGAGGTTGTTCTGGAGACTTGAGGACGAAATCTGGGACGGCTTCGGCGACGACGGCCAATTGAGCCGGGAGGATTTCCGGAAGCGGTTTTCGCCAGACCAGCGCCGAGGCATCCTGCGCCTGGGAAAGGAAACGGTTCCCGCTCGCAAAATCCTGGAGCGGTGTGGCCAGATGAACCTTTCAACTTACCTGTTCCGCGCCCCCGTGCTTTATGAGGCGCTGAGCCGGCTCAAGTCGGACCGGCCCGGCCCGGAGGAATACCTGACCGACGTATTCGGGATTCTGGCGCGAGACAAGGCCGGCGTACGGATGCTGGGCTGCGAGATTGAGGACGCTCGGGAGTTGATGGCGTTCAACAACCCCCAGGAGTTGCTCGCCATCGAGGAGGTTTATCGGCAAAAGCAAGGCGCGAGTCGCCTGGATGTCGCCGAGGAGCCGGGGCAAGGCCTGGCTGCGGCAGACGCGTGGACCGCCATGCTGGAGAACCCGCCGGCCTCGATGCGAAGACAGCTCCGCCAATGCTACGGCGAAGAGGTTCCCTGGCGGCAGATCCAGAGCGTCTTGAGGGCGTTTGCCAGCCGCCATGGGGGACAGAGGCCGGTCGCCATTTTCCGGTCTCCCGGGCGCATCAACCTGATGGGGCGGCACATCGACCACCAGGGCGGCCCGGTGAACGTTATGGCGGTGAACCGGGAGATCATCCTCGTCGCCGCCCCGCGCTCCGACGACACCGTTTCGCTGGCGAACACCCAGCCGGCGCAGTTTTTGGAGCAGAGCTTCCAGGTTTCGGAGTTGATCGCCAATCTGAACTGGGACGACTGGCAGCGGGTCATCGATGGCCCGCGCATCCAACGCCTGCTCGAAGGCGCGCGCGGTGACTGGGCCAACTACGTCAAGGCGGCCATCCTCCGGTTGCAGGAGCAGTTCCGCGACCGCCAACTCCGCGGCCTGGACATGGTCGTGGGCGGAGACATCCCGATGGGCGCGGGGCTGAGTTCGTCCTCCGCCCTGGTCGTGGCCACGGCGGAAGCGGTGCGGGCGTTTAATCGTCTTCCGGTGAGCGCGCGACGGTTGGTGAGTCTTTGCGGGGAGGGCGAATGGTTCGTCGGAACTCGAGGGGGAGCGGCGGATCACGCGGCGATCAAGCTGGCCCGGCGAGGATGCGTGACGCGCGTGGGATTCTACCCGTTTGAGATTGAAGATTCGGCGGCGTTTTTTGGCGGACACGATCTGGTAGCGTGCAATTGCGGGCTTTACGCGGGCAAATCGAGCGCCGCGCGGAATACGTTCAACGCGAAAGTGACCGCCTACCACATCGGGCGGGTTTGGTTCAAGATGCTGCGTCCGGACCTGGCGCCGGGCATCGAACATTTGCGCGACATCAATCCCGAGAATCTTGGAATGTCCATGCCTGACTTCGCCCAGGTGCTCTCGCAGTTGCCTCAACGGATCACGCGCGCGCAGGTCCAGGCCGCCTTTGGCCAGGCGGCTGAAGCGGAGCGGGAGCGGTTGGAGCGGATGTTCCTGAGCCACGACGCCCCGCCCGGCGGCTACACGGTTAGGGGTGTCGTTCTTTTCGGCTTGGCGGAGATGGCGCGGGCGCGCAAGTGCCTCGACCTCCTTAAACAGGGCGATGCCGCGGGGCTGGGCCGGTTGATGACGGTTTCGCATGACGGAGACCGGGTATCGCGCCAGATTGGTGGAAACCGGTGGCAGCGCTTTTCACCCGCTACTCCAGGGGTGGCGGCAACGGAAGGGATTGCCCCGGCATTGCAAGGGGCCGAGCTGGCCGAGGTCCCAGGGGCTTATGGCTGTAGCCTGCCGGAATTGGACCGGATCGTCGATATCGCCAAAGAGATTCCCGGAGTGGAAGGCGCCCAATTGGCCGGAGCCGGCCTTGGGGGCTGCATTATGGTCCTGGTGCGGAAGGCCACGACGCCGCATCTGCTCGAGACCCTTGCGCGGCATGAAATCCAAGGCGAGGTATTTCGGCCAATCGCGGGAGCGTGCAGTATTACCCCTGGATAGGCAACGACCGGCGCGTGCCGATCCAAACATACGCATCGCGAGTCTGGCGATGATTCTCGGAGCCGGCCGGCTCACCGCCGATAAGCACATCGAGCGGATTCTCTCGAAACTGGACGTGCCGAGTTTATTCAGCAGGGATGCGGGGGTAGCGACGGGATACGCCCCACCGGCAACGAGTGGAGCGATTGAGCTTGCCAAGCCTTCGGATGCAATTACGGTTACGCCATGACGAGTATAACTCTCATTATTCGCGAGGCGCGGGCTACAAACCACAGCCCATCGCTCCCGCCGAATTGATCTCAAGGTTTCTTCGCCCTCAGACTGGGACGTGAACCTTGCGCCGGAGCCAGGGATTGGAAACGACCATGCGGTAGGTAAAATCAGCGGAGACGGCTTGACGCCAAAACGTGCCGCCCGCGCACTCCACGATGAGGCCGCCCGCCGCGATGTCCCACAAGCGGATGCCGCGTTCGATGTAGGCGTCGAACCGTCCACTGGCGACGTAGGTCAAGGCCAGGGCGGCCGAACCCATCATCCGGATCTTGCGCACGCTGTGGACAAGCTTGAGGAAGTACGGAAGCGTCGCTTCGAGGCTCTCCCGGCTCTTGGCGAAACCGATGGAGACAATCGCCTCCGCAAGCTTGCGCCGGTTGCTGACATGAACGGCTTTTCCGTTCAGCCGGGCGGCTTGGCCGGCCATTGCCGTCCACATTTCGTCCGCGAAGGGGTCATAGACGACGCCGAGGATGGTCCGATAGCCGTCTTCGTAGGCGGCCTTGCCGCGCTTGCCGACATCTTTCTGGAGGGCGATAGAGATGGCGGCGTGCGGAATGCCGTAAGCGAAGTTGACAGTGCCATCAATCGGATCCACCACCCAGCGCAGGGCTGAAGAAACATCGCCCTTGGTGCCTTCTTCACCAAGCACGGCCGCCTCAGGCAGGACTGCGGCAAGCCACTTCTCGATGAGCGCTTGAGAGCGGACATCCAACTCCAGCTTAATGTCATGCTGCGTCACAAGGTTGGCCCGTTTATGTTCATGGAGGTGCCGTCGAAGCACCACCCCAACTTCGCGAGCGGCATCGACCGCCGCAGTCTTGGCAAATTGTAGTTCGCGCCTTCCAAGTGTGTTACTCATGGTTGGATTGCTCCTGACTGCGGGCCGGGTTCGGGGCCAGGGTTGACTTCCTGAATGGTGAGGCCGTAGGAATACTTGTCGAAGTAGATGTTATGGCTGTCCCACTCCAATTCGCCCCGCTGGAAATCGACGTTGTCGGAGCGCATGGATTCTTTGGGTGGAGTCAAGGTCTGGTTGTGGGCGCTGTTGGCGGCAATGCGGTATTGGTCCATGCCGCCGAAGTAAAAATCGCACACTTCATGCCGCTGGCGGGGAGTCAGCGAGGTGGCGTACTGCCCGGCGAAGACACTCATGTACGGGTCCACCGGGACCCAGCCGTAGGGGGCGAGGTAGATTTCGGTCCAATCGTGGATGTCCTTGCCGCCGGGAAAGGTGTTCCAACCCGACTGCCAGCGGGCGGGAATGCCGTTGAGGCGGCAGAGGGTGATGAAGAGAAGGGCCTCCTGGCCGCAATCGCCGTATCGATGCGTCAGGCAATAATCACTGATGTTGCGGATGGTCGAATACTCGATGGCGTAACTGTATTTGATGTGGCTGCCGATCCAGTCGTAGAAGGCCTTTGCCTTGAGCATGGGGTTGCTCTGCTTGTCGGCGAGCTCCTTTGACAAGGCGCGAATCGCGGGCGTGAACACCACGTGCGGCCCCTGGGCCAGGAAGGGTTTGAGGGCGGGGTCGTTGGGGTCGGCGGCATGGATAAAACTGGGGTTCAGGTTGAAGGAGACGCCCCAACGGGTGTATTCGTAACAGATTGTGAAACGTGTCGGCTCACCGGCATGGGCGGTTTGTTCGAGATAGACGCTGCGGATCGGGCTTTCTTTGCCATCCAGGTGCTTGAGCGGCGAGGAGGTATTCAAGAGCCGGAAGTCGCGCTGATAGGGATAATGCCGCGGGACAGGGAGCCAGGCTCGAATCGTCTCACCATCCGGCGCGGCGCCAGGCGCCGCCGTAACATTCATGGTGACTCGAAACGTCTTGGGAAGCACCAAGGGCGTCTGTTGTTCCTGGGCGGCCTGGTGAATCGCGCGGCAGGTCTGCCAGATTGCGTTTTGGCGGCCGGAAGTGTCCTTGGGAGGCAGGCGGCGCGAGTTCAGTTCCGGATAGCGGAAGAAGAGGTTGCTGACGCTGGCAACCATGAAATAGCGTTTGCCGTCGATCTCGCGGCTGTCAAACCGGCCTTGCTCGACCCAGGTCTCGAATTCGGAGCGGGTTAAACGGCGGACATGGGCCTTCAGCTCGGCGTAGAGGCTCTCTCGCGTGAGAGGAAAATCCAGCCGGATGCGGCGGAGGCGAGCCAGCTCAAATTCCAGTTGCCGGCGGTCGGGTCCGAGCGGCGGGGCGTTTGTAATCGCGCCTCTCAGAACGGTTGCGGCCTGACTGAAGCGGCCTTGATGTTCGAGCTGATTCACCTCTCGCAGGATCGTTGTCTGGGCAATGCATCTTGGCGTCGAAGCCAGCGCAAGGCAAGCCAGGATAGAGAGCGCAGTCTTCATACCTCTCCAATTTCCGCTAGAGACGCGGCGAGGCGGTCGCGCTTCGCCTTCCACTCGGCCAGGCGGGCCTGATGCTCGGCCAGGACGTGGGCTGGGGCCTTCTGAACGAATTGGGGGCTCTTCAACTTTTGCTCTGCTTTTGCAACTTCCGCCTCCGCCTTGTCCAGTTCCTTCCGGAGCCGCGCCTTTTCGGCGGAGAGGTCGCGCAAGTCTTCGAGCGGCAGATATAAATCGCCCAGATCGGAATGGACAGACGGCGTGCCCTTTGCCGGGGTATAATTCGGGTTGACCTCCAAGGCCTCCGCATTGAGCAGGAGCCTGAAAACCGCCTGGTCATGGGAGGTCAACTCGCCGGCCGGCTTCATTACGAACTTGACCTTCTTGTTCGCCGGAAGGTTCGCTTCGCGGCGCAAGTTGCGGCCTTGGGTGACGAGGTCGTATTTGGCATCAACGGCGCTGAGGCAGGTGTCGTCGAGGCCGTAGAACTCGCGGAAATCTTCGTCGAGAGGCTTGGGCCAGGGCGCGAACATAATCGTCTGCCCGCCCTGGTTCGGCGGCATGTCCTCATGGTAGCCCATGCCGTGCCAAAGCTCTTCGGTAATGAAGGGCAAAAAGGGATGGAACAGCCGCAGGGTGTGAGAAAGGACGAAATCAAGGACGGCCAGCGTGTTTGCTTTCCGGGCGATGTCACCGGCGTAGAGGGTGGCTTTGCTGGCCTCGACGTACCAATCGCAATATTCGCTCCAAAAGAAGCGATAGAGGGTGTGCGTGGCCTCATTGAAGCGGTATTCCGTGAACGCGGACGATATCTCGCGAATGGCCTGGTCGAGCTTGAGCAGAATCCATCTGTCATCGCCAGTGAGCAGGCCCGGCTCGATTTCGCCCTGCACCTGGCCGCCTTGCATCTGGCGGAAGCGGCAGGCATTCCAGAGCTTGTTGCAGAAATTACGTCCGAGTTCGACGTCCTTCTCATCAAAGAGCACGTCCTGGCCCAGAGGTGCGCTACGCATCGTCCCGAACCGGAGCGCGTCGGCCCCGTACTTGGCGATGAGTTCGAGCGGGTCGGGAGAGTTGCCCAGGCTCTTGCTCATCTTGCGGCCGAGTTTGTCGCGAATAATGCCGGTGAAATAGACATTTCGGAACGGCAAATCTCCCATGAATTCGTACCCGGCCATGATCATCCGAGCCACCCAAAAGAAAATAATGTCCGGGCCGGTGACCAGGTCGGTGGTGGGATAGAACTTCTTGAGGGTCTCAATGCACTCAGGCCAGCCCATCGTGGCAAACGGCCAGAGCCAGGAACTGAACCAAGTGTCGAGAACATCCGGGTGTTGTTCCCAGCCTTCACCCGGCGATTCGATTTGACAGCGCGTAAAAGCGGGGTCGGCGTTGACATTCGAGACCAGATCAGCGAGAGTAATGCGCGAGCCTGATGCAGGCCGTGAGGTTTCGCTTTTCGGAGCGTGGGCCTCCGGAGACTTGTTACCGTCAGGCTCGTTTTGTTTGACCTTCCAGAGTAGCACGGTTTGATGGTCATCAAGGCGGAAATTCGGCGCAAAAACCTTGACACGGAACTTCACCCGGACGAACTGGTCGCCCAATTGCAGCGCGGCCAGGTACGTTTCCACCGCTTTGACGTCGTCGCTGGCGGGCGCGTGCGGTTCAACGGAAACGCGCACGGCATGGCGCAACAGTTCCGGGAGGGCCGGAACCAGTTTCACATTCGCGACGCCGAAGTTCGAGAAGGCGTGTTCCAAACTGGCCTTGTGAACCGTAATGGACTGCTGCGTGTCGAGGTTGAGAAAATCCTGGCCGATGATGCCTTGAGCCCGCGCAAAGGCGAACGCCGCCTGGCGCAACTCCTTGACGTTCACTCCGGCCAATTCCTCGCCGCGCAGCTTCGCGACCACCATCACGTGGCGCAATCTTTTCCAGCCTTCGGAATACCACACCGGAATCCGGTGTCCCCACCAAAGCTGGCGGCTGATGCACCAGTCCTTGAGATTGTGCATCCAATGCGAGTAGGTCTTGGTCCAGCGGTCCGGGTGAAAGGTGATCTCGCCCCCCTCAACCGCCTTGGTCGAGCACTCGATGCTCGGGTACCTGAGGAACCACTGCTCGCTCAAATACGGCTCGATGGGGACATGGCTGCGCTGGCTGTAGCCCACGTTATGGACGTAGTCCTCGGTTTTCAACAGCAGGCCCTGCTCGGTTAGCTCTTCGACCACGGCCTGGCGCGCCTCCATCCGATCCAGCCCGTCAAAATCCTCTCCCGCCTCCGCCGTCATGGAGCCGTCCGGCGCAATCACCACCGTCACCGGCAATTTGTGGCGCAGGCCCATTTCATAATCGTTGGGGTCGTGGGCGGGGGTGACCTTCACGCAACCGGTGCCAAACTTCGGATCGACAAAGTCGTCGGCGATGATTGGAATGGGCTTATTCCGAAGAGGCAACAGACAACGGCGGCCCACCAGATGCGTGAAACGCGGGTCGGAGGGATTCACCGCCACCGCTTCGTCTCCGAGCATGGTCTCAGGACGGGTCGTAGCCACGACAACGGCTTCGTTGGCCTTGGGCCGGCCTTGTTCATCGAGCAGGGGGTATTTGATGTACGAGAGGCTGCCCTTTTCCTCGATCATCTCGACTTCTTCGTCGGAGAGGGCGGTGCGGGCGCCGGGGTCCCAGTTCACCATGCGTTTGCCGCGGTAAATAAGGCCCTTGCGGTAGAGGTCCACGAACACTTTCTGCACGCAACGCGAATACTCCGGGTCCATCGTGAAGCGCTGGCGCTGCCAGTCGCAAGAGCAGCCCAGTTTCTGCAGTTGCTGGATGATGATGCCGCCGTGCTTTTCCTTCCACGCCCAAACGTGCTCCAGGAATTTCTCCCGGCCGAGGTCGTCCCGGTGCTTGATAAGGCCCTGTTTGCGGAGGGCCTTCTCGACCACCGTCTGCGTGGCGATACCGGCATGGTCGGTGCCCGGGAGCCAGAGCACTTCCTTGCCGTCCATCCGGGCTTTCCGGGCGAGGAGGTCCTGGATAGTGTTGTTAAGGACATGGCCCATGTGGAGCACGCCGGTGACATTGGGCGGCGGGATGACGATGGAATACGCGGGCTTGGCCGATTGCGGGTTCGCGGAAAAAAAGTGCTTATCCAGCCAGAATTGATACCATTTCGCCTCGGCCGCCTGGGGTTCATAAGCTTTTGAGATTTCGGACATAAAAACGGCGTAACTGCTCAGCTCAAGCCGGCTGACGCGGGCGATGGGAGCGCGGACACCTTCGTGCGCGTCTCCAGAAAGCCGCAGTCGCGGACGAGGGCGTCCGCGCTCCCGTCACCACCTGGGCAGTTACAAAGCGGTTTAGTCGCGCAGCAGCGCATACTCCATGCTATCCACCAGCGCCGCCAGGCTGGCTTCAATGATGTTCTCGCTCACCCCGACCGTCCCCCATTCCCGCTTGCCGTCGGTGGATTCAATGAGCACCCGGGTTTTGGCGGCCGTGCCATCCGTGCCGCCGAGGACGCGGACTTTGTAATCGACCAGCTTGACCTTCTTAAGCTGCGGATAAATGCGGACCAGGGCCTCTCGGAGGGCGTTATCCAGCGCGTTGACCGGGCCGTCGCCGAAACTGGTGGCGGTGGCCTCCATGCCGGTTTTGGAATCTACCACCACGTCCACGCTGGCCTGGCACATCGGAAAGCGCGTGCCGATACCGCCGTTCATGGAGACCAGGTAGCTCTGGACCTTGACGTGACTGACCGACGGACTGAGGGTTTTTCGGATAAGCAAGGCCAGCGAGCCTTCGGCGGCCTCGAACTCAAAACCGCGGCTCTCCAGGTCCTTGACTTTGGCCAGGATCGTCTTGAGCTCCGGGGACTCCGTGCTCAACGGAATATCGAGTTCCCTGGCCTTGGCCAGAATATTACTCCGACCGGACATGTCGCTGACGAGCACGCGGCGCAGGTTGCCGACCGATTCGGGCTTAATGTGTTCATAGCTGTTGGCGACGCGCTCAACGGCGTGGGCGTGCATGCCCCCCTTGTGCGCAAACGCGGCGGCGCCGACCCAGGGCTGGCGCGGATCGGGTTTGAGGTTGGCGATTTCGTCCACGAAGTGGGATAGGTCCCGCAGTTTAGGCAGGGAATCCTTCGGCACGCATTGCCGGCCCATCTTCAGCGCCAGCGTGGGGATGACGCTCACGAGGTTGCAATTGCCAGTGCGTTCGCCGTAGCCGTTAATGGTGCCCTGCACGTGCATCGCTCCGGCCTCAACCGCGGCAATGGCGTTGGCGAGGCCGAAGCCGCAGTCGTTGTGGGTGTGGATACCGATAGGCTTGGCAAGCTTGCTCTTGGCCAAGGCCGTGATGCGGCTGATCTCGCACGGCAAAGAGCCGCCATTGGTATCACAGAGGACAATCGCGTCCGCGCCCGCCTCCTCAGCCGCCTGCCACGTGGCTAAGGCATATTCCGGTTCGCTCTTGCAGCCGTCGAACGAATGCTCCGCATCGTAGAAGACGGTTTTGCCGTGGTCTTTAAAGAACCGGATGGTGTCCGCTATCATGGCCAGGTTCTCTTCCGGTTTGGCGCGCAGGACTTCAGTGACGTGCAGAAGCCAAGTCTTGCCCACAATTGTGACCACTGGCGTCTCGGCCTCCAGCAGCATCCGCATCAGCTCATCCTCCTCCACCGGCACGCCCTTGCGACGGGTCATGCTAAATGCCGCCAATTTCGCCTGCTTGAACTTGCGGCGTTTGGCTTCGGTAAAAAATGCCATGTCCTTGGGGTTGCTCCCCGGCCAGCCCCCTTCGATGTAATGAATCCCGAAGGCATCCAGTTTGTCGGCAATCCGCAGCTTGTCCATCACCGAGAAATTGATCCCTTCGCCCTGGCTGCCATCGCGCAGGGTGGTGTCATATAATTCGACTTCGGGCTTCATAAATTCCCGCAAAGGCGGGATGGAACATGTACGACAACGATGCCCCGTTTGCAAAGCCCAAAACACACGAGCCGTCGTCTCCGTGCGTGACAAACCTCGGCGCAAGCGGTGGTCTTGGCTAGTGGCAGACGTTTTCACCAAGCAGAAGCGTTCCCAGGTAATGGCCGCAATACGTTCCGCTGGCAATCTGGAGACCGAAGTCAGGCTCGCCGCCATCCTCCGGGCTGCGCGCATCAGCGGTTGGCGCAGACAGCAGCCCGTCCATGGCCACCCTGATTTCGTGTTTCGGCGCCAGCGTGTAGCGGTGTTCGTCGATGGTTGTTTCTGGCACGGCTGCCCAAGGCACGGGCGGCGTCCAGGTGCAAATCGCAGCTACTGGATTCCGAAGCTTTCCCGCAACAAGGCTAGGGACAAGGCAGTAACCAGGAGGCTGCGAATGGCCGGGCGGACGGTGGTACGGCTTTGGGAGCACCACCTCCAGCGCTAAGAGGCGGTCGTCGCCAGAATCAGACGGGCTTTGGGACAGAATTCGTGCTCGCCTCCGCGAGGGCGGTCCGCTAGCGTGAGGATGGATTGCCGAGGCTGACTGTCAGGATGGTGGCGCGGATCCAGAGCTTTCCCGATGATTGGCGCTTCGAGGGAGGGAAAACCGCGGCCTACCGGCAGGTTGGAAACGCTTTCCCGCCGCTGGTTGCCAGGGCCGTCGGCTTGGCCATACGTACACCCCCAGTAAGATGCCATGTCAATTCAAGACAAACCAAAAGGACGGCAAGGCTCCAAGAAGATGATCCTGAAGTTCTTGCTCCACAACATTGGCCGCGTCATCGACAGCCACGAGCTTCAAAGAGCTTCGGGATACGCCGCGGAGTGGGGTCGGCGTCTCAGGGAGCCTCGCGACGAAGAGGGCTACCAAATTCTGTCGCACAAGGACCGAGCGGATCTCAAACCGGGCCAGTACTTCCTGGCGGCTGAAAAGCGCCGTCCTGCCTTTGGACGCGCCATCTCCAAAGAGGCACGGGCGCAGGTCCCTGAGCGCAACGGCTGTACGTGCCAGATGTGCGGTCTAGCGGCCGGCGACCTTGACCCATCCAACCCCAGCCGCACCATCCGTCTCACGATGGGCCATATCATCGACAAGTCCAAAGGCGGCGACGATTCCCCCGCCAATCTGCGCGCGCTCTGCACAAACTGCAACGAGGGGCTGCCGAATGCCGCATTGCCTAAGCTGGACAGGATTTGGCCCTTATCCCAGGTCAGGCGCGCCCCGAAACGCGACCAGTTTCATGACGAAACACAGCGGCAGCAGCGTGAGAAAGAATCGTCCAGTCACCTGCAAACTCGGAGACAGTGCTGCAAAAGTCATTGGCAATTCTCCTTTTGGACAATGCCAATCTCAGAAGCTCCGCATTCGCCTTGGCATCCGCGGAGCACGCTGGTACCAGCCGCAGCAGCCCCGGCTACCGAGGTGTTGGCGGCACACTCTCGCCGCTCTCCCCGAAAGCAACGGTCACCCAAGCGCATTTTTCTCTGGCGCTCCAACCCCGCGCTAAGGCCCGGTGGAGCGGCTATCATTTACACAACGTATTCACCAGTTGCTATCTGCATACATCATGTGATGATGCCTTTGTGGCCACAAACTGCCAAAACCAAGCCCTGAGCCGCGCCCGCGAGCTGGGAGTGCTCCGCCCGCGCGACCTGAAATCCATCGGCGTCGAGGCCGACGCCAGCCCTCTCGGCAAAGCATTTGGCAGGGGGCGGAGATGTTTTCACGCGCTTCAAGGATGCACCGCCGCCCGGTAAAACCGGGCATTGGCGCCCTGGAGCGGCCTGTCCAGGATTCGACTCATCGGCCCTGCCGTGATGAAGTTGGTCAGCGCCTGCCACTTTGCGTTGGCACCGAGGGTGTCCGAGTAATCGATCCCGAAGCGGGTGCCGCTGGGCGCGGCAACGGACATAAGCGCCGTTCCATAGGTCAAGCTCATGTCGAACATAGCAGCGACCGCGGAAGCGGTAGCCACCGTGCCAACGGCGTTGCGCGCGGCCACGGTGTATCGCCCCGCGTTCGCTGCGTTCATGCCAGGCAGAGTGTAGGTGGCGTTGGTTGCGCCGGAAATGGCCATTCCGTCATGCCACCATTGGTAACTCAGTGGGCCGCCGCCGCTGATCTGCATTCCCATGCCCAAGACTTCCCCCGGCCCGCCAATCTGCGTCGAAGGCCCCGAGACCCCGGTGATCGGCGTCGAAACCGGAGTCAGCAGAAAGCCATTGGTGTGTCCGCCATACATGCCCCAGCCAACGATTTGGCCCGAGGCGTTGATGCCGCGCGCAACCATGAGTTCCCAGCCGCTGTTGGTTGGGATCAGGTTGTTCAAATCCATCATATACGTCATCGCGCCCAGGGCGTTGGTCACCATGAAGGCGTGAAAGGCGCCGTCGGCCAGTTGGGACGAGCCAACCACCGTTCCGGCATCGTCGATACAGTAGGCCACGCTGTTGCTGCCGCCCAAGGCTCCCAGGTTCACATTGAGCCGCCCGCCCATCATCCCGCCGGGGCCGGACACAAAGGCGTGGTAACTCCCACCCGAGCCTGCCGCCTGGCCGGCGGTCGTGCCCAGGTCATTGACGGACCAGGATTGTCCGCCGACTTCACC
>JAJYHY010000013.1 GCA_021784555.1 bacterium
CCGCCTCAGACCGTTTTTCCCACGTCATTGAGCATTTTTCATTAGGCATTGGGCATTGGGCATTGCCAATGAGTAATGCTAAATGCCCAATGCCTAATGAAAAATGCCGCTCCGCGCGACTCAGGCTCAAATCGCCCCGCCCTCGCCGCAGACGCCGCAGAATTTGACCTGTCCGGAAGATGTTTTGGAATTCAAGGACTCTAGAGCCATGATGTTCCAGCCCGCCGAAACCCGGTTCCACCAGATCGAGAAGCGGCGCCGGCCAGCCGGGGTGGCGATCTCGCTCGCCTCACTCATCCTCGCCGCGGCGGCCCCGCCATTGCGGGCACTTCGGGCGCCCGGCGCCCCATCACCGACAGGCCCCGTCTGCCGGAGCGACAGAGGACCTCGCCGCCCGGAGCCGGGTCGCGGGTATGAACCACCAGCTTGTCCTTGGAGCTGGTATGCTCGCGGATGAGGGCGGCCATTTCTTTCGGAGTTGGGCGGACCTTGCAAAGTCCGCCTGCCCGCTGCCAGCTCTCAAGAGTGGCAACGACTTTGGCCGTAACCGGGTTCTCGCCGATAGAGCGCCTGAAAAATGCCGATGAAGAGCCTGAAAACTCCCTTGCCCGCCGTCGGGCCAGCGACATAGGATGAGCGGATGCGACTGTTTTCCAGGTTCCGGAGGAAACTGCGCAGGTTCGCCCGCAGTAATGAAACGTCGATGTTTGTAGTGGTTTTTGTCATTCTTGCGTTAGGGATCGTTGCGCTCCTGATGTGGATGCTGACCAGCATCCGGTTTCGCGCTCATTATCACTATTAGACATATCCCGGTCCTGAGCCAATCAGACTGGCTGGGCCATGCCCGAGATTTGCCCTCCGGCCTCGCACGTCAGCCAAACACCGACACCGCCGTGTCACGCGCGCCGACAAATTAACCGGACGCACCCCGATTCCGATTTCTGGGCCGCTTCTTCACGATAGGGGCGTTATGCGGAACGTTATCAGTGTCGCCGCCTGTGTGCTGTTGCTGAGCTTGGCCGCCCCATCGGCCCTCGGGGACAGCACTAAGGAGTTCTCTGTCCAGCTTAGCGCGAGCGTGGAGGCCGTGCCGCCCGAGATCACGCTGAACTGGCCCCAAGACACTTGCCTGACGCCGATCCGCTACACCGTTCACAGGAAGGCACTGAGAGACACGGCCTGGGGGCCGGGGATCCCCCTTCCAGGCACGGCCACAACCTACACCGATGATTCGGTAAGCCGCGGAGTCGGTTACGAATACGAGGTCGTCAAGACAACCGCCGAGTACACCGGCTACGGCTACATTTACTCGGCCATCGACCTCCCGCCGACTGAAGACCGCGGCAGACTCCTGCTTGTGGTGGACAGAACCTATGCAGCCCAACTCGCCAATGAATTGGACCGGCTGCAACAGGACCTGGTCGGTGACGGCTGGACCGTCACGCGTATCGACGTGGGTCGCCACGATTCGGTTCCCAGCGTCAAGAGCCGCATCAAGGCCCTATACGAGCAAGACCCCGCCGACACCCAGGCCCTGTTCCTTTTCGGGCACGTTCCCGTGCCCTACTCCGGGGACATCGTCGAGGACGGCCACGCACCCAGCCACCAAGGGGCCTGGGCCTGCGACGGCTATTACGGCGACATGGACGGCGCCTGGACCGACAATACCGTCAATGACACCAACGCCGCGGACCCTCGCAACCGCAACGTGCCCGGCGACGGCAAATTCGATCAGTCCTACTTCCCCGCCCCAATCAAGCTGATGGTCGGACGCGTCGATCTGGCCAACATGCCGGGGCGTCTGAGATGGGATGGTCCGCCGACGTTTCCCAGCGAGTTGAGCTTGCTGCGGAATTACTTGAACAAGGACCACGCCTACCGGCAAAAGCAGTTTGCCCTGCCCCAGCGAGCGATCGTTGGTGATTTCTTCGGAGTTCGGGACGGAGAGGCCTTTGCGGCCAGCGCGTGGCGCAATTTCGTCCCGTTCTTCGGCGCTCGCCATGTGATCGAGGTATCCAAACCGGGGGCTTGGGTCACCACACTCAGAACTAACGCGGCTCTGTTTGCCTACGGCGGGGGTCCGGGTTGCTACAACAGCATTGAGGGGCTGGGCAATTCGGATGGCTTCAACGACATCTTCACCACCGAAATGGTTTCGAACAACGTAAAAACGGTGTTTGCGCTCTTGTTCGGCAGTTGGCTGGGCGACTGGGATTCACAAGACAACATTCTCAGAGGGGTGCTGGCTCTGCCCAGTTACGGTCTGGCCAGCGCCCTGTCCGGTCGCCCCCACTGGTTCCTCCAGCACATGGCTTTGGGAGAGCCGATTGGGTTCGACGCGCGCCTGACCCAAAACAACGGCCCGAACGGATTATACCGCAGCGAGATTAACAATTGCGCCGGCGAGATTCATATCGCGTTGATGGGAGACCCGACGCTTCGGCTCCAAATGGTGGCGCCGCCCACCGGCCTAACCGCCTCCACCCTGGGCCTGGGGACTGACCTGGCCTGGAAGGCCTCCGCCGAACCGGTCATCGGTTATTACGTCTATCGCGCGCCAACGTCCAACGGCCCATTTTTACGCCTGACACCCGCGCCGGTCATCGGGACAAACTGCATTGCCGCCGCGGCCCCGGAATTCGACACGGGCACTTACATGGTCCGGGCGCTCAAGCTGGAGACCTCCGCCAGCGGCACCTACTACAATCTGAGCCAGGGCGCGTTTGTGACGCCGCCACGCTTTGCGGCCACAAGCATTGCCGCAGCCACGCCGAGCGGGCGGCGGGCGCCGAGCGCGCGGACCAAGGAAGCAAAAACAGCGAGAGCGCGAACCGGGAATGGCTCGCGCTCCACGTAAGACCTGATTTGCCGGTGTCCCACGCGGGACATTACACCGGCAAACCGGTTGTTTGTCCCACCTGGGACATGGCAAACCGGCGTCTAAAAGACCACCCTGATGCCCGCCCTCAAGAGCAGTTTGTCCGTGCTAATGTCCGGCCACATATAGCGGCCGTCGATGAAGAAACCGGTCACCGGGCTCATCCGGACTTCGAGGCCGATACCGGCGTCGCCGAACCATTCCCATGACGGATCAAACCCTCTGCCGCCACCGCCAAAGATGTACGGCGCGATTCCAGCGGATTGGATGGGCCAGCGCGCGATCAAGTTCCCGTCCAGCGAGTCGATAAAACTTCCGCCGTTATCGGGGATGTTAATGTCCCCGCCGATGCCCAGTTGCGGTATGAAGAAATAGTTCAAACCCACACCCCCGCCCCATTTCCCGTGCCGAATATTGGTGTCAAACAGGTGCTCTATATTCCGCTCCGGATTGAGATAACTGCCGAACAGGTCCAGCGATAACTCGCGGGAGGTGAAGGTGGCGCCTTCGCCGCGTTGATAGGCCATGTGGCTGTTAATCCAGCTAGTGGTCGCCATTGATTGGGCCGAAACCTGGGTCAGTGGCGCCGCCAAGACCAGGGTGGTTAGTAATCGAACGATTGTTCTTTTTGTCATATATGTTTTGGTTTATTGGGATTCAGTCTAACGAATTGGCCGGATCTCTCCGGCCATAAAGTGAGGGCTCACTCGACAGGCGCGCGCGAACGCCCCCGGGCCAGGCCAGCGAGTCCGGTCCGGCGCAAACGGCGCCCCAGGAAGACTTCCAATAGCGGCGCAAGCATCTTGTAAAGGCTCCAGGCCTTGACCAGCTTTCCAACGAGCGTTCGGGACCGGAGCCGAGGTTTGCGTGGAACGGCGCCCGCGATGGCCGCGCCAATGGCCAGGAACGGCTCGAGCTTTCTCAGGACCGAGACCTTGCTCTTGAGACGCGCCCCATGGACTCGCAGGTTGTAGAAATCGACGGCTAGCGCCTGCCGGTAAATATCGCTTTCCGCGATTAACGCCCGCTTCTTTGCCTCCAATTCTTCTACTTTAAAGAATCGAGCCATTCGCGGTCTTTCTCGACCTCGTGCAGGGTTTCGGAAAAGGGCTGGTCCTGGAGCAGCGTTTTGAGGACAAACCAGGCTCTCACGGCTCCTGCCAGATACAAGATGGTGAACCCCCCGGTCACATAGGGTCGCCATGCCGGCGGGAACAGGAAGATAACCGTTGCCGTCAGAAGCATCGCCGCCATCATGACCAAAAACGCCAGGCTCACTCCCCACATCAGCACCTCGGCGGCGCGGAGCCGCTCCTCCTGCCATTCGACCGAAAGCAACTCGACACGGTTCCTGAGCAACCCCAGGCACGTCTCCCCCATGCGGTGGAGCACGCCGCCCAGGCCGGGCCGATGAGTGTTGCCGGACATTGGTTGCTTGCCCTTGGGGGGCTCTATCGGCGGTTAAGGAGGATCCCGATGAGCATCCCGGCGCCGAAGGCCATTCCCAGCGCCTGGTACGGGTATTCACGCACCGCGCGGTCGGTAGCGCGGGCGCCTCGAGCGGCGCCCTCTTCAAGACGCTTTTGCGTCTGACGCGCCACTTCCAGGGCGGCCGCCAATCGCTCGCGCGCTGCCGCCCCGCTCTCGCTAAGGGTCTGAGCGCCGGCTTTGAGCAATTCCTCGCCATCCTGAACCACGGCCTTCAAATCGCGCAGCAATCTCTCGGTTGATTCTTCGATTTCCTCAGGTGATCGGCTTTCCATATAATCGGTCGAGCATTGATGGTCTCCAGGACGAGCGCCATCAGACCAGACTTTCTCTTATAGTACAACGGTGACTTTCACCCAAACTATAGGGTGCTTCACCCACAAACTGCTACACCAGTCTCGAAACGCCGCACACTTTGCGGAATCTGCCCGCCGTAGTCAAGCGCCGGACGCACTGTTCAGCTTGACACCTATATTGTTCCCAATGGCAAACGGACGGTAACGGTCGTTCGTTGGCTTGGCACGGAGTCGATTCGAATGGTTCCGTTGTGCGCCGAAAGGATCCACTGCGCGATGCTCAAGCCCAGGCCGCATCCATCCACGGCATCACTGTGCGCCGGGTCGCCCCGAAAGAAGCGGTCAAAAACGCGCGGCAAAACCTCCGCCGGGATTCCTGGACCGCTGTTGGCGATGGTGAATTCCGCCATCGCACCCGTTCTCTGCAAAGCCATGATAACCCAACCGCCCTGGGTGTTGTACTTGATGGCGTTGTCCACCAGATTCAGCAAGAGTTGGCGCAGGCGATGCCCGTCGCCATTGACGGTCATGTCTTCGCACGTCGCCAGCTCCACACGAATACCCTGCGGCTCGGCAAGTATCTGGGCATCGGCGAAACTGTCTCGAAAGACCTCATCAAGGCGGACGGGCGCCATCGCCAATGCCACCATGCCCGCATCCGCCTTGGCCAGAAGCGTCAGGCCGTCCACGATTCGCGAAATCCTTCGCAATTCGTCGAGCTGGCCGGCGTGGTATTCGCGGTCGGCGGGTGTCAACGACGCATCCTGCGTCTTCGTTTCGGCCTCGCCACAGAGAATCGTCAAGGGCGTCTTCAACTCGTGCGAGGCGTGTAACGTGAATTCGCGGATGCGATTGAAGGAATCGTCCAACCTCGCGAGCATGCCGTTGAAAACCTCCGCAAGCTGATCGAGTTCGTCGCCGTTGGCGGTGCGCGGAAGACGGTCATTCAGATTGTGAGCCGTGATCTTTCCGGCGGCCCGGGCCAAACCGGCGACGGGCGCCAGCGACTTGTGCATGAGCCACCAGCCGCCGGCCAGCGCCAGCAGTGCCGCCGGTATGGCGCACCAGAGCACAATCCCCGTGACGTCCTCGAAAACGTCGTCGGAACGGTCCCGCCTCCTTCGGTCAAGGTTCTCGTGGTGCCGGCGGGCCCAGTGGCGCGGTTCGATGACCAGCTCATTGTAGAGCAGCACGCCCATCAACATCAGCGCGGCAAACATGATGGCGGCGTACCAGAGGCTGAGCCGGGCGCGGATGGTCATGGGGCCTCCTTCAGGACATAGCCGATGCCGCGGACGGTGTGCAACAGTTTCAGTTCCGAGTCGGCGTCAATCTTTTGGCGAAGCCGCTTGATATAGACATCCACCAGGTTTGTGCCCGGATCGAAGTGGTACTCCCAGACCTTTTCCAAAATGGCCATGCGCCCGCAAATGCGTCCTGCCGAGCGCATGAGAAACTCGAGCAGGCGATATTCGCGAATGGTCAACTCGATCCGGCGGCCGCCCCGCCAGGCTTCGTGACTCACCGTATCGAGAGTCAAATCAGCCACGCGCAGCACGGTGGATTTACTTTCGCTGCCGCGGCGCGTCAGCGCGCGCACGCGAGCCACTAGCTCCACCAACTCAAACGGCTTGGGCAAATAGTCCTCGGCGCCGGCGTCAAGCCCCTCGACCCGTTCGTTGAGTTCACCCCGGGCGGAAAGCAAAAGAACGGGCGTGTTATTCTTGCGCTCACGCAACTGCCGCAGCACGCTCAGGCCGTCGCGGCCCGGCAGCATGATATCAAGCACAATGCCGTCGTAGGGCGTGGCAGTGGCGACCGCCAGCGCCTCCTGGCCGTTGCCGCAGACATCCACGGCAAAGCCTTCAGTCTGGAGAGCCTTTCGCACAAACGAGGCCGTTTTCGTTTCGTCTTCAACCAGGAGAATGCGCATGGGCATTACTCGGCCGCCATTTTGGCCGAATCGTTGTACAAAGGTAACCGAGATTCATACCGCGGGTGCGGGTTCAGGGTGCCTGCTGACAAATCGAAGATGCATCCGCATCAGCAGAAGATAAACCACTGGTGTCGCGATGAGCGAGAGCAGCACGGAAATAAACAGCGCGCCGATGACGGCGATGCCCAGCGGTTGGAGCATTTGCGCGCCCGTGCCGGCGCCGTAAGCCAGCGGCAACATGCCCAGCGCCGCCGCCAGCGAGGTCATCAGCACCGGCCGCAAACGGCGAAGGCCCGCCTGCACGAGCGATTCAATCATTTCCACACCTTGCGCCCGCAATTGCTGGAAATAATCAAGCACCAGGATGCCGTTCTTAGCGACGATTCCCACGCCGATGATCATGCCCAGGTAGGAGATGATATTGAGCGAAACGCCGGTCAGCCACAGCGCCGCCAAGGCGCCGAACAACGCCAGCACGGAGCCGAAGACAATCGCAATCGGCTCGTAAAATGAACGAAACTCAATCAGCAGCACAGTGAACACCAGCAGGATGGCCGAGAGCAACACCGTCAGTAAATTGCGGAAGGATTGCTGTTGCTGCTGATACAGCCCCCCGTATTCCACCGAGCCTGCCGGCAGCCAGTTGTCCCGGCTCAACCTGGCCTGGACTTCCCTCATGGCCGTGCCGAGGTCAACGCCCTCCAGTCGCGCGACCACCATGTCCTCCTGCCGCCAATCCTTGCGGTTCAGTTCCGACTCGCTCGGCGCCACGCTCACGTCGGCCACCTGCCCCAGCCGCACGAGGGCGCCATCAGGGGTGCGGAGGGGCAAATTGCGAAGCTTGGCGATGGTATCGACGGTTTTCGGCTCCGCCAGGACCCGGATGTTCACGATGCGGTCGCCTCGAAGCACGTAGGAGGACACCCGGCCGAGCAGCGCCGTGTTGACCGCGTTGGCGATGTCTTGCGCGGCGAGGCCAAAGCGCTCGGCATCCACGGGCCGCACGCGCAGGTCGATCGACGGCCCGGTCAGCGTCAGCCCGTCAAACGTGTCCACGACGCCGGGGATTTTCTTGATTTGCGCCTCGACGCGCGGCGCGTTCGCCTCCAGCCACGCCAAATCGGGTGAATACAGATAAATTTGGATCGGGTCCGGCGCCATCTGTAAATCGCCGATCAGGTCCTCCAGGTAGCCGTGGAAATCCCAACGGATCATCGGGAACCGCCGGTTGAAATCGTGGCGCATCTCGGCAATGACTTCGTCGGTTGAATGTTTCCGGCTGGCCTTGAGTTTGATCAAATAATCGCCGCGATACGGCTCGGTGATGAACGGTCCCAGTTGGGTGCCCAACCGGCGAGAATAACCTTCCACGTCCGGATTAGCCTTGATGCTTTGTTCGGCCTCGTCAAGGACGCGCGCGGCTTCGGCGAGGCTGGTGCCCGGATTTGCGTTGTAATCCATCACGAATCCCCCCTCGTCGAAGGCCGGCAGAAAGTTCGTCTCCAAGTGCCGGAAAACAAAAAGGCTGCAAACGAAAATGAGCGCGCACGCCAGCACCGCCAGCCACGCGTGCCGCAACGCCCAGCGGACGGCGGCTTCGTAAATGCGGAGCACCGGTCGCAACACAAAACCGGCCTCTTCGCCGGTCGAGGCCGCTTTGGTCCGGCCGCGAATCAGCCATCCGGCCAGCGAGGGGGTCAGCGTGACCGCCAGCAGCAAGGAGACCAGCAGCGCCACCACCATCGTCATCCCCAGCGCGCGGAAGAACACGCCCGCCATGCCGCTCAGATAGGCCAGCGGCAGAAACACGACTACGGGCGTCAGCGTCGAGCCGATGAGCGCGGTGAGGATCTCGCCCATCGCTTGGTGAATGCACTGCAAACGCGGCCCGCCCGCCGCCAACCGGTGGCACATCGCCTCCACCACGACGATGGCGTTGTCAATGATCAGCCCGATGGATGCGGCGATGCCGCCCAGCGTCATCATGTCAAAGCTCATGTTCATGAGATACATGAGGACGATCGTAATCAGCACGGAGATCGGGATGGTGACGATGGCCGTCCAGACGCTGCCCCAGCTCTTCAGGAAGAAATAAAGAATGAAGACCGACAGAATCAGCCCGAAGATGATGGCGTCCCAGACGCTGCCCACTGAGTCGCGCACGAATTGCGACTGGTCGTAGAAGAAGGCCATGCGCATGTCCGGCGGCAGTTGCCGGCGTAATTGTGCCATGTCCTCTTTGAGCTTCGCGGCGATTTGCAGGATGCTGGCGCCGGGCTGGCTTTCAATGTTGAACAGCACCGCGCGGCGGCCCTGGGCCGTGATGTCGGTGAAAGCCGGCGCCGGCCCGCGCTCCACGGTCGCGATGTCCCGCACGCGGATGGGATGGCTGCCCCTGACCGCGAGTACCACGTTGCCGATGTCCGCCGGCGAATGCACGCGGCCATCCACCATTGTCAGGTAGAGGTGATAATTCTCCACAATCATGCCGGCGGAGGCGATGAGGTTGTTCTTCGTCAGCGCACCACTCACGTCCGACAAGGCCAGGTGGGCCGCCTGCAATTTCAGCGGGTCCACCACGACGTGGAATTCCGGCTCGTAGCCGCCCAGGATGTCCACCGCCGCGACGCCGGGGATTTGCAGGAACATCGGCTTGATGGTGTAGGTCGCGGTGTTCCACAAATCCATCTGGTTGCGCGTGGAGCTGGTAAGGCTGATGCCGATGATGGGATAGCTCAACGAAAAGGCCACCCGCGAGACGTCGGTGGACGCGGTAGCCGGCAGGTCGCTGCGGATTCCCGACAACCGGCCCATCACATAAAGTTCCGCGCGCTCCATGTCCGTGCCCCAGTTGAAAATCACGTTGATAGCCGCCGAGCCGCGCATCGTGGACGATTGCACGGACACGACGCCCGGAATGCTCTTCATTACCTCCTCGATGGGTCGCGTGATGGCGGCTACCATCTCGTTCGCCGGCATGATGCCGTTGCTCACCATAACCACGACGCGCGGGAAATCGGTCTTGGGAAACACGGAGGATGGCGTGTGCAGCGCGCAAAAGATTCCGGCCAAACACAGTACCGCCGCGATGAACGTGATGGAGATGGCGTGGTGGGTGGCGAACCGGCCCAGCCGGGAAGAAGAATGGCTCAAGGCAGTTGGCATGACGAGTTAACCACCGACAATTCGACAGAGGAATGGGGACAGAGGAATTACCCCCAAACAATTCCCCTGTCCCGATTCCCCCGTCAGAAATTCCATTGTCATGTTCATCGTTTAATGGTCACGAGTTGGGTTTCGTGGTGGTGGAGGTTGATCCAATGCACTGCGGCGAGCGGTGTCAAGGCGAGGAGGCGGTGTAGGTGCGGTTCGTAACCGTCCCGTGCTTCTGGTGCCAAGGCGGTCAGCCGGAATCCGATCGAGTCGGCAATCACCGGGACGGTTTGTGTGCCAAGAATGGTGCCGGCGCGTTTGAGCGGAACCTTTTGCAAAACCTCGCTCTCGCCGCCCAGAAAATGAATGAGCCCCTCCTGGTACAAATTGGAGTCAAGGAACGCGCCCCAGGCGACGAACAACTCCGAAAGGATGTCCCGCAGCAGTTCGCATTGGGATGTCTGCGGCCGCCAGCGTTCAGTCACAAACCGAACGCGCCGCCGCTCCGCCTCAGACACCACAGCGTTGACGGTGCGGTATTCGACAGAGGCGGGACGCAGATTGATCAGCTTGCCATGTAGCGCACCGGCCATGAGCAGATAATTCAGCAATTGCGCATCGTGTTCCGCCAGCAAGGCGAGCACGGTTTTCAGTTCAACGATAAACGACTCCTGGACGACCAAATCGAGCCGATAGGTTTTGCTAAAATCGCGCAGCGAAACAGAGAGCGGAACTTCGGTCGCCACTGGCCCTAGACCCGCCGCCTTCAGACGCAGAGCAATGTCGTTCTGATAGACTCCCTCGTCGCACAGGCGGCCGAGTTCATTTTGCGAAGCGAAGGCGTGCGCCATGACTTGCTGCGACAGCAGGTCAAATTCTTGGCGCGACGAGCCCTTCAGGGAGATCGGACAGTGGAATGGGGACAAAGGATTCAGGGTTGAGGGTTTCACGGCGATTATGTCCGGTCAGATAACTCCACTGTCCCCATTCCTTTGTCGGCTTCCGAGAATTGGACAAAGGAATGGCGACGGAGGAATTGGTTTGAGATTCTCATCAAAAGAACTCTCGCCAAGAAAGTTGCCCTTTAATTTCATTGTTGAACCTGGATCTTTGTTTTCGCCGGCAGCCCATAGGCGCCGACGGTCACCACCGTGTCGCCGGCTTTGAGTCCCTTGCCCTGAACTTCCACCCAGCCGTTTTCATGAAACCCGGTTTGCACCGGCGTTTGGATGGCTTCATCGCCTTGAACCAACGAAATGACACTGTGCCCGGCTTGGTCCGTGACGACGCTTTGCTCCGGCGCCGCCAGGCAATTGGTGTGAACGGCCGTGACGATTCGCAGCGACACAAACTGGCCGGGCCGCAATCCGCTGTTCGCCGGCAACGCCGCCCGGGCGCGCACGGTGTTGTTGTTCGTGTTCACCGTCGGGCTGACATAGGTGATCGCCGCCTTCACGGGGGGATCGGTCAGCACCTGCATTTGCTGGCCCGTCTCCAGTTCGCCCGCCTGCGACACAGGAATGGCGGTGTTGACCACCAACCGGCTCAAATCCATCACGTCCGCCACCACCGTGTTCACGTCCACCGCCGCCCCCGGCTTGACGTTGAGGCTCACGATGGTGCCGGACAGGGGCGCGACGACCTGGAGTGAATCCAACTGGGCCTGTGCGGTCTGCAGGTTGCGCAAGGAGGTGTTGTGCTGGGTGTAGAGTGTCTTCTGCCGGGCCAATTCCTGTTCGGCGTAATCGAGCGTGGCGGCGCCGGAATTCAATTCCACGACCACCTCCCCCTTCTTTACCATCTGCCCTTCGACAGCGTTGATCTTGGCTACGACTCCGGCCACAGCCGCCGCCAGCGGCGCGTTGGCGGCGGGGCCGGAAGCGGTGGCGGGGGCGGGATTGACGATGCCGTAGCCCGCGATGTAGTGGTGCAGTGTCATCCGCCGGAGCGTCCCGGTTTGAACGCTTACCAGTGTGGATGTGTCGCCTCCGTCTCCTGCAACGCCGGAGGCGGCCGCGTTGTGCCAGTGCATCCATGCGAAAAGGCCGGCGCCCCCACAGACAAGGATGAGGAGGCCGATGATGATTTGCTTGGGCTTCATTTCGGTTCCAATTCCACGACCGGCCTCGCCTGCATGGCCACCCCCCCGCTTTCGGCACCCCGGATGGTGTTTGGCGGGAGAGTCAGCGGGCTCTGGACGGCGTCCTCCAGAAAGCCCAGGGCCTGCTGGGCTCTAATGAGCGCCGTAAGCCGGTTTTGAACCCCGATGTCGAAGGCGACTTGGGCGTTGGCCACGTCCAGGGAGGCGGCCTCACCCGCCTGCTCCTGGGCCTGGACCGAATCCAGGCGCTGGCTCAGGCTTTGCAACAGGGATTTGGCCGTCGCCGCCTCCCCCAGGGCGGCATCGTAGGCGGCCAGGGCGCTGTCAATTTGGCCGATAGCGCTGGCTTGCACGGAGAGGAACTGGGCGGCAGCCTGGACGCGCCTGGCCCTGGCCTCGGCGATGGGGCCTTGATTCTGGTTGAGGACCGGCAGAGTCAGGCTCAGGCCCAGGTCCCATTCGCTGTCCCCCGAGCTGCCGGCATTCCAGGCATAGCCCGGCCCCAGGTGGAGGTCCGGATATTGATTGGCGATTTCGAGCTGGAGGGCGGACTGGCTGGCGGCGTATTGGGCCAGGGCGGCTCGCACGTCCGACCGGTTCAACAGGGCTTCACGCCGCACTTCCGGTTTGGTCAAGTTGCGCGGGAACTGATCCAGCCCGGCGAAGGACAGCTTCACACTCTCTAGCGCCGATAGCGGCACGCCAACCGCGCTGGCCAGCAGCGCCCGCGCTTGGCGCGCTTGGCCCATCGCGGCTTGCCAGTCCAGACGTGTCGTGTCCCGCGCCACGCGCGCCTGTGTGACCTCAAAACTGGAAACGCTCCCGGCCTCGAACTGACCTTCCAGCAGTCTCACGACGTTGCTCTCGGCGGCTTCCTGCCGGGCTAAAAGCGACTCGGTTTCCTGCGCCGCATAAAGGTTCAATAACGCCGCCCGCACTCGGCTGCGCACCTGCCAGACAGTGCCGACCAGGCCCCAGCGTGCCGCCTCGGCCAAGTGCTCTGCTTCGGCAATGCGCTTGCCCCGTTTGCCGGCGGTCTCAATGGGCCAATCCATGGTCACTGGCACCAGCCAGGGGCTGGGGTTGCCCGCAATCCCGGAATCGAATCCCGGCGTCACGGAGATGCTTGGATTTGGGCGTTGCCCGGCCGTGATTCGCGCCGCCTGTGCCGCGAGCAACTGAGCGCGGGCCACCGCAAGGTCAGGCTGGTAATAAAAGGCGGCGAGGGTCAGGGCGCGCAGGTCCCAACTCGGCAACGGCCATTCTCCGGCGACCTGATTTGTCTCCAGAAAGGCGTGCAGCGATGGGTTGGCGAGAGACCGCTCCTCAAAACCCGCCGCGCTGCTTGCCGCCGATAGAGGCCGCGGATGGAACCGGGCGCAACCGCCCGCCGCGAGTATTCCGGCCGCCAGCACGATTGGAAACGTTTTCTTCATACATGCAAACATGGAAATGAGCCTCAAGGCCCGCATTCCTATCCCCATTGGGATCCGCATTGAATGAATCTGACTTGAGCCGGAAAATCAAGAACTGGAGAATGACAATGTTGTCACGCGGCCCGCAGTCCCCCAATGGTCGCATTAGGGGTGGGCACCCGAACATCGAGCATTCAACATTCAACATTCAACATTCAACATCGAACAACCAACATCCAACAACCAACATCCAACAACCAACATCCAACAACCAACATCGAACAACCAACATCCAACAACCAACATCCAACAACCAACAACCAACAACCAACAACCAACAACCAACATCCAACATCCAACAACCAACATTGGGCAGGAAATATCCAACAATCCATCCACCATCCACCCGTCACCCCGCCACTCCATCACTCCACCACTCCGTCACTCCACCACTCCATTAATCCATCCATCCAACCGCTCGGTGGCCAAAGCCGATCAAGAAAGGAAAACCAATGATGAACGCCGTTGTGAATGCTTTGAATCGTCTCTCGCCCGCTTGGTGTGAATTCACGCGGCACCTTTCCTGGCAGGCGGCGCTGACCGCCGCACTTCTGCTGCTCGTGGCCACCCTCGGACGGAGGTGGCCGGCGCCGTGGCGTCATTGGGCTCTTGCTGCTGGCGCTGCTCAAGTTCGCCATCCCGCCTTTCCTGTCCGCGCCATCGGGAGCTTTCAGCCGACTCGGCCCGGAGGTGGTCATGACGGCTCCAAGTCGCCTGGCGCCAACGCCGGCGCCGGCGCCTCTGCCGGCCCCGCACGCTGCTCCGTCGCCGGTCCAGAGCGATCGCGCAGCGTTGCCCGGAATCCGCTCCAGGAAAACAGGGCGGGCGGCCGCCTCTGCCAGCGCGGGAGGCATACGGGAAGCCCAGCTTCCGGCTGCGGCCGCTGCCGCATCGGGACCCACTCCCGTCATGCAACCGCTCCATCTAACGGCCTGGCTCATGCTGCTGCATTTGGCCGGCACTCTTGGGCTGTCCATCTGGATTGGGCGCAAACTGCTTCGTCTGCGCCGCGCCACCCGTGATGGTCAGTTGGTTGCCGAAGGGCCTTTGCGCCAGATGCTTGAGAGTCTGGCCTCCCACCTGCGCATGAATCGAATCCCAACGCTGCGGCTCTTCCCGCGAATAACCGCCCCTGTCGCCCTCGGAATCCTTCGCCCAAGCATCTTGATCCCTTCCGCCAAGTTTTCCCGGCTTTCGGAACCGGAAGTCCGGGTGATCCTGGCGCATGAATTGGCGCACTTCCGCCGAGGCGACCTTTGGGTCAACTGGGCGCAAATCCTCCTCCAAGCCGTTTGGTGGTTCAATCCCTTGCTTTGGCTTCTGAACGCGGCGATTTGCAGAGCGCGCGAGGATTGTTGCGACGACCTCCTGCTGGCTGGCGGCCTGACCTCCAGCGACCATTATTGTGACACGCTCCTGCGGGCGACTGCCGAGTTTGGCGATCCGGAGCCATTGGCCGGCGCACTTGGTTTTGCGGAGCCGCTGCATCCCCTGGGCCGCCGGTTTAAGCGCATCATGGACCAGCGCCTGCCCCGGGCTTATCGCCTTTCGGCCCTGGGCACCGTCGCGCTGTTTGGCTTGGGCTTTCTTGTGCTGCCAGGACTTCGAAGCCAGACAACGCCGCGTTCGTTTATCCCGAAATGGATCATCGCCTATGCCGGCAAAGGCCACAAGCTTGGAGAAACGACCGCGGCAGCGGCGACTCCAGCCCAGCGCGCCGCCGCGTTGCAATTTCGCTTGGTGCTTCCCGATGGAGCCGCTGGACCGGCGGAGGTGCTCCCCTATCCTGCGCTGTTGTGGGTCGCCCCGAAAGTCCTGCTCGACGGAACTGCCGTGAGTGAGGCTGGCCTTCAGTTTTCGCCGGATTGGCAGCCCGAGATCATGCTGCAATTCACCCCGGCGGGAACGCGAGCCTTTGCCGAAGTTACGGCCACGAATATCGGCCGCCAACTTGCCGTCGTCTATCACGACAAGCTGCTTTCGGAGCCTGTGATCCGGAGTCCAATCTCCAGCGGAAAAGCCGAGATTATCCCGTACCCGTCCGTTATGCTGCGCGAGGTTCGCGTACCAAGACTGCGTCCCAAATTCCTATTGCCCAGGGGTTCGAATGAGGCAAAAATGGGGTATGACTGCCTCTGCCTTGACCGAGTCGAAGCCGCGCCTCTTGGATCTCTTGCGGAAGAAGTCCGTCTTCCGCGGCGACTTCCTCCTGGCGTCCGGCGCCCGAAGCTCGTTCTACTTCGACTGCCGGTTGACGACACTCGACCCGGACGGAGCGGTGTTGGTTGGCCAGGCCATGTTCGAAATGATTCTTGACCATGCGAGTAGAAACCATCTCCAGATAGATGCGGTCGGCGGTCTGACCATGGGGGCGGACCCAGTCGCCTTGGCCATCGGGATACACTCCAAGCTTTCCGGCGCATCCATGAAGCTGCAAGTGTTCTCGGTTCGCAAATCCCCCAAAGCCCACGGACAACAGAAGCTCGTCGAGGGCAATTTCAAAGCCGGCGACCACGTGGTCATCGTGGAGGATGTCATGACACGGGGGGAATCCGCCTTGGCGGCCGCCCAGGCGGTCGAGCAGGCTGGCGGCCGCGTCGAGTTTGTTGCGGTTTTAGTGGACCGTGAGGAGGGAGGGCGCGAACAGCTCGAGAGCCGAGGCTACAAGGTCGTCTCCCTGTTCCGCGGGAAGGACATCCTTGGCGAGGGTGAGCAAGCGGTTACTGACGGCGCTCAGACGCGGGCTTCGAAGGCGCCGGCGTCCTTGGCAAAATCCGACTGACCGGGATGCCATCCCGAGTCTTTCATGCCATGAACCAAACGGCAAGCGTGTGCGGGCGGGCCGCAGCAATTCTCATTGTGATAACGGCAAAGCGAAAGCGGCGGTCCGCGCCGCACTCCAAGGGCTCCGCCAGGTTCGACGCTGGCGCCACCCTCGATGGCGTAGCCGGTTTTCGGCCGTTTGGCTGGGCTATCGGGTGTATCTCGCGCAGCGTTTGGAGTGCGGCGCGGACCGCCGCTTTCGCTTTTTCTCCTCTCCAAGGCCAAAATGAGAATTGCTGGGCAGGCCGCGCGGTACGGTAAGTTTAGGTGACGCAGGTTCCTTGCTCTTGCTCTCAATCCTTGAAGGCGAGCAAGAGCAAGAGCATGATCAAGAGCAAGAACGTGACCCGCCCTCAACGTCATCCAGACTTAATGGCAACCGGGCGCGCAGTCCTCCGCGCGCCGCCGCCCGGCCCCTCCTCGCTTTACCGGTCCATCCCGTGGCGGGTTGGGATTCAACTGGCTCGAGTCTTCCCGGAGCGCCTCTGCGGTTCGTTAAGCCGGGGCCTGGCCTGCGTCTATGGCGCACTGGCCCGGCATCGGCGGGAAGTCGTGGTCCGCAACTTGATGCCTCCGCTCAATCACGAGCGGGCCGCAGCCGCGCGGAAGGCCGGCGCGCTCTTCCGCCAGTTTGGGCAGAAGCTGGCGGACCTGTGGCGTTATGAGGCGGGTCTGCCAATCGGGCATTTGCTCGGAGCGTCTAGCGGCTGGGAACACTTCGCCGCCGCGCAGGCTCGGCGGCGTGGGGTCCTGCTGCTTACCATTCATCTTGGAAATTGGGAATTCGGTGGGCCGTGGCTGACAGGCCGGGGCGTCGCGCTCCAAGTGCTCACGCTTCCGGAGCCAGGACGCGGTTTTACCCAAATGCGGCGGGCCGCCCGGGCGCGGTGGAATATCCGGACACTAGTCGTGGGAGAGGACCCATTTGCCTTTGTGGAAGTCATTCGGCGGTTGGAGGCGGGCGCAACGGTTGCGTTGTTGATGGACCGTCCGGTGGCTTCAGCCGCCGCGCGGGTCGAGCTCTTTGGCCAGGGTTTTGCCGCCTCCTTGGCGGCGGCGGAGTTGGCGCGGGCTTCGGGGTGCGCCCTGGTGCCGGTCTATCTGCCGCGTGTGGGAAGGAGCTATGAAGCGCGCGTCTTGCCCCCGGTCGATTATGATCGCTCCTCACTCCGCGAGCGGGAGGCGCGCCAACAACTGACTCAGCGCATCATGAGCGTCTTTGAGCCGGTCATCAGAGAACGGCTCGATCAATGGTTCCACTTCGTGCCCCTGTGGGATTGAGCCGATCACTCATACCGGAGGGAGTCAATGGGATCGAGATTCGCGGCCTTGTAGGCCGGGTAGGTGCCGAAGACGATGCCGACAATGGAGCAGATGATCAGGCCGATAGCGACCCAATCGAACGGGATCACAGGCGAGAGTTTGAGAAAGTAAGCCGTGGCGTTGCCTCCCAGGATGCCCAGCACCACGCCGAAGGCCCCGCCAACCTCGCAGAGCACAATGGCCTCCATGATAAACTGCACCATTACGTTGCGCTTTTTGGCCCCCACCGCCCGCCGGATGCCGATCTCGCGTGTCCGTTCGGTGACCGAGACGAGCATGATATTCATAATGCCGACGCCGGCCGCCAGCAGGGCAATGGAGCTAACAACCGCCACCCCGATGCGCACCGCCATGGTAAACGTGTCAAACTGCTGGATGAGCGAGTCATTTGAAAAAATCTCGAAATCGTCTTCCTTGCCCGGTGGGACTTTGCGAATGACGCGAAGGATGCCCCGCACCTGATCGACGGTGTCGTTGTAACTAGCCTGGTTCCGAGCGCAGACCAGAATGCTCAGACTCCGATGCCAGGGCCCGAAGCGGTTCAAGGCCGTCGTCACGGGGATAACGACGAAATTGTCCTGATCGCCGCCGAGCGCGCCGCCCTTGGGCTGCAGCACGCCCACCACTTGGTAATCGAAACCGTTGACCTTCAGCCGCTGGCCCACCGGCGATCCGTACGGGAACACGCTCTTGGCCAGGCCGGCTCCCAGCACGCATACATCTCGGGCGCCGTCGATGTCCATGTCCAGCAAGAGCCTGCCCTCAGCCAGGAACCAGTTTCGGGCGGCGAAACTGCCTGGTGTCTCGCCGAAAAGTTGGACGTTGGGGGCCGTCTTCTTATATCGCGTCTGGACCTCGCCCTGCCAAAGGACAGCCTCCAGGCCGATGCTTAGAGGCAGCGTTGCTTTTTGCTCGAGTCGAAGTCCCTCCCGGAGTGTGATGTCCTTTCGGCGCCAATACTTTTCGAAACCCTCCGGCCCGCCAAAATAAACGGCCGGCCATTTCTGGACCATAAAAGTCGTCGATCCCAATTGGCTCATCTGTTTGTCGATGTCACTCTGCAAGACGCGTACCGCCGTCATGACGACGATGATGGAGAAGACGCCCACCAGCACCCCCAGCAATGTCAACGCCGAACGGAGCTTGTGCGCGGTCAGCGCGCCCATGGCCATGTAGAAGCTCTCGCGCAACTCGGCCAGAAGGATGGTGACGCGTCGGGTGCTCATCTATTCGTTCCTCAGGGCATCGACGGGGTTCATGCGAGCCGCGCGCCAAGCGGGAAAAAAGCCTGAGAGCACGCCGGTTAAAAGCGACACCCCGATGGCGATGCTGACTACGGTCAGCGACATGCTGACCGGGACGTATTTATGCACAATGAGCATCAAGGCTCGAGCCAGTCCGAGGGCGATGGCCCCGCCAATCAGGCAGATGCTGGCCGCCTCGATGAGAAACTGGAGCAGGATCGTCCGGCGCTTTGCTCCGATGGCCTTGCGAATGCCGATCTCGCGCGTCCGCTCCGCTACCGACACGAACATGATGTTCATAATACCGATGCCTCCAACAAAGAGAGAGAGGCCGGTAATGAACAGGCCGACGGCCGCTATGGTGCCGCCCAAGCGATGAAAGATCCGGAGAAACTCGTCCTGTTGATTGATGGCGAAGTCGTCGGGGTCCGTCGGAGCCAGGTGCCGGATAACGCGCATGGCGCTGCGGACCTCCTCCTTGGTTTCGGCGAGTTGCTGGAGGTCCCTGGCCTTGACCTGGATGACACAATCAGGGTTGCTCCAGAACTCGGCCATGAACTGTTTCAAGGGAACGATGACTTGATTGTCCAGGCTGAACAGGCCCAGAAACCGGCCTTGCTGCGCCATGACGCCGATCACTTCGAAATCGCTGCCGCCAACGCGAATCTCCTTGCCTATCGGCGATTCCAGTCTGAACAAATTGGTGGCCACCTGCCAGCCGATGACGCACACCGGTCGGCCACCGTCCGATTCGGCGGGAGAGATGAATCGGCCCTGGGCGAGTTCAAAACTCGTCGTGTAGTAGAATTGATCGGTGGTGCCCACCACCCTGACGTTATTGGACTGCCGCTTGCCGTACTTGACCGCGCGCCCGGTGTCCGCCTCCGGGGCCACGGCCCGCGCCAGGGTCAGGCGTTTTGCCAATGCGGTGGCCTGATCGAGGGTGATGCGTGGCCGCTTTTGCATCTTGGCCCATTCTTCGTGCGAATTGACAAACCAGTTCTGCCGGCTCACGTAGAGCACATCGGCCCCAATGAAGGAAATGTTCTTTAGAAAGGCGGCGTTCAGCCCCGCGATGGCTGTGCCCATCAGGGTGACGGTCACCACCCCAATAACGATCCCCAAGGTCGTCAGTACCGAGCGCATCTTGTTGGCCCGGATGGCGCTCCAGGAGATGCCTAATCCCTCCTTGAATTCGCCGAAAAGGGTCATGGGCGCCTCTCCTGGGCGGCATCCCCACGGTACGCCTGAACAGTTCCGCTCATTCGTTCCAAGGCGATGCCACGGCTGCTTCCAAGGCCGGCCCACGCTCGGCGAGCTGCTGTTCGTCGCTGGCGATAAGGCCGTCGCGAATGCGAACGATGCGGCGGGCGTGCCGGGCCACGTCCTCCTCGTGCGTTACAAGGATGATCGTGTTTCCATGCTTCCACAATTCTCCAAACAAGGCGAGGATCTCCACCCCGGTCTTGGTATCCAGGTTGCCGGTCGGTTCGTCAGCCAGGAGAATCGAGGGCCTGTTGACCAGGGCGCGCGCGACGGCCACGCGCTGGCGCTGGCCGCCGGAAAGTTCGTTGGGCTTATGATGCATCCGCTCCGTTAAGCCGACGCTGGCCAGGGCTTCAAGCGCCCGCTCCCGCCGCTCCTCCGCCGGCACGCCGGAATAGATGAGCGGCAATTCCACGTTGCGCAAGGCGTCGGAACGCGGGAGCAGGTTGAATGTCTGAAAGACAAACCCGATTTCCTTGTTGCGAATGTCGGCCAGTTCGTTGTCATCCATCTGGCTGACCAGAACCCCATTGAGTTCGTATTCGCCCGAGGTCGGCGTATCGAGGCATCCGATAAGATTCATCAGCGTCGATTTGCCCGAGCCGGAAGGGCCCATAATGCCGACATATTCGCCGCGCTCGATTTCCAACGACACCTCGCGTAACGCATGGATAGTCTCGGCCCCCATCTGGTAACGCCGCGAGATACAGTTGAGCCGGATGAGCGCCATCAGGAGGCTCCTCCCTTCTGCTGGCCTGGTTCGGGGCCAATATGGCCTATCCTCACCTTTGAGCCATCCTCCAAATCGCGGCTGATGGCCCGGTACCCGCCGGAGACGACTTGCTCTCCGCCGTTTAGCCCATCGGTGATCTCCCAATAATTGTCGTCGCAAATGCCGATCTTCACCGGGACCATTCTTACGTGGTCGCCATCCAGAACGAAGACCACGTCGATTGGCTTGGGCGGTTCTTTCGACTTTTGGTCATTGGTCTGGGCCACGGTGGTCCCACTCGCGGCATTGGTGGCCGGGGCGCCGTTGGTCGCGCCGCTGGCGCAGTTAGTGGCTGGCGGGTCCAGCTCAGCACCCTGCGCCGGGGCGTTCTGGCCGGCCTTCGGTTCGGCATTCCTCAGACTCCTGACTGGCTTCTCTTTCGGCAATCGCGTCGTCACGCTCGCTATCGGCACTGTCAGCACATTCGTCCTCATCCGGGTCTCGATGGCCGCCGTCACGGACATCCCCGGACGGAAAGGCTCCTTCTGCTGGATCCGAATTCTGACTTGGAATTTGATCGCCTCCTGGCTGGCGCTACTCGCGGTTCCCGCTCCCTCGGCCGAATAGGCGATCTGAGTGACGGTGCCGTCAAATTTGCGGTCCTTGAAGGCATCGACCTCCAGTCGCGCGTGCTGCCCGGGCTTCATCAGAACCACATCCATCTCCCCGACATCGACCCGCGCCTCCATCCGGGTCAGATCCGCAATGGTCATGACATCCGAGCCGGCCATCATGGCCGTGCCCACCACCCGCTCACCCTTTTCGACATTCAACTGGCTGACTGTCCCGGAGATGGGCGCCACGACGGTGGTTTTGTCCAGGCTGTCCTGCGCGCTGGCCAGCGAGGCCTTGGCCATGGCCACTTGGTCGGTGGCGCTGGCCAACTGCGCCATAGCCACGTCGTAAGCCGCCTGTGCCGTGTCAAAATCCGAATCAGAGACCAGTTTCGTCTGATACAAATCCCGCTCACGCTTGAATTCCGCCTCGGCCTTCACCAAGTTTGCGGCCGCCGTTGTCTTACCCGCCAAAGCCACCTGATAGCTGGCCTCGCTTTGGTTGACGGCGGCCAGGTAGGCGTCCGGCTTTATTTTAAAGATGAGATCCCCCTTCTTCACGTATTGGCCTTCTTTGACCGGCAAAGCGATGATCTCCCCGCTGACCTCCGGGCTAATCTTCACCTGCGTCACCGGCTGGATGGTGCCGTTGGCTCGAACGACTTCAGTGACGTTCCGCCGAACGACTTTCTCGGTCTGGATCGTGATCACCGGCTCGCGCCTTCTGAAGATAGCCAAAGCCCCCAAAGCGGCCAAGACGACCACGATGCCCGAAAACACGACTATCTTCTTCCTGCGCTTCTTACGTTTGACTGTTTGCATCTCAACTCGTTTCTGTTGCGCCCGTCCGCATTGGCAAGGCCATGGACCATCGCGTTGGCTCGGATGCCGCTTCGGCGCCTTGACCGAATCGGTTTTGGTGAGGCGGCACGACTCTCGTTGTTACTTTAGTTATGACACTGCTCGTTCGATTTTGTTTCACGGCATCCAGTCGAACCCGGCGGCCCAAACCTTGGGTTGGCCCTCCGGGGCCAGCCCGCTTGCCGCCTTGAGGGAGGCTGAAGGCGAGCGCCATTGCTATCGTTATGATATCATACTGAAATCGTATTGCAACCCCTTTCATTTCCCAAATGCCACCCGCGCCGCCGCACCCACGCCAAAGAAAAACGCCGTGTAGGCGGCCCAGATTCCGAACACCCAGATGCCCGCCTTCACCAGTGAAACGCTCGCGAGCCGGGCTAGCCCGATGGCGCGCACCGCCAGCAGCCAGAATGTCATTATGTTCACCAGGGCCAGCAGGGCATGGAGGGAACTCTGAGGGTCGAAATGCTTCAGGAGCAACGCCGCGCTGGGCGAGGCGTAGAGATTGCCCATGATGACAACCAAGAGGGTCTTGAGGATGGCATCCAGGACCAGCAGCACATTGCCCAGGCCGACCACCTCGACTGCCTTCATATAGTCGAAATTGCCCTTGAGCGCCTTTGTTCCCGCCAGCCATAGGAACAACCCCCATATAAACGGGGAACTGAAGCCGGCCACAACCGGTACTGCGACTGCGCCCGCCTTCTGGATCATGCCCGCGTATTTGGCGCCCACCTCCTCGGCGCGCTCCGCCTGTTCCTGCGACATCTGACCCCTCTGGACCTGTTTGTGGATGGCCTGCTCGGTGATGTCATTCAACTGCTGCTTGATCGCCGGCTGGGAGAAGATCAGCGAGGCCCCAACCCAGCTCGCCAGGATGAATGCCAGAGCAGGCGCGGCCCAGTTCCAGGCCGAAGGGGCGCTGGTCTTCACCGCGTCGAAGACGTCAGTCGGAGCGGCGAACACGTTGACCAGGCGCGCGGTTAGCGTCATGCCGGAAGGCTCTGCTGATTCCGGCTGCGATTCTGTGATTTCAGGCGGTTGTTCCATAAGGTGCTGCGATGCTCCCACAACCCACACCCGAAGACGAGTACAAAACCGCGCGCCATTTGGAACGTACCGGGGATGCGCGCCTGCTAATTCTTGAAAACCCATGCGAGGTCCTTAGATTCCGGGTGATGAAGTATGCTGATCGCATCACTCTTGACACCGAACAGTGCGGAGGGCGCCCCTGCATTCGGCATTACCGGAATAGGCTGACGAGGCCTGTTGGCTTGGGCTGCTTTTGAATGCATTTACCGTGACATGAACCGGACGAGCGACCACAGACGCATCGCTCGCAAAGTGGCGATGGTGGCAACGGCACTTGGGCTGTGGGGCGCCCTCGTGCTGCTGTTTGCGGCTCCAGTCGCGTTGACCAGCCGCGTTTCATGGCGCCAAGCAATTAGCTTCGGAGCGGGCTTTTGGGCGCTTTGGCTGTTGTTCGTGCCTGCCGTGGCGTGGCTCTCTTTCCGCTTTCCCATCGAACGGAGGAGACTCCTTCGGAATGTCGGTCTTCATCTGTTGGCCTGCCTCCTGGTGGTCGGCACCAACCACGCTGCCTTTCGCGCTCTCGCCCGGCTCTCTCCTCGTCCGCAAACCGAGCGGCGCCTTCCACGTTTGGGACCGCCAGGGCGACCGCCTGATTCGAGAACTTATAGGCCGGAGCCACAGCAGCAACGCCGACGCCTTCCGCCGCTTCGTCCCCGGTCGCCTGACTCGAAGGCTGATAGGGTGGGGCCGCCCGGTGCGCTCGGCGTGTTTCTTGCTCTGCGCGCGGCCTTGGACGTTCTGGTCTATTGGTCTTTAGTGGGCGTTTGCCAGGCAATCACGAATTTTCGAACCTCGCAGGAGCGGGAAAGGCGCGCGGCCGAATTAGAGGCAAGGCTCACCAGCGCCAAACTGCAAGCGCTACGCAGGCAGATCAACCCGCATTTCCTTTTCAACACGCTCAACTCGATTGCCACCTTGCTTTACATCGACCCGAGAGCGGCCGACGAGATGCTGGGCGACTTAAGCGAGTTGCTACGCCGCTCTCTCGATTCGATCGAGGAACAGGAGATTCCCCTGGCGCAAGAGCTCGAATTCATCGGGGCATACCTCAGCATTGAGCAAAAGCGTTTTGGCGAACGGCTTCGAGTGGAACAAAGCGTTCCCGATGAACTCATGAAAGCCCTCGTTCCAGCTCTCGTTCTGCAACCGCTGGTCGAGAACGCCATCCGCCACGGCATCGAACCGCGGCGAGGCCCGGGGCTCATCGCAATCGAGGCAAAACTGGAAGATAAGCATCTGCACCTCATTGTCCGGGACAACGGCAGGGGATTGCCAGGCGCGGACTTAAACAGCTCCGTACGACGTGGTATCGGGCTTGCCAACATACAAGCAAGACTGCGGGAACTCTATGGCCAGGACCAAAGTTTCTCTTTCGGGAGGGCTGAACCTCAAGGTTGTCGAGTCGATATTCGCCTCCCCTTCCACTTGGGATGTCAGTCATAAACGTACATGCCGCCACTGCGCCTCGCGCGGTGTTTGCTCCTTGTTGGCAACGAAGCCGGCTCTTGCCTCCAACTCTGTTTGGGGCTAACTAAACTGGAGAAACGATGAATATCGAAAACATTAAGACCGCCCTGAAGGAGGGCATTCCGTTCGAAATCACCACTGCGGCGGGCGATAAATTCCGCGTTGAGGACGAATTCCAGGTCGCGCTGAACACAAAACGTGGAGTCGCTATCCTGCTGCGAGAAGATGGAAGCCCCACGCTCGTATCTTTGTTAACGATCACGAGTTTGGAGTACCTGAGTCCAACCCCGCCAAAACGGAAGCCGCGCTCCAAGTAGCGCGACAAGGATCCCGGCGAGTGCGGGCCTGTCATTATGTCTTATTCTAACAGCAATTCATTCTTCTAAAGATTGGAAACACAGGAGCAAAGACTTAAACAATTCTCAAATCATTCGGTCCCGTCTCGAACGAGCCAGCCGCATGAAAATCCGAGCGCTCATCGTGGATGACGAACCGTTGGCCAGGCAGCGTGTTCGCTTGTTATTGGGTGAAGGGCCTGACGTGGAGGTCATCGGCGAAAGCGGGGACGGTTTTGAGGCGGTGGACCAGATCCAAGCCACCAGGCCGGACCTGCTCTTTCTCGACGTGCAGATGCCCGACATGGATGGATTTGAGGTGTTGCGACGAGTGCCGCGGGCATTGCTGCCCGTCGTGATCTTCACCACGGCTTATGATCGGCACGCGCTTCGGGCGTTCGCGGTGAATGCGCTGGATTACCTCTTAAAGCCATTCAAGCCCACCCGGTTCAAGGAGGCGGTCCAGCGGGCGCGGGAGCTGATTGCCAACAAACAGGCCAGCGTTGCCGCCCGCGGGCTTCTCTCCCTCTTAGGTCAGACGCCGGCGCCGGCAGGTCAGCTCACTCGATTGGCTGTCAAAACCCCGGGCAAGGTCACCTTTGTGGAGTTGCACCAGATCCAGGCCATCGAGGCCGCCGGAAAATACGCCGTCGTGCATGTCGGGTGCTCGCCGCACGGGTCACCGCAGAATCATGTCCTGCGCGAGACCATGAATTCGTTGGAATCCCATCTTCCCCCGCAACGATTCTTGCGCATCAGCCGCTCGGTCATCGTCAACCTTGACCAAGTCCAGGAGCTTCAACCTATGTTCAAGGGCGAGAACCTGGTCGTGCTGAAGAACGGAAAGCGCTACCCCACCACGCGCCCCATTCGCGAAATCCAGGAAAGACTCCAGTTCTGGTAGAGCGACAACTCGCCCGGCAGGCCGAAACCTTTCAGAACTTCCTTAACCGCGTGGCGTCCGCGAATCGAGAAAGCCAAGACCGACCCTGTAACGGCGCCCCTGCCGCAACTCGTCGCAAAACCCACAACCTTCCAGCGGCTCGCTGGCGCCGAAGGAAGAGGAACTGAGCGTTGGCGGGAGTTTGCGCTAACCCCGCCTTCTGGCGATTGTAAACATTCGGCTAAACAGGAGGTAACAGAGGAAACCGAGGCAAGGAGCCGAGCGAGGGCCCGGTTGCCGCGGGCTCGCAATTGCGCACGGGCAAGTGACCTGCGTGGGCCATCGCGCCCTGCTGGAAGCCACTAATGCCCTTCTCCGTTTTCTCTGTTTTCTCCTGTTTGCCCGAATACTTACTGGCGATTGATGAGGGCGAACCAGCCTTCAAACGTCTCTGGGCAGTGATCACCGAGGCAAAGCGTTGCAGGTAACGGCTTAACTCCTCGACTCCACAGTCGAAGGCAAAATCGGGACCGCCGACTGAGAGCGGGCAGACTTGCGCGAAGGAAACGGGCATTGGGGAAAAGTTCGATGTTCCCCTCGGTTATGGGGAGGGCAAGCGCCTCTGCTCGGCGGCGATGATCCGCACCGGGCCCAGCAGCCCGGAATCCAGGAGGGGGCTGGATTTCTTCCAGAGGCGCCAGGTGGTGAATGTGAAGCGTCCCGTGGGGCTGGGCTTGTCTTCCAGGACCCATTGCGGCCAGCGCTTGAGGGTACCGTTGGGATTGCGCTGGGAGTCTTCGGGCAGTTGCTGGTCCCCAATCATCCGGTTGGGCCAGAGATTGGTCACTTTCACTTCGAGCCGGTTGTCTCCGGCCACCGCCGCGCGGGTGATGTCCAGGCGGAAAGGGGGTTTCCAAAGCAGGCCGAGGTCCTGGCCGTTGAGGCTGACGCGGGCGATGACATCGACCTGGCCCAGGTCCAGAAAGAGCCGTTTGCCCCTGCCCTTCATCTCTGGCGGAATCGTCAGGGTGCGGGTGTAGGTGGCGGTGCCGGAGAAGTATTTGACGCCCGGTTCCGCGCAATCGGTCCAGGAGACGAGGTGGTCGAGGGTGATGTCATCAGGAGCGCCCCAACCCGGGGCAAAACGCACATCCCACGGGCCTGTTATCTCTTCAGAGCGGATGGGGCCGACAGCAAAGTCGCGATGTTCGCCCGCCGCCGTTTGGAATTCATAGTGCCCGGATTGAAACGCGATCAGACGCACACGGCCTCGCGAGTCGGTTCTCACCGCGGCAATGGGCGGCGCCAGATAGGCCGGGCCTTCAAGATCAACGGTATCGGGGTCGGTGGCCGAGAGAGAAAACTGCTTGCCGTTGCGCGTGTAGGTCACCTCGAGCGTTTTGACAACCATGTAGGCCGGGTCATCGCCTTGCGCCAGGCGCGCCACCTGGAACTCGGTCTCCCCGGCATCGACCATGCGCTGGAGCTTCGTTCGAACGTTGCGGGTGCGCGCGGGGTCGTCGAGAACGCCATAGCGCGCCGTTTTGATTTCGATGCGCACCGGTGGCAAAGACGCCGGCGTCATCGCTCCCCCGAAGAAGGAGCTATGAATCTCCGGCGCCGTGGAGAACAAGGTCCTGCCGTTACGAGTGACGCGGACAATCGGCGCCGGCGCGCCCGTCTCAGCCCGGAACACCACAAAGACCGAGCCGGAAGGGCCGAGTGAAAGACTGACGCTGGTGTGTCCCTTCGCCTCCTGGTAAATCGGGGCACGTTCCATCCGCCCGGTCTCAGGCCACCACAAATGCGGCACCTTGCCGCTGACCCGGAACGTGGCGCTGGTAGTCACGGGGCGCTTGGATGAACTGGCGACGAAATAAATGTCGTCTTCCTCGGTCGCGCGATGGATGTAGTGAAGTGGCTGGCCGCTCTCGAAATCGGGTTCAACGCCCGAAGAACGCAAGAATCTTGCCGGGTCATGCCCCCAGACGATTCGCCCCTTGCCGAGTTGGCGCTGGAGAACGGACTTTCCATCGCAATCCCCCCAGATTTCCGAGGCGAGTCTATTGACCTCGTCGTCGCATTGCGGGTAGTCGCTGAGGCTGGGGGAGGCCAGTGGAGGCGTGCCGAGAACGGTCGCGCCGGCCATGGCCAGCGTCTTGACCTTGCTGAGCAGTTGCGGGGTCATGCGCGGCGTTTGGGGCAAGACCAACACCCGGTAGCTCATGCCGTCGGGCAAAACGATCCGGCCATCTTTTACGGACATCAGGTTCAACACGACGTCGGCGTCGCACTCGTCCCAGTCGTAGCCATCGGGGGAATGCATGGTGAAACCTTGCGGCGCCTCTTCAGGCTGGAGGTAGCAGATGTCGGCGACGAATTGGCCCTGTCTGAGCAAGTATTGGCAGCGGGCCAGGTAGCGGTGCCAGGGACGCGTCTCATTCCACCAAGTTTCGGTCCGTTCATAGTGCTGGCCCCAAGGCCCCATGGTCATGCCCGGGCGGTACTCCCGCGACCAGGGCTGGAGGGCGTAACGGTGAAAGACAAACCGGTTGATGCCTTCGCAGAAGGCGCGGTCGCCCAGGGCCTTGAGCGAGCCGGGATAGGAGCGCCATCGCTCGCCATCCCCCGCGGTAAAGGACTCCGCCCCGATGATGCGTTTGCCATAGAGATGCCCCGCGCAGGCCATTCCCCGGCACGTCTCAATCGCCCCGCTGGGACTCCAGAACTCGCCCATCGGCTCGTCCGCCTGCCCTCCGTAAGGGATAGAGTCGCACGGGCCGCCGTAGGCCTCGCAGGTAAAGCGGAGGCCATGGGCGTGGGCCAGTCGATGCATCTCCCCGGCGTAATTCTCGATAACCAATTCGGAAACCGTCTGGCGCAAGTCCCAAAGGAATCGCTCGGAAACTTCCAGGCTCTCGACTACCCGCCCGGTGAAGACCGGCAGGAAGGGCAGGAGGTCGTAGCCGCAACGCTTTTGGAATTCCCAGCGCATATTGGCCGTCCAGTTCTGCGCCCCGTTCTCCCAACTGTCGATGTGCGTGGCCACAAGGCCGGGACTGGCCATGCCCGGTTTAATGCCGTTGTCCTTCACCAGCTTGGCCATCATCCCGGCGAAGTTCGCGTCGATGCCTCTCTTGCTGAGCTTGTCACATTCCAATCCGAGCCCGGTCTTAGGGGCGGGGTGGTTATCGACGCCGGTGCTCGTATGGCCGAAGCGCAGGATGGTCCAGTGCCCGGCGGGGACATCCCACGAAAGGTGACCGTCAGGGGCCATTTTTGTGGAGAGATTGATGATGCGCTGCCACGGGATGACCACCCGCTGCGGGAGCGGCTTTTCCTCGATGGCGCCGGCATCCCCGACGTTGTAATCGGCCCTGGCGGCTAATTTGTCGATGCGGAAGGAGGAACCGACGGAGGGGACCGCCAGCACCGCGATGTCCCGGTAGTAACCCGCCACCGCCTTGGGCTGGTCCAGTTTTCCGTCGAAGTGGGAGGGGCCCGACACTTTGGTCTCGCTCCAAACCACCTTCTGCATCGACTCCTCGGGCCGTATCCACGGTCCGCCGCTTCCATCCCACCCGGCGTCGTTGTTCATGTTCACTTTCAGACCAAGGCGGCGCGCCTCCGCCACCACGTGCTGGAACAAGCCGCGCCATTTCTTCCCCACGAAATCAACGGGGCCGACCGGCGCTCCCTGGTCCACTTCCATGATGAGCACACCGCCAATGCCAACGCGCTGCATCGCCTCCAGGTCGGCCGTAATGCCGTTGCTGGTGATATTGCCGTTGAGCCAGAACCAATAGACCCAGGGCCGCGCCTCCAGCGGTGGCTTGGAAAAGCCCTTTGCAAGGCTATCCGCCGATGAGGCCGGAGAGGGGTGGAGGTTCAAGAGAAGCGTCAGAACGCCGAGCAGAGTGTGAAGCGCCGTTTTCATGGTTTGCGGCCTTTTTACCACGATGCCGGACGGAGCGAAAGAAGTAAGTTCGGGGTTGGCATCATTCGAGTTGACATCGGCCGAACTTTTGGTAAAAGACCAGAGTCCGTTCAAAGAACGAACGTGTCGGTGTCAGAAGACAGATTGTCCGTGAACCTAGAACCAGACGACATTCAGAGATCCTGCCGGTGCAGTCCCTCCCCACCGTAGTTTTGTTGAGCAGACGCATTGTTATGAACCCCAAGAGACTCTTCGTCGGTAATTTGTCTTACCAGACGATGGAAAACGACCTTCAGGATTATTTTTCCCAGGCTGGCGTGGTAACGTCAGTCAACCTGATGCTCGACAAGGTGACTGGGCGGTCGCGCGGCTTCGCCTTCATCGAATTCTCCACTCCCGAGGAAGCCAGCAAGGCGGTCGAGCAACTCCATAACCAGGAATTCCAGGGCCGTTCGCTGACCGTCAACGTGGCCCGGCCGCGCGAAGAACGCGTTCCACGCGCATAGCGCCGCCCGAGAAAGAACATACGCAGGGTGATGAGGCTCGCCGGTGTTGTAGGGGCTTGCCGGGCAGGCCGCCAGCCGAATAGGCAACCGCCGCCTCATTGTACATTGAGCGTTGCGCATTGATCATTTGGCATTGGGGCAAGTGCCGACCCCGAAAGGGCCTGGCCAATGCGCAATGAGAAATGCCTCTGCGCCTGCCAGCGGGGCCCAGGCCCCAGACCGGTTCCCGCTTTTTGCGGGCGCGGCGGTTTTCTCGGTTTTCCCTGGCGCGCGCCAAGGGGCTCTGCCAGACTGCACCTTGGACGAAACAGTCGGTATTTGATGAGACCATTATTCTTTGATAGAGCAGGCAACAAGCGGGAGGCCCCCTCTTGGGCCCCACTCCGGGCCGCGAGCGGAGAAGCCAATCTCCGGTTGGTTTTCGTGCTTTTGGGCGTGTTCCTGCTGGGCGTCGGCGCCTGTGCCCTATGGTTCGGGCGCGGGGCCATAGGCGGCGAGCGGCGCCTCAGCCACTCCAATAGCAGCCCGCACGCCGTCTCCTTATCGGAGAGCACGATGGCCGTGTTGAAAAGGCTGAAGTCGCCCGTTCAGTTCCGGTTTTACTTGATATTGGACCCCGCCGGAACGACCAAGCCGCTTAGTGTCCTGGCCAAGCGGGCAAGCCGGTTATTGGCGGAATACCAGCGCCAGTCCGGCGGCCACATCACTTTGACGGAGTATCGTTCACGCACGGACGCAGCCTTGGCGGCGGCGGACGCGGACGGCATCACGGCCTTCAACCTGGACAAAGGGGATGGATGCTACTTGGGCTTGGCCATGGCCGGCGCCGGGCGCAAAGAATCGTTGCCCCGGCTTTCACCGGATTGGGAACAGGCGCTTGAGCCGGATATCACTCGAACGCTCATTCAACTAATAAGCCCTCCGCGGACCAACACCGTGGCGGCTGTTCCGCCAAACCCGGCCGCCATTGAGGATGTCAAACGTCTCATCCCCAATATCGCTTCGGTCTCTCAACAGCAAGGAAAGGAAATCCTCCGCAAGGCGGCCCTGGACCAATTCACCGCCGTGGTGAAGGCAACCAATGCCAAGGTCAACGAGGCTCAACGCAAGCTGGCTGAGGCCCAAGTGGGGAAATCCAAGGCCGAGATTCAAGCGGCATTGAAGCAGCTTCAGCAAGCTAGGGCGGAGCAGAACGAGGAGCTCCAGCAAGTTGCCGCCAAAACGCAGGCGGATATGCGGGCCCTGGAGCGGATAAAAGCCTCCAGCCAGTAAGTCTTGGTCTGACCCGTCAGACCAGTCCGACCTGTCCGACGCGTCAGACCGGTCGGACTCACGGCCGCCGCGCCCCGCCCCGCAGAAACTCGTCCATCGCCTTCGCGGCGCTTTTCCCGTCGCCCATCGCCAGGATGACCGTGGCGGCGCCCCGCACAATATCCCCACCGGCAAACACGCCGGTCAGGCTGGTCTGGCCTTTGTCATCGACGATGATGTTACCCCATTTATTGAGCTTCAAGTCCGGGCAGGTGGAGGTTAGCAGCGGATTGGCGCGCGTTCCTATCGCCACCACCACAATGTCGCACGGAATCACAAACTCCGAACCGGGGATGGGGATCGGGCGCGCCCGCCCGGAGGCGTCGGGCTCGCCCAACTGCATGCGAACACATTTGAGGCCGGTCACCCATTTCTTTTCGTTGCCCACCACCGCGACCGGAGCGACCAGGAACTCAAACTGGATGCCTTCTTCCTCGGCATGGTGAACCTCCTCGGCCCGAGCCGGTAGTTCCTTGTGGGTGCGGCGATAGACAATCATCGAGGTTTCCGCGCCCATCCGTTTGGCGGTGCGGGCGGAGTCCATAGCCACGTTGCCGCCGCCGACGGTGGCGATGCGCTTGCCCTTGAGGACGGGTGTATCCGCCCGAGGAAACTGGTAGGCGGACATGAGATTGACGCGGGTGAGGTATTCATTGGCTGAATAGACCCCCTTGAGGTTCTCGCCAGGCACGTTCATAAACTGGGGCAGACCGGCGCCGTTGGCGATGAACACCGCGTCGAACTGTTCCCGCAGTTCCTGCAAGGTGTAGGTGCGCCCGATCACGGTGTTGCACACGATCTTGACCCCCACCTGCTCGAGCCGAGCGACTTCGGCTTGAACGATCTTCTTGGGCAGGCGAAATTCCGGAATGCCATACACCAGCACCCCACCCGGCTTGTGCAGGGCCTCGTAGATGGTAACGTCATGGCCAAACTTGGCCAACTCGCCGGCCGCGGTCAGCCCCCCCGGGCCGGAACCGACAATGGCCACCTTCTTGCCACTGGGCGGCGCGACCTGGAGGGCTTGCGCCGCGCTGTGGCCCCGTGCCCAATCGCCGACAAAACGCTCCAGGTAACCAATCGCCACCGGCAGTCCCTTGTGCCCGCGAATACATTCCACTTCGCATTGAGTCTCTTGCGGACAGACCCGTCCGGTGATGGAGGGCAGGGCGTTGTCGTTGAGCAGGCTGCGGGCGGCGTCAGAGAGTTGTCCCTGGGAGAGAAACTCGATGAATCGCGGGATGTTGACCATCACCGGGCAGCCGGAGACGCATTTGGGGTCCTTACACTGGAGGCAGCGTTCGGCTTCGAGCAGCGCCACCTTTTCCGGCAGCCCAAGATTGACTTCCTCAAAATTTGCGTTGCGAATCAAAGGCGCCTGCTCGGACATCTTCTGCCGGTTAATTTGGAGCCGTTGTTTGGTGGTCAGTTTGGTGGTCATTGGAGGCTGGCTATGGTGACGCGGGGGGCACTTCCGGGATGCGCCCCGGCAGGCGTCGGACCCAGGCCGACCCTGCACTCGGCTTCTTCGCATGCCGCCAGGGCCTGCTGTTCGAACTCGCGGTAGGTTGTGAGGCGATCCATGAGCAGGTCAAAGTCAACCAGATGGCCATCAAACTCCGGCCCATCCACACATGCGAACTTGGTCTCGCCGCCAACCGCCACTCGGCAGCCGCCGCACATGCCGGTTCCATCGACCATCACCGGGTTGAGAGAAACAATGGTCCGCACGCTGAGGGGGCGGGTGAGGTTGACCACCGCGCGCATCATTGGAACCGGGCCGACGGCATAGACCACGTCAATCTTGGATGCGGCAAGCGCGTCTTTGGCCGCGTCGGTGACGAATCCGTGCCGGCCATAACTCCCGTCATCGGTGCAGACGGTGACCTCTCCCAATCGCCGCAGTTCCTCTTCAAAAATCACCCATTCCCGGGAGCGCCCGCCGATGATGCTCAACACCGAGACGCCTCGCCGGTGCAGGGCTTGGGCAATCGGATGCACAACCGCCGTGCCGACCCCACCCCCAATACAGAGAGCGCGACCGGCGTCAATCAGCATCGTCGGATGCCCCAGCGGCCCGGCAATGTCCATAATGGCCTCCTCCGGCTCCAACGCCACCAGTTCACGCGTGCTCTTTCCCACTGCCTGGATGACCAGCGTTATCGTGCCGGTCGCCGGGTCGCCATCGGCAATCGTCAACGGAATTCGTTCCGCCCCTTCTCCGCGCCGCACGATGACAAACTGGCCCGCCTGGCGGATCTCGGCAATGCGGGGCGCCTCAACATCCAGCCGTGTGACGTTGGGACTCAATTGGGTTTTGGCGACAATTCTATGCATGAAATTCATTCCGGTCCGAGCAGGGAGGAAGCTAAGTTGGCCAACAATTTCTCCACCAGCCCATCTTCAAGCTCGTAAAGCTCACAAAACGTAACTGCTCAGGTCAAGCTGCCAGACGCACGCGATAGGAGCGCCGACGCCCTCGTCCGCGACTGCGGCCTTCCGGGGACGCGGACGAGGGCGTCCGGGCTCCTATCACCTGAGCAGTTACCATAGAACGATGGTGATAAGCCGGCAGGAAGTCAACCTTTTCGGGTTAGGACCGCGAAGCACGCGAAATACGCGGAAAAAGAGAGGAGAACCACGGGATACACCGAGTACACGGAAAGAGGTGATTTGCTATCGGCTCATGGAGTAGGCGCCACGCCTCAGCGATTTATCGATGAGAACTTTGGGGTTGACGCCATCGCGGCAGCAACTTGGCACGAGCACACCTTGCAAGGTGTGCTCATCGAGTCATCCATCCTCCGGACTGCTCTTTGCCGCCGCGCTTGCGGTCGCTTTTCCGTGTGTTCTGTGTATTCCGTGGTTCGCTTCCCGTTGGGCGGCCGGGTTTGAGCATTTCTCCTGGCCGTATCCGAGATTGTTTCGGGTCTCGAGCTTCGGATCTCGAATTGTTTCTAAAACTTGGCAACCGACCGGTTTCAATGCATCATGTTCCCCTCTATGGCATCTGGTCGCAGGCAGTACCCATTTCACCTGATTGAGCCCAAATGGCAGCGCTTTTGGGAGGAGCAACAGACTTTTCGCGCGTGGAATCCGGGCGAAGCGGTTCCGCGCGAGCATCCCTTCGCCCAACGCCACCCTGATGTCGAGCCGGGGGCGCTGCCGAAGTTCTATATCCTGGACATGTTCCCCTACCCATCCGGGGCCGGGCTGCACGTCGGCCATCCGGAGGGTTACACCGCCACGGACATCCTGGCCCGCTACCGGCGCGCCCGGGGTTTTCACGTTCTTCATCCGATGGGCTGGGACGCCTTTGGTCTGCCGGCGGAGCAATATGCCATCAAAACCGGCCAGCACCCGCGCCAGACAACCGAAGAGAATATCGCCACGTTCAAGCGGCAGATTCAATCGCTGGGTTTCAGCTATGACTGGTCGCGCGAACTGGATACCACCGATCCGGCCTATTTCAAATGGACCCAGTGGATCTTTCTCAAGATGTACAACTCGTGGTTCAATCCGGCCACGAACAAAGCCGAGCCAATTGAGACGCTTCCCTATCCGCCGGAACTCCAGGGCGGCGGTGGCCGTGCCCCGGCGGAGATGGAGGCCAAGCGCCGCGCCTATTGCGATTCCAAACGATTGGCTTATGTCACGGAGGCGCCGGTCTGGTGGTGCGAGCAACTGGGCACTGTCCTTGCCAATGAAGAGGTGGTGGATGGCAAGAGCGAGGTGGGCGGCTTCCCGGTGGTGCGCCGTCCGATGCGCCAATGGATGCTGAGAAGATCCCGATTTGGATCGCCGATTATGTTCTCATCTCTTACGGCACCGGGGCGATTATGGCGGTGCCGGGGCACGACACGCGTGATTACGAGTTTGCGACCAAGTTCAATCTGCCCATTGTAGAGGTGGTCCGACCACCCGAGGGGAAAGATTGGCGCGGTTTTGTCGATGACGGGGTGTCGGTCAACTCGGCTAACGCGGAGGTTTCGCTCAATGGTTTGGCCACGCCCGAAGCCAAGACGAAGATCATCGCGTGGTTGGAGGCCAAGGGCCTTGGCAAAAGGACCATCAACTACAAGTTGCGGGACTGGCTTTTCAGCCGGCAGCGGTATTGGGGCGAGCCATTTCCCATTATATGGAAAACCGGGCCCGACGGGCTGGCCTATCACGAGGCGTTGCCGGAATCTGCCCTGCCTGTGCTGCCTCCTCCATTGGAAGATTACAAGCCCACCCTGGACGGCCAACCACCTCTGGCCCGCGCGCGGGACTGGGTTGAGTTGCCCGACGGGGCCAAGCGCGAGACCAACACCATGCCGCAATGGGCGGGGAGCTGTTGGTATTACCTGAGATACCTGGACCCAAAGAATCCCGGCTGTTTCGTCAACTCAGACGCGGAGAGATATTGGATGGCGTCGGGGTCAGTCCTCACTTTTTCCGCAGAAATGGAAGGCGAAGCGGCGGAAAAAGGCGCAGGGCTGACCCCGACGCCTTCGGGCGTTGATCTCTATGTGGGCGGAACCGAACACGCGGTTCTTCACCTTCTCTACGCTCGATTCTGGCATAAGGTCCTTTTCGATCTTGGCTGCGTCTCCAGCCCGGAACCGTTTTATCGGCTGGTGAACCAGGGCCTGATCCTGGGTGAAGACGGCCAGAAGATGTCGAAATCTCGAGGCAACGTCATCAACCCGGATACCATCCTGGCCGAATATGGCGCGGATGCTTTTCGCCTCTACGAAATGTTCATGGGCCCGCTGGAGATGGTCAAGCCCTGGAGCACCAAGGATGTCGAAGGGGTATATCGCTTCCTGGGCAGGGTGTGGCGGTTGTTCATTGACGAAAAGAGCCATACGGATTTTGAGCAGGATGTAGCCGCCGAGCCGAGGCGCGCGGCTGAGTTCCTGGGCGGAATCAATTTGAGTTCAAAGCTCCAGGAGGTGACGCCCGCGCGCGCGCAACTCAAGGTTCTCCATGCCTGCATCAAGAAGGTCACCGAGGACCTTGAGGGCTTGCGCTTCAATACCGCCATTTCGGCCCTCATGGTCTTCGTCAATGAGGCCACCGTGTGGGAGCAGAAGCCGGCCTCGGTCCTGCGCCAGTTTCTCATTCTCTTGCAGCCATTCGCGCCCCATATCGCGGAGGAATTGTGGGAGAAGCTCGATGCGGCATTTCCTGCTGCGCTCCCGGCGTTGGGCTACGCCCCGTGGCCTGAGTTTGACCCGAGTTTGCTGGTGGAGGACACGCTCGAAATCCCGGTGCAGGTCAACGGCAAACTGCGCGACGTCGTTAAGGTGCCTGCCGCCATTTCGCAGGCCGACCTGGAAGCAGTGGCGAAAGGCTCCGAGAAGGTCAGACCATTTATCGACGGCAAAACCGTCAAGCGCGTGATCGTCCTGCCCAAGAAGCTGGTGAATATCGTGGTGGCGGGATAGAATCCGACCTCGCGCGGCGAGGGTCCTCGAATACCGAGGCGAGCTGCAGACGGGTCGGGTTTTGCGGCTCGTGCGAAGACGGCGAAGCTGTCGAGGATCTCCGGCCCCGCTCAGTAGCCCCGCCGGCATTTCGCATTAGGCATTGGGCATTTACCATTCATCGCAATGCGAAATGTACAATGCCTAATGCCCAATGCTCAATGAGACTGCAGCTTTCTGCACGGAAACAACGATCTGAGGCCGAGCCTCGTCAAAGTTGCCACCGGGTGTAGCGTCCCAGGACAGCCATGACGCTGGGCAGAAGATCGGAGCCGGCGAATTTCTGAAACACGCCGCCCGCTGGCCAGAGCTCCAGCACGCCAACGGTGTTGCGGTTTTGAAACCAGAACGCGAGCTGCTCAATAGCGGCTTGCTCGATCTCGTCCGGAAGCGGGGTCTGGCCGGCGGCAGGAACAGAGCCGGGCAGGACGTAACCGCCGGTGTAGGTGAGGCGTGCCTGGTCACGGGGGCTGCCCAGAGGCTCGGAGAGGGAGACGAAGCAGGAGTGACGGAGGAGATAGTCAACGCCGGTCTGCTCTTGCCAGCCGTCCTGCTCCGAGGACTTCAGTTCGAAGCGAGTAACGGTCTCGAGCGGATAGCAGGCGAGGCTGATTTCGGTGGAATCCGCCTCGAACTCCTGGAGGAGGCTCTCGGTGCGGGCCAGAGTGCGGGAGCATTGAAGGTCGAAGCGCCTGGAAACGGCGACGATGGCATTGGTGAGGATGGTATCGTAGGTAAGGTCGGTCTCGAGGATGGCGAGACGCGTCTTGACGGATGAGAGTTGGGTAAGCATAGGGGATTTTAGATTTTAGATTTTTGATTTTTGATTTGCGATTTGCGATTTGGGAACCGGCCACTTGGGATCTGAGATTTGAGATTGGAGATTCGGAATGGGCGGTTGGGGGCCAAGTTGGGGGTTCGCTCGAAGACATTCACACATCGGCGGACGGGGCCGTTTTGAATCCCAGTCGCAAATCTAAAATCTAAAATCGAAAGCCGCTGCCCTGGCCAAGCCAGGGCAGCGCACTTTGGGGGTTGGTTATGCCGCGGCGGTTAGCAGGACGGCCGTGGCGTCAGTAGCGGCGTAGTCGAAGTCGATTTCTTCGATGAAGCGGACCGCGAGCTGGTCATTGGCGAACCAGACGTGCTCGGAGGTGTCGATGCGCGGAGTACCGTGCTCGCCCATCCACCAGAAGGAGAGGGCGCCGAAGACGGCGAGTGGGACGTCGGGGGAAGCGCCGGTGCCGTAAGGGGTGAGGACATCGGTCCACACGACAGGGTAACCGTCGAGAACGGCGGAGCCGTCCGGCAGGCGCTGATAGACGTTGGGCTCGGCGGCGGTTTTGAAGGCCGGGAGGCGTGCCTCCCAGGTGCTGTCGAGGTAGTAGGCGGAGAGGCGTCCGTTGAGGGCAGCCTTGCTGACCTGCAATCGAAGGGCGCGGAGGTCATCGAGGGTGGCGTCGGAGGGCTTGGTCTTGCCCGCGGCGAGGGTAACGGTTTTGCCATTGTCGCGAGCGACCTGGACGACACCCTTCACCGTTTCGAACGAGACGCCGCCGTTGGCCAGGAAGCCCCAGCTATCCTCAGCGCGTGCGAATTCCACGGCGCCATAGCGGGCCAGGAACTGACCCATAGCGACGATGCTTTGCTCGTCGATTTCACGCGGCAGCCGGACGATGCCGCCCACCTTGTGGGATTCGAGCGAGGCGAAGGTGATCGAGGGCGACTCCTCCGCGAAGGCTCCGGACATGGCGACCGAACCGAACGCCGGGCGGGCGCCCATGCGGGCTGGCCGAGCCGTGCCCATGCCGATAGGGTAGGGAGACATCCGGCGGCGGACAACCCCGAACTCCGAGATGAGCTCGCGCACTTCGCCGCTGTACTGGCTCGGCAATGGAATTTCGGCGGTAGTCAGCGCGGAGCGGGTGGTGAGGTTAAGGGCCTGGCAGGCGAAGCGGGTCAAGGCATCGCGCTGGGCCGGAAGCGAGCAGAGCGCGTCGAGTTTGCCGCTCTTTTCGCAGTGAGCAATAAAGGAGGCGGCGAAGTACTCGGCGCACCCGTCGGTGACGCAGCCGGGGAGGCGGACACGCGGGGTGGCGAGGGCGCGGGCGGCGGACAAGCGGCGCACGTCCTGCAGATGCTGGCGCAACTGGGCCGTGTCGGCTTCGAGGGCCTTGAGGCCGCCCGGCAGCGCCTTGATCTCGCCCCAGCCCTCCTTGATCTCACCAAGGAGGCCCTGGAATTCCTTGACCTGCTCCTCGGTCAAGACCAGCGGAGCCAGGGCGAGCATGAAGCCGGAGGCCGCCAGGTCGAGGCGCAACGTGTGAAGGCCGAAGTACGCCAGCGCGGTTAAGAGCGCCAGCCCGATAATACTAACGATCGTTTTTTTGTTCATAGTTCTGTCTTTCTTTCTGTGCCCCGGATGACTCCGAGGCGGGTTTCTTGATCAGCCGTTTGAGGGCGGACCGGGTTTTTGGTTTATGCGGGAAGATGGGAGATTTGCGATTTTTGATTTGCGATTTGCGATTTGGCGTTCGCCATTTGCCATTTGAGATCTGAGATCTGCGATCCGAAATTCGAGACCTGAGGCCTGAAGCCGAGACCTGACCTCTGATCTCTGGCCTCTGACTTCTGACTTCTGACCTCTGATGTCGTATATTTCACTTTACGTACCTTTTTATGCGGCACGGAGGATGCGGCTCAGCTCGCGCGCCAGCCCCAGCCACTCGGTCTCGAAGCCCGGCGGGGCTGAGAACCCGGCCAGGCTTTCCGAGGCGGCATGGGCTTCAGAACCAGAAGCATCGGACGAGCGGCGGCTGGAGAATTGGCGGAGGAAATCGAGGAGGTCTTCCAGGTCGGACTTGTGAAGCGCACCGGCTCGGAAGGCAAGCTGGAGGGCATCCGGATTGGCGGGCAGGCCAACCGCCGAGACTTCGAGCAGTTCTTGCTCAAGGTAGCGGCGGCGGAACCCGGCCTCCGGTCCGCCCTCTTCCCAGCGCAGAGGGATGAAGCCGACGGACACGGCGTTGAGGAACCGGTCGCGGTAAAGGCCATAGGCGATTTTGGCGATGGGGTTGGCATCCGTAGCGAATTGGATGCGCTGGAAAAGAAAGGCTGAAGGCTGAGGGCTAAAGGCTAAAGGAGAGGGAGTGTCTTGAGATGCGGTTGGTGGGCTGTCTTGCGGGGCAGGGGCGTGTTGTGCTGGTGTCGCGTCCGCCGCCGGCAGGGGGCCGGAGCGGACCTCGGTAATGAGGGCCTTGCCGAGGGTGAAGAGGACGTCGCCGTACTGGTGGGCGTTTTGGAAGACGGGGTTGCGACGGTAGTTTTCCAGGCGCCAGCCGCTGGCGAGGATGATCTCGCCGTAGCGATCGAGGGTTTCGTTGGAAGCGATGAAGTCGATGACGGGCAGGCTCGGCGCTTCGCCGGGAGAGCCGGGGGATGGGGCGCGGGTTTGGACTGAGAGGGTGCCGCGCAGGCCGGGGCGTCCGTCGGAGAGGGCGACGAGGCGGTCATGAAGCGGGGCGAGGTCGGGCGTAGGAGATAAGGGAGTAATGGAGTTCATGGGAGTTATGGGAATTATGGGATGACTGGGAGTTATGGGTTGGGGGTTTGGGAAAGTAATTGGTCGCCCGGGGTGGACGCTTCAGCGTTGGTGACTGTGTGTTTGGGCTCGCTGGTCGCAGGTGCGGTCGCGGGAGACGCGCCATCAGCCAGTGTGGTTCGGGGCTGCGGGCGGTCGAGCAGCCGCTCGAGACGGGAGAGAGCGGAAGGGGGCTCGGGCGTCGTGGATTCGGCGGCTGGCGTGGATTTGGCGGGTGGAGGGGCAGGCGGAGGCAATTCGCCGGCTTGGATGAGGCCCGAAGGCAGATAACCGCGGTTGCCCCAGGGCAAGGGCTTGAATCCGAGGTCAAACACGCGATTGAGCTCGTTGAGGGGGATGCCCATGTCAAAGCCGGCTTTGGCGGTCTTCAGGCGGTCGCGGCGGGCTTGCTGAAGCAGCGGGAGGCTGTCGGTGTCGAACCAACCGACGGCGCGCGAGTCAAGGGCCTTGACGGTGGCGGCCTCGGTGGCCTCCAGGCGGCGGCAGAGGGGCAGGACGCGGTTTTCGATGAAGTTGAGCCGGGCGCCGGCCATCACGTTATACTTGGCGGTGTCGGTGGTGGTGACGATTTCCTCGGGAACCCCGAAGGCGGCGCAGATTTCACCACGGGAGAACTTGCGGTTGTCCAGAAATTGGAGGTCGGTGCTGGAGAGGGTGGGCTGCACAATTTCGGCGCCATCAGCCAGGAGCATGGGGCGATCGGGGGTTCCGGCCTTGCGTTTGCGCTCGCGCAAGGCGCCCAGGATCTGCTCGCGCTGCTCGGGGCCGAGAGCCTGCTGGGTGCGAACGATGACGCCGACGTCGCCGTTGTTTTCCATGAGGCCCTTCATGAAGGCGCCGGCGGCGTAATCGGTCTTGCAGGCCAGCGCGGCGGCCTGGAGCGGGGCCAGGCCACGCCAGAGGCTGAAGGGGTCCGGCAGCTTCTCGAACCAGACTTCTTCCGGGAGGAAGAGGCGGTTCTCCAGCGGCGTATCCGGGCCGAGGCCGGTGTAGAGCCAGCCGACAAGCTGATGGTCCTGGATGATGTGCTGGAAATGGGCCGGGTCGAGGATTAGAACGGAGCGGAGCCCGGAATGGGGAGCGCGGAATGCGGAATGGGGATCGGAGGGGACAGAGGGCTGGGGGTTGGCGGGGTCGTCGAAGATGGGTACGCGGAAGCATTCACCGCGGAGCATGAGCCATATCACGCGCAACTCCCAATACTGGAACCGATCGATCTGCGGATGCGGGCGGGAGTAGAACTCGTGCAGGGGACCGTCCTCGATAACGCGCTCATCGCCGGGACGATCGATGGAGAAGCGGAAGGGAATGTTGGCGACTTGCTCGGCGAGCACGTTGACGGCGCGATAGACCCAGACGACCTGCTGATAGGCGTTGGACAGGACGGCGCCGCCGGCGTCAATGTCCTGTCCGCTGAGCCAGGCGGCGGCGGTGGAGGAAAGAGACCTGGTGCGGGGTTGGGCGGCTGCGGCAGGGCGGGCGCCCGGACGCGAGACTTGGATGTTAAGGCCGAAGAGTTTCATGATGGATTTTCAATTTTTGATTTGCGATTTGCGATTTGGGGTTAGCGGTTCATCCTACGGCGGCCCAGACGCCATCGAGCCGCCGGGCGGCGTGCTGGCGCAGGGCCAGCGCCCAGGTGCGATCACAATGGCTATCCTCGGTGTCGCCGACGAAACGGATGTTGCCGCTCAAGCTCACTTCTTTCCTGAGGCCGTGCAGGTCGGCGCGCAGACGCTGATCCGGCGCCAGGCGCAGCCGGGCATTCTCCAGGTCGCGCTTGAGGCCGAAGGCGAGTTGTTCTTTGACGGACGGGGTGAAGGTGATGGGCTCGACTTTCCAGCCGAACTCCCGCTTGGCTTCCTCGGCCAGTTGCATGCCCAGGCCGGTGGCGTCAACGCAGCAGCGGCGCAAGCCGGGCAGGCGCAGGAGACGGTGGAGTGCGGATTTTATCTCGGCGAAAGGCCGGTCTTGGAGTTCGAGCCGGAGGCGGTCCCAGAGAATCTCGTCCAGTTTCTCGCCCAGGTCCAAGACACAAAGGTCTTTCTTGCGGGCGACATCCACGCCCAGGTAGAAAAGGCCGGATCGGAGTGATGGAGTGGTGGAGTGATGGGAACCGGCGCATGAGGCATTACCGGTCGAGGGGGAAGCCGAGTGGTGGGCGAGCAGTTCCTCGATGGTCATCAGACGGAGGTTGGGGTCCTCGCAGGCGGTGATGAGGTCGTAGGACAGGAAGGCGGCTTTCTCGGAAGCGGGCACGCAGCAGTATTCCTGGAGCCATTGCTCCTCGTCGATGCATTGGGCGCGAAGGCGCTTGAGGAATTGCTCGCGGGATTCGTGGCCGCCACTCTTGCGATTGATGCGCTCGACCAGGCCCTGGGCGACGGCTTCATGCACCGGCACCGAATGCAGGCTCCAACCCATCGGGTTGCCGCCTTCTTTGATGGAGCGCGCCAGTTCATTGAAGAGGGTGTTCTCGCCGCGATGAGTGGAGATGATGGCCAGTGTGCCGCCCCAGGTAGTGACCGGCTTGGCTACGCGGTAGAGCAGCCGCTGGTCGTGGTGGAGGGCGAATTCATCGAGCTTGACATGCCCGCGTTTGCCGGCGAGCGCGTTGGGGTTTGACGAAAGAGAGTAGATGCGAGGACCACTGGCGAATTCGAGCACGTAAGCGGAGCCGCCGCTTTGCTCGCCGAGCATGAACTGGCCCAGGTCCTTGGCCGCCAGGTGCAGGAGCTTCGCCCATTTGCGACAGTCATCCAGATAGAGCTTGGCCTGGGCTTCGTCGCGCGACGAAATCCATACGTCCAGCCGAGCGCCGCGCATGCCGGCCTTCATGACCGACTCGTGCGCGTCGGTCCAGGAGGCCCCGATCTGGCGCGACTTTTCCATGAGCTTGAGCGGGGAGGCATCGAGGAGCCAGTCGATCTGGTAGGGCAGAAAGTATTTGCGGTAATGTTTCATGATGCGCGTGCCCCGGTTCAGAGCAATTCCAACTCCTCCTGTATCCGCTTGAGCGTCTCGGGAGTAATCCCACCCGGCTGGGCTGGGGCGGCTCCGTTCTGCCGCGCTTCACGTTCCAGAAGCCGCGCCCGCTGCCATTCGCGTTTCAGTCCCGCCTCACTCAGCCGGGCCAACGCGTTCACCAACCGCGTGAACTTGGTGACGTCCTCTTCCAGTTCGGCTTTGAGCCCGCTCGCATCCAGCGAACTCAGCACCTGGTGAACCTGGGCGGCGGCCTTGCGCAGGCTCGACTCCACGGCCTCGTCGAAGGCAGTGTCCGGGTTGCGGCTCGGTGTGTCGGGCACACCGCGCGGCGCTGGCATCTCGCCTGCGGGTCCCTTGGGCGTCTCGACCGAGGCCGCCTGCACGTCGCCCGCCGGTTCCAGTCGCGCCCCAGTGTCTGGGTTGGCGTTTTCCGCGCGGCTCTGAGTGTCTATCGCGTTCATAGGTTGCTTTGGAGCATGAAGGCCTTCTACCCGAGGCAGACCGATCGGACGCCCGCGCCTTGAATGCCTTGGTGGGGAAGATTGCCATGGCCTTCCGCGGCGGCCGGGCGTCGGTTCAAGCTGAATACGAAACGAGTTTGCACGATGTTCTTTTTTCTTTCAGGAACCGCGGTTTCGAACCTCTGGTTCCTAGAGAGGGTGAGGTGTTACGCGAAAGAAAATTCGGTCTTTTGTAAGGCATTGGTTTGAAGGCATTTACAGAAAATGTAACCGTTACGCGATCGTTACACTTTGATTGACATAACGCCGCCGTCGCCGAGCCTCGCAAGCCTGGCGCCAGGGCCTCGTTCGGCGGTAACTGCTCAGGTGGCGATAGGAGCGCGGACGCCCTCCTCCGCGACCGCAGCCTTCGGGGGATGCGGACGAGGGTGTCCGGGCTCCTATCGCGTGCGTCTGCGAGCTTGACCTGAGAGCAGTTACGTTCGGAGTTCGCGGACGGCGTCCAGCCCGCGCTCCCCATTGCGCGTGGAGCGGGTCGCGGTCGGGAGCTTAATGGCGCGGACGGGTCCGCCAACCTGGCTGGTCCGGCAACTTATGCTTGCGCGGGAGTGAGCGGGCGGCTAGGTTCGAGTTGTTTCTTGGGCGCACCCATAGCTCAATTGGATAGAGCATCTGACTACGGATCGAAAATTGCCCTTTTTGCCATTTTTATCAAGGGGAATCAATCGGCTGCTTCATTCACAGCTTCAACGACTTACAACGGATTTACCCTCGCTATGCTTATCTTCGATTTGCTCGAAAACGGGCAAACAGTATAGAAAAGCAGTATAGAAAAATTGGAGTCCTCGCATTGACAACCTGAGCGCCAAAAATCAGTCGGCCACATTCGCGACGAAGCACGTCCCGGCGCTCGACGAAACATGAAATTGCGGAAGACCTTGGAACCCCACCCCCGTCCTGCTCCAGACTGGCTGATTTCGCGAAGCCCAAAATCAACTTTGCTACGAAGTTGGACTGTATCTGGCCAGGCAAACCTGATAAAACCAATTCCCGATTCAGGATGGAATTTCAGGAATTTAACCTGTTGCTGAAGCTGCCAACGCTTCAATTGTTGAGGGCGCAGAACGCGCCAATGGTGATGGCTTTTCTTCATCGAACATTCAAACGTGAGCACAAGGTAACGATTCCAGAAGGACAACTGCGAGCCGCATTGACGGCGTATCTTGACGAGCTTCGGGAAGAAGCCCCTTTGGCCTACCCGAAATCTTCCGTGGAATACCTTGCTGACTGGTGCGACGAGGGGCACGGATTTCTCCGGCGGTATTACGGCAATGATGCGAATGAACCGCTGTTCGAGCTTACGACCGGTTCTGAAAAGGCGCTGCTCTGGTTGGAGTCGCTTCGGGAGGCCCGCTTCGTGGGCACGGAATCGCGCTTGGAAAGTATCTTTACCGGGTTGGACGAGATTTTGAAGTACGCTTCAGCCGACCCGGATGAACGCATCCGCCGACTGGAAAAAGAGGCCGATGAAATCCGGGCCGAGGTTGACCGCATTCGAGCCACGGGCGCAGTCGTATCTTTTTCGCCGGTTCAGATCAATGAGCGATACGCACAGGTTCTTGCAACGGCACGTGAATTGTTGAGCGATTTTCGTCAGGTAGAGGAAAACTTCAAACGCATCGCTCGAGAAATAGCCGAGCGTCAGACGCAACCTGGCGTTACCAAAGGCGCAATCGTCGGACATCTTTTAGATTCGCATGATGCCTTGCGTGAGTCGGAACAGGGCCAGAGCTTCTTCGCGTTCTGGAACCTGTTGCTCTCGACGGACCGGCAGGAGCAATTTCAGGAGCAGGTGGACCACGTCGTTGCGCTGGCCGCGTTGAGTGACGATCATCGCAGCAATCAATTGCTCAGGCGGCTGATTTCTCATTTGCTGCGTGAAGGTGAGAAGGTGGTGGAGTCTCACCAGCGAATGTCCACGAACCTGCGCCGCGTTTTGGACACCGCGCACTTGAATGAACGGCGGCAGGTCGGCGAATTGCTCCAAGCGATCCGAAATGCCGCGCTCAGACTCCGCGACGCGCCGCCTGCGGATGAAGATTTCTTTCACGTTGAAGATTTTCCAGATGTCTTTTCCGCGATGAGCCGTCCCCTCTGGCAAGCGCCGGAATCCCTGCCGCTGACCGGCAATATCGAAAATGATGAGGACCAAATCGGTCTTGATGACCTGCGCCGCTTTCGCAATCTGCCCCAGGTCCGATTGGAGGAATTGCGACGCAATGTCGCGGCTTGTCTGGAGCGGGAACCCACCGTCACCTTGCAACAGGTGTTGGATTTCTTCCCCCCGCGAAACGGGATGATGGAGGTTGCAGGTTATATGATTGTCGCCGCCGGCGAACCGCACCACTACATCGGCGATGACACACAAATTTTGGAACTGCCGCCACACGGCCGGTGCTGGCGCGTGCCGCGAGTTCTATTTTGCAAAGCATGAGCAATCCTTCGTCCAGCTTTCCGCCTGCGGCTTTTGTGAAAGCGAAGCTATTGCGCGAGCCGATTTACCGCGAGGATGGCGACCTGTGGTTGACTGTACACGGCCCGCAGCAGGATGAAATTCGGCATTATTTCCGCCAAATCGGGCAAGAACTCGTCGTGGATGAAGGCGAAGGCTATGCCTTTATCCGGCAACTGGAAATTGAAGGCGAGGAGCGCGTCCCACGCCTCGTTCAGCGGCGTCCGTTAAGCTATCTGGCCACGCTACTTCTGACGGCATTGCGCGAAGAGCTCCTGCGGTTCGATGCTTCGGCGAGTGATTCGACGCGGCTGGTGAAAACACGCGACGAGTTGCGAAACCTCGTTGTGGATTTCCTACCTGAAACGACGAATCAGGTGCAGGACACCGCTAGGATTGATACCGCGATTGCCCGTCTTGTGGAACTAGGTTTCCTTCGTCAGTTGGGCACTGCGGAGCGTGACACGTTCGAGGTGATGCGCATCATCAAAGCGCGCCTCGCCGTGGTGGATCTCGAAGGAATAAGAAACCGCCTTTTGAACCATGCCGAACCGGGAGCTTGATTTTCCGTTGCCAAACGGACGCACGCCACTGCCGGGTTTCCGGCTGCGGCGGCTGGAAATGTTGAATTGGGGCACTTTTCACGAAAAAGTTGCGGTGTTGGTAGCGGACGGTCGTTGGACACTTTTGGTCGGCGAAAACGGCAGCGGCAAATCAACCGCTGTGGACGCCCTGCGCACGTTACTCGTGCCTCCGCGATTGCTAAATTACAACGATGCTTCCGCCGATCAAAAGCGGCGCGGAGACCGTACTCGGCGTACGTACATTCGCGGTGCATGGGCGACCACAAGCCAGGAAGAATCCGCCAAAGCCCGGCTGGAGTATCTCCGACCGGAGGGTGTGCAGTCTATTTTGCTTGCCGTTTTTGCTAATGAACATCGCGGCGAAGCTCTAACGCTCGCCCAGGTTTTGTGGGAATTGAACGAGAAGGTGGACGAGCGATTCGCCATCGCGCGCGCAGACAAAACGATCAAAGACCACCTTGCCAACCTTGGGCAAACGCGCGAACTGAGCACGAGCAAAGTAGGTGATGGGAAAGTGCGCTTCCCTTTTCACGCAGTGTGAGGGAAACACCTTTTGGCCCCTCAAATACCTCGCCCCAACCTGGGAATTTGCGGATTCGCCTGGGCGGATACATCGTGTGTT
>JAJYHY010000304.1 GCA_021784555.1 bacterium
ACCCGGCCCCTCACCGACGCCGCGCTCGGGGCGGGCGGGGCCTTCGCCGGCAACGAGTTGTCCAACGGCAGCCCCCTGGCCACCGCCGCCGGTGCGGCCGGGGGCGTGCTGCTCGGCGAGGGCCTCCACTACGCCGCCAAGAGCCAGGCGGCCAAAGCCTACGCCTCCGGCTACGACCAGGGCCGGAGCGACGCCGTGAAACAACAGTATTGGCTGTAAGTCCAGATGGTCAACAACCAGGTCCAGCAAATCCACACCCTCACCTCGCAACTCAGCCGCGCTCAACAACACCGATTATGAGCTTAACCAGGCCAGCGCCTCCGCCCTGGTCCAGGACATCGCCAACCGCAACGACCGGCAGCGCCAGCTTGCGGCGCGAAAGGAGCAGGTCCAGGCCGAGTTCACCGAGGCGGCGCACTGATCTCGGGCATCCTGTGGCTGGCGGGCGGGTTCGCCTCCCTGCTCTTGTTCTGGGCCTACATCATCCACCGGACTACCACCTCATCAGCCAGTTCAAGCAGCGGGAGCGGGTCGTCATCATCGACCCGGCGGGCACCTACTACGTCAGCCCCCTGCTCGATTTCCGGGAAGCCAAGGCGCTTCACGTCCAGCAGGCTGAATTGGCCACGCTGGCCTTCCTCCAGCGCAATCCCAAGGGCTTCGACGACCCCGACTTGCTCAGGCAGATGTTCCTCAAGCCGGCCCTTCAGAAGGCTCAGGAGGAGCAAACGCGCGAAGCCGTCGAGTTCCGTGCCAAGCAACTCCACCAAAAGCCCGAGATTGCCCGCATCGAGATCCTGGCCCTGCGCCAAGATGCGGTGTTGGCCAGGGTTACGGGCCAGATCATCCGCACCGGTATCTTCGATGGGAAGACCTTCTCCGAGGGATTCAACTTCAAGCTCAGCCTCCGCCTGCTCCGCAACCCCAACATGCTCGCCAACGGCCGCTTCCCCACCGCCGTCGCCAAGTTCAAATACCAGACCTGGAATTAGCGCAACGATTCCGATTCAACCGTAGCAAAAGGGTGTTTCAATGCCGGGGCCGCCGCGGCGGCGTAGTGGTGAGAAGAAGTCTTGGCGCATAGCGAAACCTCGCGGCCCTACCACTACATCTGTAGGCGCCGGCAGAGGGCCCCGAGATCCGTCTGGAGGTCTCGACCGATCGTCCGCTACTCTGTCAGGCATTTGATAGACCGTGAAAGTCTTGCTCGCTTTCTGTGACTGCCTGGCCGCCGCCGGCGTGACCTGGTTCTTGAATTGGGTAGCCTTGATGCCCTTTCGGCGCGCCGAGCACGCCCACTGGACTGAACGCGCCCGCCTCCTCTGGCCTGCACGGGCTTCCGCCAGGCTAAATCTGTTCCTTCTGCCGGCCATCCTTGTTCTGGCCCAGCGGTTGACCGCGCCAAACTCCGCTCCACCGTGGCCGCTGGCGGCGTTGGCGGCCTTTGTCGGTGCGATTGGCGGCTCCTATCCCTTCGACCGCGAAGCGTTTCCCTGGGTTGGGCCGCGCGAGTGGCTGCACCTGGTGCTTTCCGGATGGAGCCTTTGCTTCGGCGCCTGGACCCCTTTCCTTGCCATTGCCGTACTCATGCCCGCGCAAATCGACTGGCGCGCCTGGGTCCTGGCCGGGCTGTACCTCGCGAGTGTGGTCGCGTGGGTATCCGGGGGTTGGGTTTGGTGTCGTCAAAAGCTGCGGCTGCTGGCTCCGGCGCCAGAGCGGCTTCAGGCCCTGGTCGCGAGCGTCTCCGCGCGAATGCGGGCGCCGGTTCGCCGGGTCTGGCTATTGCAAAGCCCGGCCTCGTACGCCGCCGCGCTGCCCTACACGCGCGAACTCCTTTTCTCAGCGCGCCTGCTGAGTCTGCACCCGGACGAGGATCTGGCCGCCATCTGCGGCCATGAATTGGGACATTTCACCGAATCCAGACTGCTTTTGGGAGGCCGCCTCCTTCTCAGTCTGCTCTTCTTCCTCCCCTTGCTGTTCGTCAAACCGGTCGCTCTGGGGTCGGGTGCTGGAGGGGTTATCAGCCTGGGAGCGGCGAGCTGGCTTTTCGGCATCGCAAGGCAGCGGCTGAGCCGGCGGCTGGAAAGGCGCGCGGACGGTATTGCCAAAGCGAATGAGCCGGACCCCGGCGCCTATGCCCGCGCCCTGGCCCGCCTGCACGAATCGAACCTTGTCCCGGCGGTCATGCCGCGCAAACGAACGCATCCGGACCTGTACGACCGGTTGCTGGCGGCCGGCCTTCAGCCGGACTACGCCCGGCCGAAGAAGCCGTCGGTGCTCTCCGCCTTCACGTTTTTCCTCTGCGTCGCGCTGGGCATCCTCATCGCGGCCAACTTCATCCATACGCCGGGCCCAGTTGAGGGGCCGGCCGCCATCGCTTCTCCAACGCCGGCGTCGGCGTGGCTCTGGAACTGGCCTGCGCGCCCGGGGCAACTGCTGAACCCCGGCGAACAGAGATGGCCCGGGAATCTGCCGCAGGAGGTCTATGTCTGGCAGCGGGCGTGGACCAAGCCGGTCCGGCAAGCGGTGATGGAGCACGGGCCGAGCTTTGCGCGGGTGGTGGCCCTGGCGGCGGAAGTGACCTGGCAAAATGGCAAACCGAAACTGGTGCGGGTGCCCGTGGATTACGACGCGCTGATTCAAACCCGAAGACCCCTCGGCCTGGCACTGAGGGTGGGGCCTTACTCCGGTTCGTTTGCGCCGACAAACTTCGCCGCCGTTTATCTTGCGAATCTGGCGCACAGCCTTATCTCCGACGCCCTCGCGCCGGGGGCGCCGGTCAGTGAGTTGCAGATCGACTTCGACTGCGCCTCCTCGAAGCTCCAAGGCTATCGCTCCTGGATGGAGGTCATTCGGCAGGCGGTTACTCCCGTGCCGCTCATTATCACCGCGCTTCCGGCATGGCTGGATGAACCCGTCTTCAAATCCTTGGCGCAGACGGCGGGTGGCTACATCCTGCAAGCGCATTCCCTGAAACGTCCGACGAGCTTCAATGCGCCCTTCACCCTGTGCGACCCGGCGGCGGCCCGCCGCGCGGTGGCCAAGGCCGGGGAAATTGGTGTGCCCTTCCGCGTGGCTCTGCCCACCTATGGCTACACGATTGCGTTTGACCGAGAGGGCCGTTTCGCCGGTCTGTCCGCCGAAGGGCCAGCCAAGATCTGGCCCGCCGGCGTGCGAACAAGAGATGTCCGCGCGGATCCGCTTGAATTGGCCAAGTTGGTCAGAGACTGGTGCTCAAACCGGCCCGCTGCGATGAAAGGGATTATCTGGTATCGCCTGCCGGTTCCCGGCGACGTGCTGAACTGGCGCTGGCCCACGCTCAGCGCGATTCTCCATGCCCGAATCCCCCGAAAGAGCGTGCGGGTCGAATCGCGCCGGGTCGAGACCGGGTTGGTTCAGATCAGCCTGGTCAACGATGGTGAACTCGATATTTCCGCACGGTTCGCGGTCCGTGTGCGCTGGCAAGGCGCCCGGCTTATTGCAGGCGACGGCTTGGGCGGTTTCAACCTGGCCCGCGCGGACGCCTCCTCCGCCCGGTTCGAGGCCGCCAAGCCATGCCATCTCCCGGCCGGTGAACGGTTCGCTATCGGCTGGCTCCGGTTGAGCGGAGATCGTGAGATCCAAGTTCAATTCGCTCCGCCTGGATCGCCCTGAGACTTCGCGGGATATCGCCCCCCTACCGCCGCGCTTCGCCCCGCAAACTGCCAACGGCCCGGCCCAGAAGCCGGCGGAGGATTCGGCAGGGCTGGAGGCCGACGACAAAGGCGGGGTGCCCTCCCAGAACGATGGCCGTCGGCGTCGGGATGCCGTCCGGCGCGGCGCGTTTCTCCACAAGCAGCGTTCCGCCGAAGGCCGCCTTGAGCCGCGGCAGGCAGGTCCGCTCGAAATCGGCGCAGTGGCGGCACCCGGCGCGTTCGTAGAGCACCAAGCGCACCCGCCCTGGCGCCTGGGGCTGGTGTTCCGCCAGGACTGCCGTTAGTAGCCGGTTTCCGATCCTCGCGTATTCGCGCGAGCGGGCGGCCTGCATCGACAAAACAAGTGACAGAACCACCAGCGCGAGAACCGGCAGCGGCCAGGCCTCCGGCGCGCCACGAAATTCCCGCCGGAACACGCAGGCGCTTGCAGCCAACAGCGCGCCCGTTGCGGCGGTGGCGCAGGGCAGACACAGGAGCTTCGCCTTGAAGAGCAGCGTGACAAGGATGATATGCGCGCCTGCCGCGGCAAATGTGGCCCAGATCCCCACGCGCTCCATGGGTTGGCGGAAATACCCCCAGGCGATCAAGGCGCCGTAATACGCCACGCCGGCCCAGCCAAGCCCATGTCCGCCAATGAGTGAGGCGGCATCCTTACACGCGTCGCAGGAGGCCTGTCCAAGCGCAGACCAGATCGACCCGGCCAGGGCCAGGAGGATGCCCGTCCACCAGAAGCGGACGGGCATCTTTGAGCCGGTTGAGCCTGTTGCAGTCACGCTGGGGCGTTATTTCTGCACGCTGGCCGGCGCGGTGATGCAGTTGGGGTCGCCACAGGCCAGGGCCGTGGAGGTGGCGGCGACGGCAATGGCCGCCAAGGCCATCGTCCAGAGCAGGATTTGGATGCGTTTTTTCATGTTTGTTTCCTTTCCGTTTTGTGTTTTGACCGAGAATTCTGGCCCGCTCGCAGTTTCTCCGCTGCGAGCCAGATTCCTATTTCTGCGCGACGGCCGGCGCGGTGATGCAGCCGAGGCCGTCACAGGCCAGGGCCGTGGAGGTGGCGGCCACGGCGATGGCCGCCAAGGCCACTGTCCAGAGCAGGATTTGGATCCGCTTTTTCACGTTTGTTTCCTTTCTTTCGGTTGCCCCGCCCACTGATCGTGCAGCGGGCCAAGGCGGTTAAGATCTACAGGTTTGAAGCCCTCTGGCTTGCCTGCTCACTCCGTTCAACAGGATTTCCGGCGAATTGTTACAAACCGGCGGCGGTCTTCCGTCCACAGATCCTGTGCCCGAGCGCCCTGCCGGGGCTTATCCGCAATCGGGGCTCGAGCAGGCTAAAGCGGGTGTAACGGCGGCCAGGGTGATAACGACCGTCAACGCCACCCAGAGCGCCACCTGCGATTATTTCCTTTCCGGGCGTTTCCTCCCCGTCTCGTTGTTCCGTGCCACCCGCCGCACCGCCGCCGGCAGCGCGGCGGCAACCGGCGGGAGCGCCAATAGCATCATTTTCGCAATTTGGTTCATCTTCTTCTCTTTCGTTTTGGCCCGTCTTCGGGCCGTTCGTTTCGTGGGCGGCAGCCCCACCAAGCCGTTCGTGGCCAGGGGCTGAGCCGCCCGTTCATCCCATTCAACAGGATTCGCGGTGAATTGTTACAGACCGCGTCCACCTCTTTGTTGTTTCTTCGCCATCCGTCGAGCGGAACGGCTCACGGGTCCGCGGTAATGGCTATAAGGAAAGGGGCGGCATTTCGATTGGCAGAAACAAAGTCGATAGTGGCAACCTCAACCGTGGGGCGCGGATTCCGCCAGGTCATCTCGTACAGACGAACTCCAAAGCCTCGAAGATTCTCCCATCGCTTCTGGGTGCCCCTCCAAGCAACCACACCTCCGTCTCCGTATTTGTCACCGTTGTCCATGCCCGGAAAGACTTGCCAGCTACGCACATCTCTGCCGTAAACAATCGGGATGGTGGCGCGCAGACCGTCACCGAAATGCACGACAAAGGTGCCAATCGTCGTGCCGTCCGGGTCCGCCCAGCCCGCGCCCACCAGGAAATGCAGGCGGCGGCACTTTTGCGCCACTTTGATACCGTTCACATGCAGGGGGTATTCGGGACTCACCTGTCGGAGCGGGCCACTGGAGACCTGAATGATGCCCCTCGCGTCAAACGCGGTCCCCGCGAACTCGCCGACCCCCGGGTGGAGCAGCGCCAGGTTATTGCCTTTGTCGGCCTTGTTGTGCCAATCCTCGGTGAAGACGGCGTTGTAGTAAGGCGTGAGGTCAATCAGGTTGGGCTTGGCGGCGGGGTCTCTAGGTGGCACTGGACCTCGTTCAATCACCAGAGCTTCATGGTCATCTTGCTCGGCCTTGAGAGGCTGATGCTGCCGCATGTAAAACGCCGCTCGCAGGCGGTGATAGTAAGCGGCGGCTTGAGGACCCTCGGCCTCCGCCTGCTCGATGGCCTCACCGTACGCCGCCTCGCCCTGCTGGAACCGGGAGCCGGCTTCCGGTTTCATTCCGAATCCGGCCAGGGCCTTCTCCATTTCGGGGAGGCTCCATATCGCGACCTCGCCGTCCTCGCGGGAGACCGCCAGGCGCCGGCTGTCGGGCGACCAGGAAATACACTGCACCTTGCTGTCCTGGTCGGGCAACCGATAGAGCAGCTTGCCACCAGGATAGGCCTGGACGGCGAATCCCAGGCACGATGGAGTGGTCACGGCAACCTTGCTTCCATCCGGGCTGAGGGCGAGGCTCGGTTCAGGGGCACTGTTGGGGGCCGCGGTGGCATCGCACTCCGGAAAGAGGGACACCGCTTCGCCGGTACCAGCCTTGAGGCCGATCACGAACCGGCCAAGTGCAATGGCCGTGATCTGCTCGCCATTCGAGCTCCAACTGAAGGCCTTCGGGCCCCAAGTAAGCCCTCTGGCGAGAAGATCGGGGGGCTTATCGCGTCTGAAACCCCATCTGAACAGGCAAAAATGACCCGAGCGAGGTGGGAGCGCGGCCATGAAGGCGACGCTGCTGCCATTCGGAAGGAATGCCGCGGCGGCACAATCTCCCTGGAGCGTTTTGACCACCCTGGCACGGGGGTTGGTGGCGTTTGTCAGATCGAGGGCCCAGATCGTGAGGCCATGATTGGACGCCGCCACCAAATACTTGGAACCTGGCGAGAACCTGGCCGACCAGATAAACCCGGGCCCGGCGCCCGGAAGCTCGAGCAAACGCCTGCCCGTCTTGGCATCCCAAATGCAGACCTGGCCGAAGCCCCAACTCGTCGTTGCCAGGAATCGACCGTCCGAGTTGTAAGAAACAGATTGGCCCTGCGCCGCAAGCGGGCCCGCTTCCCACGCCAGGCCGCCTTTGGCGGTGTCCCAGGCCCTCAACATGCCGTCCCTACAGAAGGTAACAAGCTGCGCCCCATCTGGGCTAAAACAGATGCCGGGCGCCGCTGCCGGGTGTTCCGGGAGACTCATCTTCTCTGGAAGTTGCAGGTGGAAAAGCCAGGCCCCGCGTCCGCCGTAAGCGAGGAGTTGGCTGCCGTCCGGAGAGACAGCCGTTTGGGAGACATCTCCCGCGATCTGGAGTGAGGCAACCTCCCGACCGCTGACCCCGTCCCAAAGTCGCACCCTGTTCTCCAGACGGAACGGCAGGGCGAGGGTCGTCCCACCCCCGATAAACGCCAGGCCTGACCAGGCGTCCATGTACTCCCTTTTGGTTGAGAGTCGCCGGCCAGAGGAATCATAGACAGCGGACTCCAAGGCCGAAAGACAAGCGAGGTAGCCGCCCTCCGCGCTCAATGCCACGTCGAAAACCCCGAACTCGAACCCCGGGTTTATGCTTCGCCGCATTTTGCCGGTAAGCAGATCCCATATCTCAACCTGCCCGGAACCCGCCACAGCGAGCGTATGCGAGTCGGCGCTCAGAGCCAACGCCTGAATCTGACTTGGCGCCGCGGGCGGTGCAATACGCAGCAGAACTTGCCGGTCACCAAATCGGACAAGGGAGACCTCGCCATTCGTGCCCGCAAGCGCCAGAAACAGATTCTCGCCGGCGCCTAGCAGGTCAAACGCCCCTGGGACGGCGGCCGTGCTGGTTCTCGCCCAATGATTTCCCACCCCGCGCCGCCAAGTGCAGACCGTTGCGTCCCTGAATGCATCTTGCTGGTGAGCGGCCTCGGAGAAGTGAAGAGAGAAGAGCCGATCTCCCGCCGGGCTAAACCAGAGCTTTCGCCCTGGGGCCTTGGCCCCAAGCCTGACGGGCGGCTTCCCCGAGGAAACATCGTTGACCAGGATCGTCCCATCGCTGAGCAGAAACGCCGCGCCTCGGCCGTCGGGCTCAGGGATCGCGAGCGAGATGGTTGCGCCGGCTGGAAAGTTTGTGAACCCGACCGGGTTCAGGCCGACGAAATCGCCGAGGCAGGCCACCGCTTCGTTGCGCAAGTCGGCCGGGTTCTTCTTGGCCACGTCCAATGCCTTGGCCCGTTCCAGCAGCCCGAAGACGCGGTCGCGATAGCCCAGTCGGCGGGCCAGGCGTGTGGCGCGCGCCTGGCCGATGAGTGAATCATAAAGTGCCGCCTGTGCTGAGGCCTTTTGTTTCGGTTCGTTCGCCTGCGCCTGTTGCGCGGTCGTTCTGGCCGCCACGGCTTCCTCCGTGGCGGTTACGGCTTGCTCACGCGCCTGCCGCTCCCGCCTGAGCATCCAGGCTGTCATACCCAAAGCGACGATTAAAGCGGCCACCACGACTGTCACCGCACTGTAAACCAGCTTGTTGCGCTTGAGCGATTTTTGGAACCGGTAGAGACCGCCTGGCGGACGGGCGACAACCGGTTCGCAATCAAGGTTCCGTTGGATGTCCATCGCCAGCCCGTTGGCGGTCTCGTAACGTCGCGTCCGGTCCTTCTCCAGGCACTTCATCACTATCCAATCCAGATCGCCCCGAATCAAACCAATGAGCTTCGGGGGTTCGGAATGGCGTCGCGCGGCAACCGCGGTTCGCTCCGCGGCATTCAGGGTGCTCAAGCGCGTGGAGGGCCGAGGGGGGTCCACTTCACGGATAATTCGGCGGATCTCGTCTATGCCCTTCCTGACCAGTTTCTTGGAGTCAAAGGGAGTTTGGCCGGTGAGCAGTTCGTAGAGGAGAACGCCCAGGCTGTAAATGTCGCTGCGCGTGTCGATGTCCAGCCCGGTCATTTCCGCCTGTTCCGGGCTCATGTAGGCCGGGGTGCCAATGAATTGCGCGATGCTGGTAAACAGGGTGTGGTCTGACAGCGGCTGCCCGGTGGTGGCCTTGGCGATGCCAAAATCAATCACCTTGGGCACCGGCGCGCCATCCTGCACGGTGACCAGGATATTTGAGGGCTTTATGTCCCGATGAATAATCCCCTTCTGGTGCGCGTGCTGGATGGCGCGGCAGACCTGGATGAACAGGTTCAACCGCTCGCTGGCGGGGAGCTTGTTCTTGTCGCAGTAGTCGGTAATCCGCTCGCCCTTAACCAACTCCATGACGAAATAAGGCCTCCCGGCCTCCGTCGTTCCGGCGTCGAGCACCTTGGCAATATTCGGGTGCTCCATCAGCGCCAGCGCCTGCCGCTCCGCTTCGAACCGCGCGATCACTTGCTTGCTGTCCATCCCCGGTTTGATGACTTTGAGCGCCGCGCGGCGGCGCACCGGCTTCTCCTGCTCGGCCACGAAAACCACCCCGCAGCCGCCCTCGCCGATTTCGGCCAGCAGTTTGTAAGGGCCGATCCGCCCGCCAACACCCTCCGCAGTTGAGGAATGGGGGGCCACGCTCTCAGGCGGAGGAGGGTCCTTGTTCTCACCGGGGGCAAGGCCGAGCTTGAGCAGGCAGGCCTGGCATAGCCCCGCGGGATCGTCTTCGCGCAGGCGCGCTCCACAAGAGGAACATGTTCGCGGTTCGCTCATGGCGGCCTTATTGCCGTTCGGGGCCGCGCCGCGCTCGCCCCTGGGTTGGTCGGATGCCTGCTCTGGACATGGTTTCTACGGTGTCCGGAGAAGTTAGGCCGCTCCCGGCATGGGAGCAAGGCTTATGTGGCCCATTAGCCGCCTATTCTGCTCCGCTCAAGGGCGGCCGTCGGCCCACCGTTCGCCCCGCTACCAGTGGTATCGGGTCCTGAAAACCTTCCCGAAGCCGCGAACCGAACCGAGCCTTGCTTGTGCGGCCGGCGGTTCTCGCTGTGGAGATTCGACACGAAAACCGGTTATGGCCCGGCCCAGAAGCCGGCGGAGGATTCGGCAGGGCTGGAGGCCGACGACAAAGCCGGGGTGCCCTCCCAGAACGATGGCCGTCGGCGTCGGGATGCCGTCCGGCGCGGCGCGTTTCTCCACGAGCAGCGTTCCGCCGAAAGCCGCCTTGAGCCGCGGCAGGCAGGTCCGCTCGAAGTCGGCGCAGTGGCGGCACCCGGCGCGTTCGTAGAGCACCAACCGCACGCGGCCCGGCGCCTGAGGCTGGTGTTCGGCCAGGGCTGCCGCGAGCAGTTGGTTCCCGATTCTTGAGTATTCGCGCGAGCGGGCGGCCTGCATCGACAGAACAAGCGATAGAACCACCAGCGCGAAAACCGGGAGAGGCCAGGCCTCCGGTGCGCCCCGAAATTCCCGCCGGAACACGCATGCGCCTGCAGCCAGCAGCGCGCCCGCTGCGGCGGTGGTGCAGGGCAGGCACAGGAGCTTCGCCTTGAAAAGCAGCGTGACAAGGATGATATGCGCGCCCGCGGCGGCAAATGTGGCCCAGATTCCCACGCGCTCCATGGGTTGGCGGAAATACCCCCAGGCGATCAAGGCGCCGTAATACGCCACCCCGGCCCAGCCAAGCCCATGTCCGCCAATGAGTGAGGCGGCATCCTTACACGCGTCGCAGGAGGCCTGTCCAAACGCAGACCAGATCG
>JAJYHY010000305.1 GCA_021784555.1 bacterium
ACCCTCTCCATCGCCGGAAACAGTTACAGGATTTATGACCTGAAGCAAAGGGTTCTCCGGGAAACCAAGGGCAATTGGGACGATGTCCTCCACTTCGCCAATTTCGTGGACGCAATTCGCGTGGGCAAGCCTTTGAACGCGCCCATTGCCGAGGGGGTCAAGAGCACCCTGCTCTGCCACTTGGGCAATATCGCCTGGCGCAGCGGCCACACTGTCAATCTCGATCCCGACTCCTGCCGAATCGTAGGCGATGAGCAAGCCGCCGCGCTGTGGCGTCGGACCTATCGGCCGGGGTGGGAACCCAAGGTGTAGCGAGCCGTGGCCTCAGGCCACTTGTTCTTGTCAGCGACAATTGAGAATTGGGAATTAAGAATTCTAAATTGAGTGCCGCTTCGGAGCGATAATGGCTTCCGTCCTGCCATCGATTCACAATTCTCAATTCTTAATAATTGGAGAGCGCGGCTTTCTTTGGCGCCGGGCCGGTACGAGTATCGGTTTCTGGTGGATGGCCAGTGGCTGAGCGATCCAAGTGCCAAGGAATCGGTGGCCAATCCGTTCGGCACGAGCAACTCGGTGCTTGAGGTCTGAGAATTGCCGCTGGCGGGTCAAGTGGACGGACTTGAGCCAGAAGCGCGAAGCACTCGGTGAAGCGTTGTAAACACCTGCGTCCAGTCGAACGATTTGGTCAGGTACGCCGTGGCGCCCAGTTCCTGCGCCCGACCCTTGTCCTCCCACAGATCCGAAGAACTGAGCACCACCACCGGCAATTCCTTGAACGCCGGGTGCGAACGCAACCATTCCAGCACTTCGAACCCATCCTTGACGGGCATCTTCAAATCCAGCAACAAAACCGACGGCAGCGGATACTTGGCCCGATCATTGAATCCGTTCGACCCAACTAAATACGAGATGGCCACCGCGCCATCCCGCACGTGCTGGATCGGATTCTGAAATCCGAGCTTCCTCATAGCGCGCGTCAGCAGGAAGACGTCGTTCGAATCATCTTCCGCGTAAAGGATTGTCTGCGTTGGCATATTCAATTGTTCCGAACCGATAGCCTTCCGGACACCGTTCAATTTGTCCCTGCTGGCTTGATCTCTCTGACCATCAGGTATGCGGAACGGTTCAACTTGTGATGGACTCTGCTGGTACACGACATCAATCAAGAACTGTTTCCGCATTCAAGCCCCATTCTGACAAATCTACGCCCACCCTGCAAGCCAATTCGCAGCCGCACCTTGGGACGGTGCGCCGCAACTCAGAATCTGCGCTGGGATTCTCATGGACTGACAATTTGGTGGTGATTTTGGGGCGGGATTAGGGCAGGCTTGTCACCCCAGGCGGAGGTTGTTGCCGACTCCCGCGCGTTTGCTGGGTTTAGAAGGGCTGGATTTCCGAGGGTCCATGCGCGCAGTGAACTGGCGACTGTCTGCCGCCCGGCAGTCCTCCTTGCCGCGACAATTAAATACGCGGCCGCGTATTTAATTGTCGCGGCCTTGACGAACCGGCCTGAAGACTGCGCCGGAGCTCCGGGCTACACCCCGCTCATTTCATCCGTTTCACGGGGGGTGCTGGGGGAACGCGCTCCGTTTGGACCCAAATAGTTGAAAACGCTTGACGGCTTGCGTCTTCTGGCTTATCCAATGATTTGGTAGATACAATGCCAAACTCTTTGCTCATGAACTCCAGAATCCTCATCTGCTTCGGCGCGCTGCTCGCCTTGACATCAACACTGAACTGCCGGGCTGAAACGGCTCACGCAACCTTCTGGTGCATCTCCCTCCGATTCCACCAAGCCAAGGCCAACGGCGCGACATTGGACATCAGTTCCGTCCCGGGGCCGCCTTTCAATGGAGAGCTGTTCCCCTACAACGGAGACACTTATGCCGGCTATTTCTACCTGACGACCAGCCAGGGGACGATTAACGGCGCCCTCTACGTCGATTTGCCTCCGTTCGCCGACACCGACTCGAATGGATTCGACGACTTCTTCGAGATCGGACTGGCGGCGGGCGGGACAACCTCCGGCTCCTTCCAGACCGCCGTCGGCAATGGCGCCGTCACCGCCGCCTGGAACCGGGCGGCCGGTTCCAAGGACGGAACCTGCGCCATTGATCTAAACAGTCCCACCTTTGGCGACCTCGGCCGGTTCTCACTCCCCTTCGAAGTGCTATCCTACTCCGGCCCGCTGACCTATACCCCCGGCACCAATATCGTCACTGGAGGAATTGAGCTCGCTCAAACCGGCAACCCGGCCAGCCTTATCGGCGGCCCGGTAGAATTTGTTAAGTCGGCCACTAACCGCTTCAACATGCTCTTTCTCCAGCCGGGCGTCTGGACCAATGCCGCAGCCCAGAACCTGATCTACACAAACGAGGTTTTCGAGCGCGACACTCGTTGGCCCACCAATTATTACGGCTATGTGGATTTCGAAGATGGCGACCCGAGCACGCCCGCCCCCGACTATTACACCTGGGTGCTCTCCATCGACGACCTCAACGACGCCAACCACAACAGCATCCCCGATTTCAGCGATGATCCCATTGCCGCACCGCCTCGCCCGGCACTGTCGTTGGCACTGACAAGCACCAATCTCCTGCTCACCGTCCGTGGAGAGGTTGGACAGACTAACCTGCTCCAGCAAACTTCCTCCCTGACCGGCACCAATTGGCAGACGACCGGCACCATCGTCCTGACAAACAGCCCACAAGTCGTGCCGCTGGACTTGCCGGCGTCCCAGCCCCGTTTCTGGCGGCTCCGGACCCAGTGATCGGAGCTGTGCCTCTACTTTGCGGGCCGCCGGAGGGTGCTGGACCGATTTTTCATGCGTATGCACGAAAAGTCGGATGGAAGAACCGCAGCGTCCAACGCCTGCTGGGCGACAGGCGTTGACAAGAGGGGTGCCTTTTGGCTGAATGCGCACGGAAGGCGGCCCCAAATCGAGGACGCGGAACGGTCATCATCCGAGAGAAGCGAATGCAGGAAGTCAACGGTACGATGAGCGCGGAAGATTGTGAGGTTTTGGCGCGTGAAGGTGGAGACCTTTTGCTGACAGGTCAGGCGTTGGCCGAGCTGGAGGCCCATGCAACTCGCAGGCGACGAGGCTTATTCCACTCCTTGAGGCTCACCTTGATCGTCCCGCCGCTCTTTGGCGTGGGCTTGCTGTTCGGGGTAGTGGGAGCGGTCCGCGCCGCAGAGGTTATCCGGGCGGACGTATGCGTCTATGGAGGCACGGACGCCGGGGTCATGGCGGCGGTGCAGGCCGCGCGAATGGGCAAGACCGCGGTTATTGCGGAGTTCGGCGATCACTTGGGCGGGATCACCTCTGGCGGTCTGGGCGCGACGGATACCGGCAACAAAGCGGCCATTGGCGGGCTGGCGCGGGAATTCTATCACCGGGTCGCCCTGCATTACGCCCAAGACAAGGCCTGGCAATTCGAAACGAAGCATCATTACTTCTCAGGCCGGAACGGGCGCTCAACCCTCAAGGAATTCCAGGCGCCTTACGCGACGATGTGGACCTTTGAACCGCACGTGGCCGAGGACATTTTTTTCCAGATGGTGAACGAGGCGAGGGTGCCGGTTTATTTCGAGCAGCGCCTGGCATCGGTGAAGAAGGTCGGAGGTCGGATCCGCCAGATCACGATGGAGAATGGCAAGGTGTACCGCGCCGCGATGTACATCGACGCCACTTATGAAGGCGACCTCATGGCCATGGCCGGCGTGAGTTATGTCGTCGGACGCGAGGCCAACTCGGAGTACGGCGAGACGCTCAATGGGATTCGTGCCAAGACGCCCTACCATCAGTTTGCGGTTCCGGTGGACCCTTACGTTGAGCCGGGCAACCCGGCCAGTGGTTTGCTGCCGTTTATTCAGTCGGTCGAGCCCGGAATACCGGGCAACGGCGACCGCAGCGTTCAGGCCTACAATTTCCGGCTCTGCTTTACCCAAGACCCGGCCAATCGGCTCCGGCTGAGACCGCCACCGGGCTACAAACCGGCCCAATACGAGCTGCTGGCGCGTTATCTGCAGGCGCTCGTGGCGGCCGGAAAGAAACCGCGGCTGGGCGAGTTTTGGAATCCGATCTGGATGCCGAACGAAAAGACCGACATCAACAATAACGGCCCATTCTCGACTGACTTCATCGGCGAGAACTACGAGTACCCGGAGGCCGATTACACAACGCGGCGGAAGCTCTGGCAGGCGCATCAGAGCTATACTCGCGGTTTTGTCTATTTTCTGGCGACCGACCCGCGGGTGCCGGCCAACATGCGGGCCGAGATGCGGAAATGGGGTCCGGCGCGGGACGAGTTCACCGATTCGGGCGGATGGCCTTCAGCGCTTTACGTTCGCGAGGCGAGGCGGATGGTCTCCGATTACGTCATCACCCAGCATGATTGCCAGGGCCAGGTAAAAGCGGCGGACAGCGTTGGGCTGGCCTCTTATGGCATGGATTCGCACAACTGCCGGCGGCTGGTCAAGGGCGGGCACGTCGAGAACGAAGGCGATGTGCAGGTAGGCGGCTTTCCGCCATGGCCGATTTCGTATCGTGCCCTGGCGCCCAAGATCGGCGAGTGCGAAAACCTGTTGGTGCCGGTCTGCCTTTCAGCGACGCATATTGCCTACGGCTCGATTCGGATGGAGCCGGTATTCATGATCCTGGGCCAGTCGGCGGCCACGGCGGCGGCGGTGGCGATCGACGCGGGCGTGCCGGTGCAGAAGGTGCCTTATGAAGAACTGCGGGCGCGGTTGATCGAAGGGAGGCAGATCCTGAATTGGAGACGTCACAATCCTTGAATCACCTTTGGGTGTTGGGGTCACATCTCAACATTTGACAATCACCTCGTCCGCGACGAGTGCGCGCTCCACAATGTCAAATGTTGAGATGTGACCCCAACACCGGTCAGGGGGCTTGGTTATTGGTCGGGCCGGATTCGATCTGGACCTTTTGGTTGAGCAGGGTCCGGAAGAGGGGCAGCCGGTGAACAACGTCGTTGTAGGAGATATAGACGAAGAAGGAAATCAACAGCAGCGCAAAGACCGTCGTCGCGTATTCCTGGATGCGCGGACTCAGCGGGCGCCCGCGGACGGCCTCCAGAACAGACATGGCGACGTGGCCGCCGTCGAGCACCGGTATCGGCAACAGGTTCAATATGGCCAGGCTGATGTTGAGCAACACCATGAACTTGAGCGCCAGCCGGATATCCGCCCTCACTTCCGCCGCGAGCAAGGACACAATGCCGACCGGCCCGCTCAGGTCTTTGACACCCACCTTGGTTTCTTTGGAATGGGCGATAGCCGCGATGGTGTCAAAGGTCTGCTGGAATACTTCGCCGACCAAGGCCCAAGGCGCCGGGCCCGGCCGCTGCACTTCATAAACAGCGGTCGAGCTTGGGGAAATGGATACTCCCAGGAAGCCACCGTGGGTGTCCGGATTGAACTTTGGGGTGACACTTATGCGGAGATGCTTTTGGCCTCTCTTGACCGTGATCTGGCTGGGTTTATCCGGCCTTTTCTTGATGAGTTCGATCAATTGCTGCTGTCCCAACACCGGAACCCCGTCAAAGGAGAGCACCACGTCCCCTTCCTTGAGGCCCGCCTCTTCCGCGGCGCTGCCGGATAGAACCTCGCGAATCACCGGATGGTCTGACGGCTCCAAGTCGAGCATTTTCACTTGGAATTCGGAGTCGTATTTCGCCGGCAAATAGGCGGTGTGTTTGACTCCGTGGTCCTCAAAAACCACGGCGACGAGGTTGGTCGGGGCAAGGGCTGTTGCAGCATAGACATCTTCCCACGACCTGACCTGTTTGCCGTTGACCGCCAGGATTCGGTCCCCGGCCTTGATTCCCGCCGCCGCTTCGGGAGTTCCCGCATCGACGTGGCCCACAATCGCCGGGTTCACCTGTATCGGCAATCCCACAAAGTAGATAATCGTGGCGATGACAAAGGCCAGTACGCAGTTCATGGCCGGCCCGGCGAACGCCACCAGGATTTTCGACCAGGGCGAAGCGGGGGGCACCGGCTGGTCAGCCTCCTTCCCTTCCAACGTCTCGGAAGTGACCATTTGAGGGAGCTTGACAAATCCCCCCGCTGGAATCCACCGCCAGGCATACTCAATGCCGTCTCGGGTCCAGGAAATGATCTTCGGGCCAAAACCAATGGAGAAGCCCTCCACCTTCAGGCCTCGCCGCCGGGCAACTACAAAATGCCCGAATTCATGCACGAAGACCGAGACGCCAAAAAGCAGCACCACGGCCACCACCACATATATCCAACTCAAGATTTGCATCCAAGCTCCGGCATAAACTCGCCTATTTTGTTTAACTTGTCGAACCTGCCGTCGGGGTCAGTCCTCAGTTTTTCCGCGGCAACGGAAGGGAAAGGGCGGAAAAACTGGGGGAGTGACCCCGACGCCTCGCCTATTCTGCTTAACTTGTCGAACGTCCTTACTTGCTGATGCCGCGTTCTGTGCCGCGCACAAAGGCGACCAGGTGCTCAATCTCGGCCAGGTGCGGCAACTCTTGCTCGATGCGGACCAAGGCGTTTGAAGTGGTCAACCCCTCGCGAAAGAGGATTTTGTAAGCCTGGCGCAAGGCGGTCTGGGCCGTCTCGGAAACTCCATTCCGTTCGAGGCCGACCTTGTTGATCGTGCGGGTTTCGGCGGGATTGCCATCGGCCAGCATGAAGGGGGGAACATCCTGAACGACTTTGGAACAGCCGCCGATGATAGCCATCTTGCCGATGCGGCAGAACTGGTGGACGGCGGCCAGGCCTCCGATAATGGCGTGATTTTCAACGGTCACGTGGCCGGCCAGGGTCGCGGCATTGGACATAACGACGTAGTCGCCGAGTTTGACGTTGTGGGCGACGTGCGAATAGGCCAGGACATGGTTGTGGCTGCCGACCACGGTCACTTCACCGGCTTCCGTGGCGCTGTTGACGGTAACACATTCGCGAAAGGTATTATGGTCGCCAATCTCCGTGCGGGTCAGACCCCCTCGCCATTTAAGGTCCTGCGTCTTCAGCCCGAGAGCGGTGAATGGAAAGACCTCGTTGGCCTCCCCTAAGCGCGTGTAGCCGTCCACGACCACATGCGAGTGGAAGAAGCACCCGCGCCCGATCACCACGTGCTCCCCGATGACGCAATAGGGCCCAATCTCGCAGTCCGGACCCAGTTCGGCCTTGGGATGGATTATGGCGGTGGGGTGAATCATGGCTTGGGGAGCCGGCGCTCAGACGGCCTGTTCTTTATGAGCAGCATGTTTTCAGCGCGGAGCATTCCAGGGCTGGGGCGAGCACTGTGGCGGCTCACTGGCCCTTGAGCATGAACGTGACGGAGGCTTCACTCACAATTTCACCCTGAACTTTGCAAACGCCCTTGGCTTTGCCGATCCTGCCGCGGCTCTTCGTCAATTCCACCTCGATAATGAGAACGTCTCCAGGGCGGACCGGCTTGCGCCACTTTACATCCTCGGCGGACATGAAGTAGGCGATCTGTCCGGCGTCTTCGGCCCGGCGCATCATCAGCATCCCGGCGACCTGGGCGATGGCCTCGAGCTGCAGCACGCCCGGCATGATGGGGTGACCGGGGAAATGCCCCTGAAAATACGGTTCGTTCAGGGTCACGTTCTTCTGCCCTACGATGCGTTCGCCATCCAGGCTCAACACCCGGTCCACCATCAGGAACGGGTAACGCTGCGGCAGGCACAGCATCACCTGTTCGCAATCCAGCGCCAGGCTCTGGCCTTCGGCTAACTCAGGAAGTGGGGGTCGCTCGCGCTCCGGGAGAGCGGCCGGCGGCGGGGGGGCGAAAGTCAGCCGCTTATGCATCTGGGCAGACACCCGCCGCACCAATTCGCAGTTGGCGGCGTGACTTGGTTTGATGGCGATAAGGTGACCCACGATCGCACGGCCCAGGAGGGAGAAGTCACCGACGATGTCGAGAATCTTGTGCCGGACAAACTCGTCGGGGAAACGGAGCGGCTCGGTCGTCAGGACGGCGTCATCACGGATGACCACCGCATTCTCGAGGCTGCCTCCCCGGATCAGGCCGTTCTTGATTAAGAATTCAATCTCCTCGAAAAAGCAGAAGGTCCGTGCCTGGGCCAATTCCCGCTCCCAGGCGGCGGGCGAGATTTCCAGGGACAGGAACTGGGTGAAGCGGCCCTGCTTATCGGAGCTGGTGCAGGAGATTTTGAAGGTTTCGTGGGGTAGGAAAGTCATTATCGCCTCGTCCACTTCCAATTGAATGGGGGCGTTGATAGCATAAGGTTCACGGCGCTCCTCCTGGACCCCGATGCCCGCTTCCTGGACCATGCGGCAGTATTCGCGGGCGCTGCCATCGGCGATGGGGGGCTCGTTGGCGTCGATCTCGACGATGGCATTGTCGATGCCGTATCCGGCAAAGGTGGCCAGGACATGTTCGACGGTGTGAACGCGTGTGTTGCCTTTGGCGAGGGTCGTTGAGCGGTTGGTCTCAACAACATTCTCTACCCGTGCCTCAATTTCCGGCTTGCCCTCCAGGTCGATGCGCCGGAACCGCACGCCGGAGTTGGACGGCGCTGGCAAGAAGGTCATCGTCACCCGGTTGCCGCTGTGCAGACCTACGCCAGTGAAGGTGGCGGAGCGATTGAGCGTTTGCTGTTGTAGCACCGCGGCATTAAATCGCGGAAACTCACGATTAGCAAGCGATATGGCGGCGTGCTTGACGTATTCCACCGAGCCAATACTCTGGGCGAGAATGATGCTCTCTGAACCTGAAGATGGAAACTGAACAGAGATGGAAGCGACTGCGCCCCAGGCGGGAGCTCCTGCTCATCGCCCGCACCAATCATTGGAGACCGGGCTGTTCTTGAAACGGTAATCGTTCCCATGAAAAGCTCGTAACATCCTGTGGCTGAATGCTTTTCAGTTCGCCCATTTTTTTGTTTTTGTTTCTGCCGATTGTGCTGGCGGTCTGTTCTCTCCCAGGCCTGAAACTGCGCAACCGGCTGTTGTTGTTCTTCAGCGTGATTTTTTACGCCTGGGGCGAGGTGCTCTTTGTCTTCCTGATGCTCGGGTCGGCGCTGGCCAATTTTTACCTCGGCCGATGGGTGGACCGGGAGACGGAGCCCAGGCGGCGGAAATGGGCCGTTGGGGTGGCGGTGGCGCTGAACATCGGCACGCTGGCCTTTTTCAAATACAGCAACTTCGTGGTGGCGAACCTCAACGCCGTGCTGGGGGATTTTCATCTGGGTTTGATTCACCTGGATCGGGTCCGACTGCCAATCGGCATCTCCTTCTTCACTTTTCACGCGCTCTCTTATGTGCTGGACGTCTATCGCCGGAAATGGCCCTCGGCCAAGAATCCGGCCGACGTCGCGCTCTACATTTTCTTTTTTCCCCAGCTTATCGCCGGTCCAATCTTGCGGTGGAGCTCCATCGCCCCCCAACTGCTCAAACGTGCGGTCACAAAGGAGAAGTTCGCCGATGGAATTCGCCGGTTCGCCGGAGGTCTGGCCAAGAAGATGATCATTGCCAACACGGTCGCCCTGCCGGCGGACAAGATTTTTGCCCTTCCCGCGTCACAGCTCACGCCCTCGCTCACATGGCTGGCGGTGCTTTGTTATACACTGCAGATCTACTTCGATTTTTCCGGCTACTCGGACATGGCGGTCGGGCTTGGAAAGATGTTCGGGTTCCAGTTTATCGAGAATTTCGAATTCCCCTATATTGCCCAATCCATACGCGAATTCTGGCGGCGATGGCACATCTCCCTCTCGACTTGGTTTCGCGATTACCTCTACATCCCGCTCGGAGGCAACCGCTGCGCACGTTGGCGCACGCATCTGAACCTGGTCATTGTGTTCTTTCTGTGCGGACTGTGGCACGGGGCAAGCTGGACGTTCGTGGTCTGGGGCCTATACCACGGCATCTTCCTGGTGTTGGAAAGGACCCGATTCGGAAAGCTTTTGGCCTGGGCCCCGCGTGCTTTCCGGCATGGCTATGCCTTATTGGTGGTGATGGCAGGTTGGGTATTGTTCCGGGCCGATAGCTTCACCCAGGCCATAGTCTTCTTGCGAAACATGGCGGGGTTTTCAACCGCGGTGGCAGGTGCCGGCCAAATCGTGGCGCGCTACTGGACGAACGAACTGGCCTGTTCAATCGCCTTTGGCATCGTATTCTCCATGCCGGCATGGTACGCAATCCTGGCCGGGGCCGCCAGGCTCCAGGCCAAAGTCCCGGAGCGGCTGCAACCGGCGACCTTGTGCGCCGGCCAGGCGGCGCAACTGTTCCTGGTAACGGCCCTGCTCCTGATCTCGGCTTCGTGGATGGCGGGCGGCACCTATAACCCCTTCATCTATTTTCGATTTTAGGAGCGGAGTGGAACCGAAATCGAGATTCAGCCGGTGGCGCGCAGCGTGGGATGCGTTGACGATTTGCTTGTTCGTGGGCCTGCTTTGGCTGCCGACCCTGGACCATTTCTTCCATCTTGACCACGCCCCGATCCCTAGCGAGAACCGCCTTCCGGCTCAATGGCCACGGTTCCAGGGAATTGGCCGGAGCCGGCAGTACATCGCC
>JAJYHY010000306.1 GCA_021784555.1 bacterium
CCCCGAATCAGCTCGGCCCGCGCCCCTCCCGCCATTCGACTCCTCTCGCGTGTCCCCTCAAAAAAAATCCCAAACTGCCCCTCTCGGACCTGCGGAATGTGGGATCAAGGCGTCCGAAATCAACCATAAGGGCGTTCCGGGTCACTTCCAGAACTGTTCGCTGTTGTTCGGCAGGCAACGCTCCCAGCATTGCCCTTGTTATCTCCGCGCTCATCTCGTTCCTCGTTTTCGTCTGGTCCCAAGGGCTACGACGGCTCACGAGCAGATTGTGCCTGAGCAACTTCCACAACGCAAGAATAACCCCCGGCGTTCACTGCACCGGGGGGGCCGTTCCGGTGAGGGGATTACACCCCGCCGCTACTGCCCGCCCTCCTTCGGCTGCCGGCGCTCAACCACGCTCTCGACGGACACTTCCCCGTTGACGGGAATCCACTCGGCTTCGTCCGAGCCGATTTCAGCAGCCTTCCGTCCGGCCTCTTCGAGCGAGTCCGCCATAATCGAAACCTCGGCTCGGCTGAATTGAACGAAGGTCAATGTTGCGATGTAAGTTTTCATGGTCTGATAGAAAGATGCCCCCGCCACTTGGAGCGGCGAGGGCCTTGTGCTGGATGCTCACTGAGCCTTGACCGCGTATTTGCCATCGTTCACGGCGAACACGGCCTTTGCTCCGGTGGATTTCTTTTTCAGGGTGTTCTTCACCTTCCAAGGGGTGAACAAGTCGCCCACCGCGGCGAGAATCTCGTCCACTGCCATTGGCTGGCCCTTCGCCGTGAGGATTTCGGCAATCTTGGTTTCGGCCTTGGGCTTCATCGGCTCCGGCTTCCATGCCGCGTCAAGGGAGCGGATTTCCGTTTCCAAGGCCACCAGTTCACCCCTCATTTCCGTGTATCGGGTTTTGAGGGGCTCCGCGAGTGCGATGCGCTGTTGGCTCAGGGCTTGGATTTAGCGGTTGATTTCGGCGAGCGCCGACTGTGCGTTTCCGTTTCCAGTTTTTTGTGATGTTGTTTTCATGTTGACTGGACTGGAACATGGGGGCGCAATCCCGGCAAGCGGTGGGCGAAACCTACGAAATCACAGGAACGGGAACCCCCTGACCACTGGAGGCCAGAGGGAGGGGCATGGTGCGCGGAGGATTGCGCCTGAGAGAGTTTTACGGTGAGGGTGGGACAATCCCCCAAAACTGCTCACTCGTCTTCTTTGTGGGGAAATTGATGTAGTGGTTCTGCAACATTGTCCGGCTGTTCCCCATGTTCTGCTCCAAATATCCGAAGTCCCCCCGTTTCGCTCCGAGGATGTAACTGGCGTAGGAATGACGCATGCCGTTCTTGAGCCATTTGCCGTTCAACCTCTTCCTGAATTGTCGTTTCCTATCATCCAAGCCGTGCGAGGGTATCAGAGGGTATTGGGGGTTTTTCTCCCTGAACCAGTTCAACCACTGCAACAGGTTCGATTGCATTTCAACGCGCCGATGCTTTCGCGTCTTCGCATCCGCCTTATTGATGACAATGGCCTTGTCCGCAAAATCAATGTTGCTCCAATCCAGTCGCTCACATTCCTCCGTGCGGACGCCCGCGAAAAGACATATCGCGTGGAATGGCACGAGAGACTGAAATCGCTTGGTGGTTGAAAGGGACATTACAAACTTGGCCTGCTCGGGTGTGAAATACTTCGGGTCTAACTCGTCCCGCTGGACTGAAATGGGCTCGCAGGGGTTGTCTCTTGGAACACCGTATTTCCTTTTGCACCAAATGAAAAACTGCGACAGGTAAGCGAGTTGATGCACCTTGCTGGTCTGGCTCGCGTCGGTGACATTCCACGCGCTCATTCCGGGAACCCTCACAACTCGGCTTTCAATCCATTCTTCAATTTCCTTGGTTGAAATGGTTGCGACAGGCCGTGTTCCCCATTGCGCTTTGTAGCCGTTTGCTCCATTGGCCTTGTAATAGAGCGTGTCATACGTGGCTTTGCGCAAGGTGTTCTGTTCAACGCGACGCTTCTTCTCGGCGAGCCATTCATCCATCAAATTTCCAAGCGTCTGGCTCTTCTCCCTTTCGGCCTGCTCGCTCAGGTGCGCGACGTAGAAATTGACCGCATCTTCAACCGTCTTCCCGTATGGGGCCAGCCGGTCTTGGAGCGCGAGGGGGTCAACCTTCAGCACAAGGTCAAAGGTTTCAAGTCGTTTCGCGCCGTAGTTCATCAACAACTGCTCGATTTCCTCAGCCTTCCGTTGGGCCTCCTTCTTCACGGAGAACTGGAGCACCTTCTTTCCGTCGGCGATTGTCTGCCGAATTCGGTCAAAAGACTTGGCACGCAGGTCAACTTGGTATATACCTTGGCCCATGGTTCGGACGATTGGCCGTAATCTTGTCATAGTGAAAGGACATTACACCCTCTCTCCGGTCTGTAGCGAAAGAAATGTTAGTTTCTTGTCAGTCGAAAATCAAATAAATAGGGGTCAAAAACAACACAAGTCGTTGATACGGAGGCGTTTCCGTGCTGGTGCATGGCTTGGTCTTCAAAACCAGCGTGGGGCTCAACAAAGTCCCAGGTGGGTTCGATTCCCATCCGCCTCCGCCATCTTTGCTCAACCATCCGCCTGACCCAACATGCGCACCCGTATCTCCCAACCGCCCATGAACCCCGCGTCGCGGGACAGGGAGCGGCACGGCTTTTGGCTGGGCTTTGCTGGGGCGGCGGCGGGCGCGCTGCTCATCCTGTGCGGCGCCCGGCATATCACGGGCATCGAGACGGTCGATGGCAACAGCGCCTGGGAGACGCAGTTGGTGAAGGCCTTCTCGTCCGGCGGCCTCCAGTATCCCCAGCAGCAGAACACCGCCCCGCCGCCGCCAAGCACCGACGACCCGCTCGCCATGGTTGATGCCCTCAACCGCTGGGCCAACCGCCAGGCCAATCCTCCCGCGCCAACCTGGAAGGTGCGCATCGACACCGCGGCCAAAGCCGCCTGTCCCACCTGACTGAAATAATTTCGGGCCACACGGTGTGGCCCTGACCGGCCGGCGCCGCGTGGCCCAGGAACCGCATGCCCTGATGCCCGCCAAACCAAAGACAAAGGAGCGCCTTCATGCCAACCGACACGACCGAACAGAGTGACCGACAAGCGACCCCCACGCGCGGACACGCCCTGGTCCGGAAGCGTTCGTGGGTGCAGACCGCGTTTCTGGGGGTCTGGCTGGCGCCGGTGGGCCAGTGGCTGCACGGAATTCCAGGCTGTGTCTTTCATTGTTACTCGTGCCCGTTGTCCTCATTCGCCTGCCCGGTGGGCGTCATGGCGAACTATATGGCACTGATGCCGGCGGCGGCGGAATTTCCTTTCCTGCTCCTGGGGATTCTGCTGCTGGTGGGAGCGTTAGGCGGTTCGCTGGTCTGCGGTTGGGCCTGCCCTTTCGGCTTCTTGCAGGACCTCTTGGGCAAGCTGACGGATCGCAAACTGACGCCGCCGGCCTGGACGGGTTACCTCCGGTATGTCGTGCTGGCCGGCCTCGTCCTGCTGCTGCCCGCGCTGCTCGGATTCAAGGGGATTCCCTTCGACGACCAGGTCGTTTCCATCTGCCGGTTGTGTCCCGCGGGCGCGTTGGAAGCGGGCCTGCCTTATGCCGCACAGAGCGTGGCGGCCGGCCACGGCTGGACGATGAGCTGGTTCAAATCGCTCATTCTCCTCGCCTTTGTCGCCTCGGCCCTGTTCATCCATCGGCCCTGGTGCCGCCTCTTCTGCCCCCTGGGCGGTTTCCTGGCCCTGTTCAACCGGTTCAGCCTCTTTCACCTGCGCTTCAAGGCGGAAGACTGCGCGGAATGTAACCTCTGCCGCAGCCGCTGCTCGGTGGGCGTGAAGGTGGAGCAGAAGGTAAACGTCAGCCGCTGCGTCCGCTGCCTCGAATGCACCACCTGCGGCGCCATCCATCCCGCCTTCGCATTGCCTGGACGGCGGCTGGGTCCGAGGGACGCGCGAGGGATGGATTGATGGATTAAGGGATTAATGGATTGCCGGAGGTTTGATGTTGGATGTTGCCCCGATGGGTTCTTGGCTTTAACCGCATTGACAAACATCTTCGAGTTCCGTGGCCTGGCGCTCCAACTCTTTTTGTCGCCTTATAGCCTCGCGCTGTTGGCGGCGCTCGTCGCGGCCAGACGCGTATCCTGTCGCCGGTGGTCTCATTTCCGACTGGACGCCGCGGGGGATTCGTGGCATCAAGGGCCCGTGAACGACGCGCGAAAGAGACTCGGCCAATTCTTCACTCCGCCGGAGGTGGCCCGGACACTGGTAAGCTGGGTGGTCAGCCGGCCAACCCAGAGCGCTTTGGATCCCGCTTGTGGTGACGGCGAGTTTCTGGTCTGCCACCGGCGATCTGTGGGCGTGGACGAGGAGACCGTGCGGTGCTGGATTAGAAACGATGAACCGGTGCTGCTTCTGCACCTGCGGGGCGTTGAGCCGCTGCCCGGGAGCGTACGCGATTACCTGGAGAGCTGGCTCGGCCGCAAGGCGAAGGAGAGCTACAAATGCCGCAACCGCAAACCTTGGCACGTGGTGCCAGACGTGAAGACCCCCGACGCCTTTCTATCTTATATGAGCGGGCGAGCGCCCACGCTGGTTGCGAACGCGGCGGGGTGTGTCTGCACGAACTCGGTTGACGCCGTCCAGCTTTCCCCGGGTTTCGAGTTCGATGAAGTACAGCGTGCGTGGGAAGGTCCCCTCTGTCAGTTGAGCTGCGAGATTGGAGGCCATCCGTTGGGCGGCGGTATGCTGAAACTCGAGCCTGGGGAGGTCGCGAACGTGCGCCTTTCTTTGGGCGGCTGCCGCATTAGTGGAAAGGAGAGGGCGGTGCTCGAAGAAACGGTTACCGAGGCTCGGCGGTGGAGGCACTATGCTTGAAGACTGGCTGCCGTGTTATTTGGGGCTGGAGGCGGCATTGGCCCAGTTCGTCACCGTGCGAGAAACGCATGGCCAACAGCATATCAAACCCCTCCACCGGCACATTGCGATGCGCCTCGTTATAGAGGGGGGATTCCATCCGGACGAAATCACGCTCCACCCGCCGCTGATCGTGGATGATCACGCAGGAGGCAAGAGGCTCATCTTTGACTCGCGGCTCCACCTCATCAAAGCGAATCGAGCCGGCACCGCCGGCCTTGCCTCGAATGACATCGCCGTGAGCGAGGCGGGAGAAGTTGTGAAGTCCATTCAGCGCTACCACGATGTCCTGCCCGGCTTGGCGGGGCGGAGGTTCGTTCGGGACGACTCCACCCGGTACGAAGCTGTGTCCTTGGCTCTAGCGAGCTGTGATGGAGCTATCGCCGGCAGCATCTTCGAGGCGTTTCCGCCTGTCGGCAGCCCCCTGAGCCTTCGGGGTTTCTTCGAGACCATCTACAGGACGTACGGCCTTCGGTTTCCCTATCTTGCCGCCTCGGTTGCTGGTCTGAAGCGTCTGGAATGGCATGAGTCATCACCCGCGTTGGCATGCCTCGGGGCCGAATCGGAAATGCGGGCGCGCCTGGGCTACATGCCTCGGTTGGGTTGAACCCCGCCCGAGGGAACCCGCGTAGGTGGAACAAGCCTGAATGCCGATGGGGAGTGGCGCGCCACCGGCAGTATAGAAAGACATTTGCATCGTTTGACTCGGATATGAATCACATTTTCAATCGTCGCTGGTCGCGGGGCGAGCAGGTGCTCCGTGACCCGGCTCTGAACAGGGACTTGGCCTTCACTTTGGAGCAACGCCGGCAATTGGGCATTGAAGGCGAGCTCCCGTCGGCGGTACTGACTATAGAACAGCAGGCGGCGATGGAGCTGGAGCACATCTTATCGAAGTCCGACCCACTGGAGCAATATATCGGGCTGGTCGCGCTTTTAGACCGGAACGAAACGCTCTTCTATCGGCTGCTGGTCGAGAATCTGGAGCGCCTGACTCCCATCATCTATACCCCCACCGTCGGCCTGGCCTGCCAGCAATACAGCCACATCTATCGCCGTCCGCGAGGGTTATTCCTGTGTCCGAACGACCGCGGCCAAATCGCGCAGAGGTTGCGCAACTTCCGCCGCCGCGATATTCGGCTGATTGTCGTGACCGACAACGAACGCATCCTCGGATTGGGCGACCAGGGCGCGGGAGGCATGGCCATTCCCATCGGCAAGCTGGCCCTCTACTGCGCCGGCGCCGGAATTCATCCTTCCTTCTGCCTGCCCGTCAGCCTCGATGTCGGCACGGACAACCGTGCGCTGCTTGACGACCCCTTTTACCTCGGATACCACGGACCGCGGCTGCGGGGCGCGGAATATGATGCATTCCTGGAAGAATTCGTTCAGGCCGTCAGGAAGGTGCTCCCGGGCGCTCTGCTCCAGTGGGAGGACTTCAAAAAGGCCAACGCCTTTCGCCTCCTGGCCCGCTACGCCGGACGCCTGCCCAGCTTTAATGATGACATCCAAGGTACTGCCGCCGTGGCCCTGGCGGGCATCCTTTCCGGGCTGCGCCGCCTCGGTCAGCCCCTGCGCAAGCAGAGATTCCTGCTGGCCGGCTCTGGCGCGGCGGGCGTCGGAATTGGCCGGCTGCTGCGCATCGCGTTGATGGTCGAGGGTTTGTCGCAAGAGGAAGCGCGCCGGACGATGTTTTTTGTCGATTCCGCGGGTCTGGTCCACCAAGGGCGCGCCGACCTGGAGGAACACAAGCGGGAGGTGGCGTTGCGCACGGCGGACCTGGCGGCTTGCGGCCTGAGCGACCCGCCCCCGCGTGTATTGGAGAAGCTGATCCTGGCAGTGCGGCCTCGTGTGCTCATCGGCACCACCGGTCAACCCGGCGATTTCACGCCCGAGGTCATTCGCGCCATGGCAAGTTGCTCCGACCGGCCTTTGCTGTTTCCGCTGAGCAACCCCACCAGCAAGGCCGAATGCACACCCTTGGAAGCCCTGCAATATTCGGATGGCAGGGCGCTGGTCGCTACGGGGTCGCCCTTTGAGCCGGTTACCTTCAACGGGCAGACTTATGTCATTGGACAGTGCAACAACGTGTTCGTCTTTCCAGGGGTCGGCCTCGGTGTCATCATCAGCGAGGCCAGCCGCGTCACCGACTCAATGTTTTTGGCCGCCGCGCGCGCCTTGGCCGAGTTCACGGCGTCCAAAGCCGCTTCGGAGTGCCCGCTCTATCCGAGCCTGCGCGACCTTCGGGCCGCCAGCCTGCATGTCGCCTTCAAAGTGGCCCGGGTCGCTCGCGATGAAGGCATCGGGCGCACCCTCGATGATGACACCCTCCAGTCCGCTATCCGCGATTTCTGCTGGTTCCCCGAGTACGGTTCAGACCATGAAGGATTCAACGACTGATTCGGAATTGGTGCATCGCGCCAAAGCCGGCGACTTGGCATCCTTCGAAGAGTTGGTCCGCCACCATGAACGCCGTGTCTATACCCTGGCGCTGCGCGTTCTGCGCCAGCAGGAGGATGCCGAAGACGTTACCCAGCAAACCTTTCTGAGCGCGTTGGAGCATCTGCCGACATTCCGCGAAGATTCCAGCTTTTCCACCTGGCTGCTCCGAATCGCCGCCCACGCCGCCTTCAAAATCATTCGCAAACGCAAGGGCCTGCCCACCGTTTCCCTCGATGCGGCCATTGAACCGGACCCTTCCGGCGAAACCATTCCCCACCCGGAATTCATCGCCGATTGGCGTCAATCTCCGCAAGAATTGGCGCACACGCACGAGCTGCGCCAACTCCTCGATGACGCGCTGGCGAAGCTTGATGAAAAGCACCGCCTGGTCTTTCTTCTGCGCGACGTGGAGGGCCTTTCCACCAAGGCCACGGCAGAGGCGCTGGACCTGAGCGAGGCCAACGTCAAGGTCCGCCTCCTCCGCGCCCGACTCCAATTGCGCGAGCTGTTGACCCGCACCCTGGGCGACCCCGCCCGCGCCATCGCCCCCCATTCGGCGACAAGGTGATGGAAGAGTCGTCACAGGGCGTTACAAACCGATGGGGTGATGGATTAGTGGCAAAGTGCGAGCTCAAAAGAGTTCGTAACATTTAGTCGGTTACTCAGAAATGATGCCTCTGGGAGACGCAATGGAGGTCTGGCGCCCAGGAGAAGCCCCCGCCCCGGGCACTGGACGAGCGCGATCCTGGGATGAGCACAGATGGCAAAGTAAAAGTCCGACGGGGCCAAATCGGGTCCTGGCCTGGCGAACGCGGCCGCGCGATAGCAGTCCCTGAATGTGGCGGGCTCGTCCCACTCGAGCAACCGAGAATTGCTCTCTCACGCGCGCACCTGCCCACCGGGCTATCTGGGTGACTGCCTGGGCGAAGAGCTCGCCGACCCGGGACCCGGAAATCCCGGCCCGGCTCGATATGGCACTCAAAGTCAGAGGGGGTTCGGTGGCCCCCAGGTGTAACTGCAGGACCTCCAGCAGCGCGCGCTGCAGCCGAAGGGAAATCGGCAACTCAAACGGGATCAGGTCGTGCGCGGGCGGCGGCACAACGAAGATGCCTTTGGGCGGAGGGCCCGGCCCCGGCTTGTTGAGCGGGCTAGGCTCTACGCCCGTGGCAACGCACCGGACAAGCTGATCAAGTTCCGCCAGGCGTGACGGGCCAATGTCGGACAGCCGGCGGAAACTCGAGACACGCAGGCCAATCAAATCTCCGAGCCGCTCGAAACCGTTACGCTCAAGAACGTCAATCAACACCGGCGAGAGCCACGTGTCACGAACAAGGAAGTCCCTCAACCCGGCTGGGATTGAGATAACATCCTGTGGTGGCGGCTGGGTCGGCTCACTCATGTCGGTGCTGATCGCACCACAGGAGCACGAAGAACGCAACTGAATTCGCAAAGACCGGGGTGGGTCGCAAACCTGTGCAGGCGAATGCAAGAACTTAGACTATCCGTAAATCCGGTGCCTGGCCCGCCGCTAACGGAATTGTTCAACGCCCTTTTGCCAAAGTCGCCGGCATCTCAACGCCATCGAGCGTTGCCGCTTGACGGCCCCGCGCGGGGTGTCGCGCCGCGTGGGCCTGGACTTGCTCCGGAGGTATCCGGGGCGGTAATGCCCCAGGCACATAGGCGAAGCTAAAGTCCGTGATGGCCTCCGCGGCCAGTGTTCCCAACTCCCTCCGCAGCGCGATGACATTGCCCGCTTCGGTGGGGTGGTTGCGATTGGAGAGAAAGATGACAAAGCTCCGGGAGAAGGGATCGATCCAAATCGAGGTGCCCGTCCAGCCGGTATGACCGTAGGAGCCGATGGGGAAGTACTTCCCGCGTGGGCCGCTGTAGGGCGAGTCGATGTCCCAGCCCAAGCCGTGGCGCACCGGCAGGTTGGGCGGGGTCTGCACGCCGGTCATGAGCCGGACGGTCTCCGGTTTGAAGATGCGGACACCGTCAAGCGCGCCTTCGTTGAGCATCATCCGGGCGAAGCGCGCCAGGTCCGCCGCCGTAAAAAACAGCCCGGCGTGCCCCGCCACGCCCCCCATCTTGCGCGCCGTCGGATCATGGACAACCCCGCGAAAGGGGACGCCGTTGACCACCTCCGTCGGGGCAATCCGGCCAATCTTGGATTTCGGCGGCAGGAAACCCGTATCGACCATCTTCAACGGCTTGTAAATCTCCTTCTCTACGAAATCCTGGAGCGGGGTTTTGGTGATGCGTTGAATGATTTCTCCCAGCAGGAAGAAATTGATATCACTATAACGAAACGCCGTGCCCGGCGGCGTGAGCAACCTCACCTGGCAGGCCTTCTGAATCGCCGCCTCCTGTCCGTGCCAATCCGTTCGCGTCTCGATGTCCGGTGGCAGCCCGGAGGTGTGCGTCATCAGTTCTCGAATGGTCACCTTCTCCTTGCCGCCGCCGGTGAATTCGGGGATATACTTCTTAACCAGGTCGTCTAGCCTCAATTGTCCGCGCTGGATCAGGAGCATCGCCGCCGGCGTCGTCGCAATCACTTTGGTCAGCGATGCCGCGTCGAAGATTGTGTCTTCGGTCATCGGTTCCACCGAGGGAACCAGGGCGCGGTTGCCGTAGGCCTTGTGGTAGCTCACGCCCCGGTGCTCGAACCACAGCACCCCTCCAGGCAGTTTCTTGGCCGCAATCGCCTTGTTGATGGCGGCGTCCATCTCCGCCAGTTTCTCCGGGCGGAGCATCACGGCGGGCCTTGGCGGCCGGGGCGTCTGGCAGCCAACCATACACAAAAGAAATCCGCAAACAAAGAGCGCCGATCTGGGGCATCGTATCATAGGCCTGCCATTAAACGCCCTGCGCCCAAATCGGACAACAGGTTTCTTCGCCCGCGCGGCAATTCTCGCCCGGCCGCGCGCAGTGATGTACGCATCGCCCCTCACTTACACGGATTTGGACCGAGTTGACAATGGCCGGGGCGGGCGCTAAGGTTTTATCCATGAACAACGAAGAGGGATGCCAGTTTGGAGGTTCAAGTCCTGGGCTATGCGCACCAGTTTGAGATGAACCGCCAAGAGTTGCTGGAAGCCTTGGCTCCGCGGTTCGATAAATACAAACTTGAGCGTAGCAAG
>JAJYHY010000307.1 GCA_021784555.1 bacterium
GACATGAGTGCGGCCCCGCCGGCCCTCGGTCGCGAGGATCTCGCGGATCAGGAGCAAATCTGGCTGCCCGATCCGCCGCCCGCGTATGATCCATTGTTGGTCCACGGACCAGGACTTTACCGGGCGGCTCGGCAAGACACCAGCCCAAACTTCGTCTTACAGCAACTTTTTTTCGCCTCCTCTTGGCCTTCAACCCCGTGAACGGTTACGTCCATGGTGGCATGCAGCCCATCGGACATGTTGTGGAGGTGGAAGGCGACGCGAAGCTTTATCGCGCCAGCGTCGAGGGAGCCGAGCCAGGCGCCGTCAATCGGCGACGGGGCCGCGGCGGTTGGAGCCGGCTTCGCCTCGGCTCGCTTGAAATCCAGGGGGAGCGATAGCACTTGCGTCAACGTACCGTGGATGCTGTCGCCGTCAGCCCCTACGGTGCCCTCGTACGAACCATGCACGGCGGGGATGTCGAGGGCAAGCTTCGCGCCCTTGACCGTCACGGACTGGACGGGGATTCCCATGGCGCCCTGGTCGAGACTGTCGAGGGTGGCGTGGAGGCTGCCGTTGGCGGCCTTGGTGATGTGCAGGCTGAGGCTGAGTTGCGCGCCGCCTGCGTTGAGGACGCCGGTCCAGTCGCCCACCACGTCTTGCGCCTGCGCCGCCGTTGACATCAGTGCAATCGCGGCGAGCAGCACCACTGTTCTCAACCCGGACGCAACGGACGGGAAACTGCTTGTCGCGCTCCTGCGCACACTGGGCGCTGCGTGGGTGAGAAAGGATTGATTTTGGGGATCACCAAGCATGCCGCGATGCTACCAGAGCCTGGCCGGGCGCGTCAACGGTTAATTCCTGCGCGTTTCGGGCCGTCACCCCGTCGAAGACCCTTTTCATGGAGAACTGACCGTCTGTTCGTCACCCGCCCAACTCCTTCAGCTTGGCTTTGGCCTTTGCCAACAGCCAGGGTTCTGAGTGCAGAACCATGCCTTGTCTTATCAACCGCTTGGCCTCAGCGCGACGGCCGGTTGCGAGCTTCACGACTCCGAGATACAAGGCGGAAATGCCTTGGTCGTGCAGCTCCGGGCTGCGTTCGAGACACTCACGTAAGAGCGGTTCGGCCTCCGCAATTCGGCCCTGCTCGGCCAGAATACCGCCGAGCGTGCCTTTCAGGGTCAGCGTCCCAGGAGCAAGGTCCAGGGCCTGCCGAGCGAGGCGTTCGGCGGTTCCCAAAGAGCCAGGAATGGATTTGTAAAGGAGCAGCGAAGCAAGGCAATCCAAGCTCCGGATCTTGTCCTCAATCATTACGGACTGATTGGTCCAGGCGAGGCAAACCCTCTCGGCGCGCGCCACGTCGTTCTGGGAGATGATGTACCCCAACCTGACTTGCTGAAGAGGCCAGCAGGCTGACGCGCTGCGAGCGGGCACGCCGCTGAGCGCCTGGTCGATGAATGCTTCGGCCGCGGCAAAGTCCTTCTGGTTTGCGTGCTCGGCCGCCTTCTCCAAGAGCCCCTTCTGTTCTGGAGTTAGCGAGAGCACTTGCCGGGAACCGGGAGAAAGTGTAGGTATTGCGACAGTCGGGACCGGGTGCTTGGCGACCCGCACAGCAGCCCAACCGGTTACGTAGGCGAGCACGAGCATGATGACAGGCGCCACAATTCGGAGATTCCAGTCGCTTCGTTCGCCCTGGCCAAGAAAGGGCAGGATCGCCAAGGCGACAAAGAGCATGGAGGCGCCAGCCATCACCGCAAACAACGTCCACTTCAACTGCCACCGAAGCCAAACCTCCCACGAAGGCAGGCGGGCAGACCCGAGCTCGACGGGCTTGTTCCATTTGAACAATACGTTCCATAACTGAAGGCCATCGCTCTCCAGGAGGCCGAAAGGAGTGGGTGACCGGTGAGGAGTGAGATTCTCCACTAACACCACCACGTTGGCCCAGAAAAAGAGCATCGTCGCGCCACCGGCGTGGAAAGCGAACAGTTCCCCGGGAGCCATGAACCACCAGGCAATGGCAGCAGCAGTGACGTTGACCGTCGCACCGGCAGCAAGAAAGACAAGGTAACGCGAACGTGGCACCGGGACCGCACGATCCCGGAGTGTGATGCCGCCGAAGGGGACGAGGTTAATGAGAGCTGGGATGCCGAAGGCCTCGAAAGAGAGCAACGGCTTGCCTGAACCAACGAGAATCCTGATCCCTCGAAAGCCGAGCGTCCGGCCAGCGACTGCATGGCCGAGCTCATGTGGCAGAATCATGAGCCATTGAAAAACAAGGAGCAAACTCCAGCGGACCAATACCGAATCCAGCACGCTGACATGACGTTGTAGAGTCTCGAATAGGCCTATACAACAGCCCACCACGGGGAAGAATATGATGACTGCAAAAACCCGGCCGTACAATTTCCGCCTACAGGCGGGACAATAGCGTTTTGTCCGGCGGAAGGGTAGCGCTTCCTCCGCGAAGCGCTGGTTTTCCAGCGCGGCAACGCCGCAAATATCGCACTGCTCAGGCATGAGGCCGAAACACGAATGACCGAAGCATCGCCCCAAGAACGCACCTACGCAATGAGATTATTACCGCAGCAAGGCCAGCGCGGCGAGATAGATGGCGGTGACCACAGCATGGTAGGCCACGTGCGCGGCTACGGCCGGGCCGACCGCACCCGCCAAAAGCCGAATCTGCTAAGTCCCTACCGCCGTGATGCTTGCAAAACGAGTTTCTGGAGAGCGCGCAGTCGGCGGCGGAGGAGGGCTCCATTCTGCCATCGGCGCGTGAGGCTACTCTGCCAGGGGATCTCCGCCGAAGAGTTGCGGCAGGTCCATCATGCCGTGTTTGATCCGCAGAATCTCGATCGTTTCCTCTTGCCACCGATAAAACAGTAGGTAGCGCGGATAGCGGCGCACGATTAAGCTCCGGATGCCTGGGAGACTCAAATCTCGCCGAAGCCGGCCAAGGTCAGCTTGGTTCTCGACGCGCCTGACGGTTGCAAGGACTTCCTCGTGCCAGTGAGAAGCGATTTCGAGAGACGCTTCTTCGCGAGGCAGGTAACACCCGCCTCAAGATCCAGCCAGAATTGCGGCCGGTAGTTGACATTCACTGGCGCTCGGCCGCGCGGGCCAGTCCCCTCCTCAAAGCCCCATCCCAATCCGCCGCCGTTGCCGGGCGGACGGAGCCGCTGTCCAGCGCCTCATTCACCCACTTTTGATGAACCTCCCGCGATTCGGCCTCCTGCAGATCGCAGGTTCGTGAGATTCGTGTCTTCCCAAAGACCCGACCTGTTTACAACGTGTTTTGAACTTCAAGGACTCCAGTGAGGTTTTTCTCAGGCTCACTCGACCTCAACAGCCATGGACAAAGTCGCAGCGCGGATTGGCACGGCGCTCCTCCCCAGCCGGCTCAGGGGGTTGAATCCGGCCCGCGCAGATGCCGGACCGATTCCGGGTCGAGCAGCAGCTCCCTCCGCTCAGCGGGACTTAGCGCGGGTGACCCGCCGCGGCGAAACCGAATCATCAATCCCCGCAAGTAGTGCTCAAAGAGTTCATCCTTTGGTCCCGGGGGCGGAGACACGAGCGAAAGATGCGCCGCCCGCACCGTGGGGTCCTCCAGCACCCAGGCAAGTCCGTCTCGTTCCGCGCTCCAGGCACGCTCCGATACCTGGCGCATTTCCTCTTCAAAGAATCGCAAGACATCGGACGGGATGACCTCTTCCGGGATGAGGAAGAGACCGTGCCGGCGGGCGAATTGGCCGGCGCGGGTCTTGCTGGTCCAGGCCGAGAGAGGAATGGCCAGCACCAGGCCGGCAATGACGGGCGAGAACCACGCCAACAGCGTGGGCACGGTAAAGGCCAGCAGGGCGGCCCAGGCGACTCCGAGGAGGGTGGCCTGCCAATGCCGGCGCAGCGCCTCCCTAAACGAGGTGTCGGTGTCGCCCCGATCCTGGGCGTCCCATTTCACGTTTCGGCCCATGAGGATGCCAACGACAAACCGTGCTTGAAGAAGCGCCAGGTTCGGCGCAAGCAAAGTCGAAAGGAAGACCTCGCCCAGGACACTGAGCGCCAGCCGGAACCTGCCGCCAAATCTCGCGGCTCGGGATCGATCGCGGACGTAAAAGGCGACGCTGAGGATTTTGGGCAAGAGCAGCAGCATCATGACGGTTACGAACAAGAGTATGGCCTGGTGATTAACCGAGATCTGCCAATTCGGGAACGGCGACCTGCCCTTGAAATAATCATGAGGCAGCAAACGCTCCCGCAAAACACCGGCGGTGGTCAAAGCCATGAGCAACAACCAGAGCGGCGATGCCACATAGCCCATGATACCCATGCAGAGATGGACTCGGTTGACCAGGTGCAGCCCGCGGCTGAACAGCAGCCGCGAGTGCTGGAGATTGCCTTGGCACCAGCGCCTGTCCCGGGCCGCAAAGCCGATCAGCGAGGAAGGCACCTCCTCATAGCTGCCCCGGATTTCGCTGGCGAGATAAACCTTCCAGCCGGCGCGGCGCAGAAAGGCGGCTTCGATGAAATCATGGCTCAGGATGGAGCCTCCCAGGGGCGGTTTGCCAGGCAGCGTCGGCAGCCGGCAATGCTCGACGAATGGCCGGATGCGGATGATGGCGTTGTGGCCCCAATAGTTGCCGGCGCCACCCTGCCAGAAGTTGAGGCCCGTGATGAAAATCACGCTGTAGGCGTGGCTGGCAAACTGGAAGAGCCGCCCAAACAACGTCCGGCGGTTCACTGGCAGTGGCGGAGCTTGGATCAGCCCCACGCTTGGATGCATCTCCATCAGCCGCACCAGGCGGAGCAGGCTTTCTCCCGACATGATGCTGTCGGCGTCGAACACAATCATGTACGTGTACCGGTCGCCCCACCGCGCGCAAAAATCCGCCAGGTTGCCCGTCTTCCGATCCACGTTCAGTCTCCGGTTCCGGTAAAACAGCCGCTCCGGGTCGGCTGTCTGCTGGCGCAGGTCCGCAAAGGCCATTTCTTCCCTCACCCACACGTCGGGGTCGGTCGAGTCGCTCAAGATGAAGATGTCGAAAGGCCGGAGCAAGCCGGTCCGCTCCAGGCTCCGGTAAGTAGCCTTCACGCCGGCAAAGACCCGGCCGGGGTCTTCATTATAGACCGGAACAACGACGGCGGTGCGCGGCAACTCGGCTTGGGCTGGAGGGACCTTTTGCAACCGCTGCGTCAGGTCGAGCATATCGTCTCCCCGCATTTTAACCAGGAAACCGAGCGTTGCCGTCCAGAACGAGAGCGCGATGGGCGTCAATAGGAGGACGAACAGGCCGAAAGCGGCGGCTTTAGTGGTATTCCAACCATTGACCTCCAGCATGAGAAACGTCCGCCAACTAATCACCCCGACGGTCGTCAGAACCAACGCCGCAAAGGCTGCACGGCGCTCTCGTATCCATCCCCGGTTGGAGTCGCCGGCGCCGGCGCCCATGGAAGCCCCGCCAACCACTCTACGGCCCCGTGTAATGATAGGCCCACGTTTCACTTAGCACTCTCTTGCCGCTGTGCAGGAAGACGCGCAACTCCGCCGGGCCGTCTCCCACGCCGGCCAGATCAAAGAAGGCGCGCCATCCGCCCGTGACAGGGTTTCGTTCAATCACCAGGTTTTGCACCTTCCCTTGCGAGGCCTCCACCCGCGCCTCCAACCCGCCGTTGGCTGAGACTGAGGGGAGCGCCCCGCCGGTGAAATCGATAACAAAGCGCGGCGGCGCTTTGTTGTGCTCGGGCCGGATCAGCGTTTCCTGCACGCGCAGGAGCGTGGAATCGTCCGGCTCGGAGGAGAGGGCCGAAAGCCGGTATCGCCAATGAAATTCCCGGCCCACTGAAGGTTTTTGAGCCGGAATCCAGTAGGCCGCGATATTGTCGTCGTACTCCTCGGAGGCGGGAATCTCTACCAGCTCAACCATGCCCGTGCCCCAGTTGCTCAGAGGCTGAACCCACAGATTGGGATGAAGCTCATAGCGAGTTTGAAGGTCCTGGTAGTCCCGGAAGTCCCGATCTCGCTGGAGCAAACCAAAACCCAGCAGGTCGTGGGCGGGGAATGGCGTGAGTTCAAAGGTCTTCCCGGGATTTACGAGCGGGCGCCACAGCCATCCCCCCGAGCGCGTGTGAACCAGGAGACCGTCCGAATCATGCACCTGCGGGCGGAAATCGGGAAAAGAGCGAGTCCGGTCTTGACCGAAGAGAAACATGCTGGTCAAAGGGGCCAGGCCGAGCTTGGCTGGTTCCTTGCGCAGGAACAGGGAGGCCTCAATTTCGGCCACCGTCGCCGTCCCCGGCCTGAGAACAAAGTGATAGGCTCCGGCGGCACTCGGGCTGTCGAGCAGGGCGAAGAACTCCAGGTAATCTTGCAGCGGACCGGGCCTCCGGACCCAGAATTCCGTAAACGACGGGAATTCTTCGCCGGAGGATTCGGCGGTGTCGATGGCCAAGCCGCGGGCGGAGGCGCCGTAGCGCTCCTGCAGACCTACCAAGCGGAAGTAGCTGGCCCCCAGGAATGAGGCCACCTCATTCCATTTCTCGTTTTGCCGGGTCCGATACACGACCCGAAACCCGGCGTAATCGAGGTTTGGCGGAATGGGCTTCGAGAAGTGGTTCTTGCCGTAGTCAAACTGGTTTGTCGAAAACTGCACCGCCCGAACCTTGCCGCCTTTCAGCAAACGAAGCCGCACCGGAGTCTTGTAAGAGTAACCGCGATGAAAAAACAACAGGTCGAAGCGCAGCCCCGCATCGTGCCACGGGCCGGCCCCCGGGCGGAAGCGGATGTCCTGGTATTGGTCGTAGTTCAGATGCTCTAGAAATGCCGGCAACTCGGGCTTGGTTTGAGCGTGGTAAGGTTTGGCCGCCAGGGCTCGGGCGCGCTCGCGAACGGTGTCGAAGGTAAACGGCGCAGGCGCGTTCGCCGGCGCTACGCCCATGCCGAACTCCGCGGCCAAGCCCACGCAGGCCACCGCCGCCAGACAGGCGCCTCGTCCAATTCGCCGTCTGTCGAGAAAGCCGCCGATTAGCATAGTTTCAATGGTAGGTAGGCTGCCGCGGTCCAGCACGGTATGGGGTCTTGTGCTAAATCAGGGCCTCCAGAGCCGCTCGCGCTTGCTGGAGGTTCATGGGCGCGTTGTAGAGTGGAGAACCCGGCTGCTGCCGGCGCCCGCCTTCGCGCAACGAACCGGTGTCCACGGCGGCAAAGCCGATTTGTTCGACAAGCCGTGACACGACCGCTTTGGCCGCGGCTTCATCTCCCGCGACGAAAATGACCAGCCGGCTGTCGGAATCGAGCCGGGTTTCTGTGGCCAACGTATGATAATACATGGTGTTGAAGGCCTTCACCAGCCGCGTCCCGGGCAAGCGCCGGGCAACCACCTCGCTGGAGGTATCGCCGCCTAGATCGATGACCTCGCCATCGGCGGAATACGGGTTCATCGCATCCACCACAATCTTTCCGGCCACCAAGTCGGGCGCTGGCAATGCCGCCGGCTCGCGCCAGGGCGCCGCCAATACGACCAGTTCTCCGAATTTGGCCGTCTCCGGCCCGGTCATCGCGCAGGCATTCGGACCGAGGCTCCTGACCAATCCCGCAAGCGAGCCGGGGCCGCGCGAGTTGCTCAGCCCGACCTGGTGGCCCGCCTTGACGAAATGCCGGGCCAATGTTCCACCGATGTGTCCCGCTCCTATGATTCCAATTCTCATGGCCTGTATCCTCGCGCCTCTATTTCGCGCATCCACGCGCCGAAATCAAGTGCGACTCGCAGTCCGGACAGCCGCTGATTACCACCCTGAATCTCCGTAACTGCTCGGGTCAGACTGCCAGACACACCCGATAGGAGCGCGGACGCCCTCCTCCGCGTCCCCAGGAGCTCAACTTTACCCCCAAACACCCAGCTATCGCAAATTGGCGATGGCCCAACGCGCGCGGGGCCCGTCAGGGCCGGCATATTTGTGGTGCGCCGAGATGCCGTTCCTACGGAACTAGATCCTGTTTGCCGGCGCGGCCGGCGCAGCTATCGGCCGCAAATTGCCGCCGTGCCCAACACGTTCCAACAATCTCATGCCCTGGCTGATTTGTTTAGCGCGATATTCTGTGGGGAAAGTTGAGCACAGGAGGCCGCAGTCGCGGACGAGGTCGTCCGCGCTCCTAACACGACCTGAGCAGTTACCAATCTCCAGGAGATGCCGTCAGCGCCGAGTTTCTTCAGACGTTGACCATGGACGCGGGCGGTGCGGCATTACCCTCGCTATGGACAGCCACTCGGCAGAGACACCCATCCGGACCGGAACTATCACCATCCCGGATCGGGCTTCGAAGGGCCTTTGACTCCATTGTACCTTTTTTGTGCCCGCACGACTCTTGGCTCAGAGCGCGTCGTGTGGCAAAATGCATGAAGATTCAGGAGAAATTTATGAATATAGCCGAAACAGTGACGAAACCATTGAAGAAACTCTTCAGCCCAAGCGCGCTAGCGGCAACAGTCGCCACCGGCATGCTCGTGCAAGTGGCGGTGTCGTCCATGGGGTCCCTGGTGTCAAGCTGAGCCTATGTCCGGCACGAGTTGCAGGTGTGAGCGGAGTTCGGCTGCGTGGGGCGGGGTTGAGGCTCGCCGCCAGAGGCGGTGGGCCTTTACGCTCATTGAGCTCCTGGTTGTCATCGCGATCATTGCCCTGCTGGCGGCAATGCTCCTGCCAGTCCTGTCTCTGGCGCAGGCCCGGGCCAGGTCCACCAGTTGCAAGAACCACCTGCGTCAGATGGAGCTTGCGCTCGGCATGTACCTGGATGACAATCGAGCCTCCTACCCCTACTATTTTATGAACACGTCGCCGCTATCCTCCGCCCCGCACGTGGTTGAGTGGGAGGACGAGATGGCTCCCTACTATCCGCTGAGGTGGACCAACCGCGCCTACCACTGCCCTGGATACACCGGACCGATTTCAGCACCGAGCGTGGTGGGGGATCCCTACGGCCCTACGGGGGGCTTTGATGTGGGGAGTTACGGCTACAACGGGTTCGGCACGGAACCGTTTTTCCCAAACTCGCCCCTGGGCCTCGGTGCCCTGGGCTCGCTCACCGTGGGCGGCCTCTTTCCGAGCCCAGGCTTCCCACCGACCCGCGACTCCATGATCCGCGCACCGAGTGAAATGATTGCGTTCGCCGATTCGACACTCGGAGTCGTGCCCGCAGGGCCCTCGCGCGGGGGGCTGGATTACCTGTCGGTGCCGCCGCCCACACATAGCATGGACCCAACGGAGTACCCGCCCCGTCATGGGCAGAACTACAACTTCGCCTGCTGCGACGGGCACGTCGAAGGCATGCTGCCGGGTGTCCTCTTCAGCCCCTGGAGGAGCGCCGCCCGGTGGAACAATGACCACCAACCGCACCCTGAGACCTGGGAGGGAAAGCCATGACAGCGGCTAGACACATGTGGACTTTTGGAACCACTCTGGCGGTCGTTTGCGCGCTGAGACTTTTGTTTCCGGCCTACTACAACGTTGATCTGCACCGTGCGGCGGCGGAGGCGACGGCCAGGCAGAGCCGCGAGGTAGAGGCCCTTTGGCAAGCCCAGACCTACTCCGACTTCTCGGCGGCCAAGGTCGCCCGAGCAGCCCTGGCTACGGCCCCGCTGAGGGAATTGTCAAAGGTCCAGGAGGCCGTCCTCAAGGTGCGCTTGATGCAGGTTCTAGGCTACCTCGGGCGCCCGACCCTGGAGCAGTACTACCGGCTGAAAACGGAAGGACTCCACTGGACCTTCGCGCCCAGCGCCAGGGCCGTCGCCCTACTCGGTCCATCTGCCGCCCGACGGGTCCCCGGACGCCGTTGGAGCGACGCCAGGGAGTTTGTGGGGCTCCTATGGAACAAGACGCAGGCCGGAGGCGGCCCGGGCCTGCCGAAGATCACGGCTTTTTGTCTCGGCAGTGTCCACGGCGGCATAGCCCACACCAACGCCCCGGCTTCCCTACTCACGGGCCCCGTCAAGAATGGCTTTACCGCCTCGTATGCCGCCCCCGATCCGGGGTTTGCTTACGTCGGCGCGCTGGCGCCCGGGCGCCCGCTGGTGTTTGAGGTGAGTTTCCTGGCCAAGGCGAATGGCGGGGAGGCCGTCGGGTCCGTCTATGTCAGCCTGCTCTGGGTTGACGGAGATCAGAACTGGGCGCTGAGCCACCTCATGACCGACGGCTGGCTGCACATCAACACCATCTTTTGGGGAGGAACCCCATGCTCAAGAAAATCGGAAAGTTCGTCCCTTTCGTCATCGGCGCGCTGCTGCCCTATTCCGGCATGTATAAGCTGGTCAGCCCCGGCGAGGCGACGCTCGCCCTCAAGGCGATGGATTTGCCGATCGGGCTGGCGCGCTGGACAATTGTGGTCGTCACCGCGCTGGAGCTCTACCTTGGAGTGCTGCTGGTCGGGAGGAGCGACCTGAAGTTCAGCCTGGCCGCCGCGACCGTCCTGATGTTCGCCTTCACGGTTTTCCTGTGGTTTCTCTCGACGCTT
>JAJYHY010000308.1 GCA_021784555.1 bacterium
CCTCTTCTCGAAAACAACCACGAAATAATCCGCCACCGTACCACCCGTTACCACGATTTAATCTGACTCTGCTCCCACGGCAGAGTCAGACGCGCCACACACCGTGCCGTTCGCGAGGTTTATCCGTGAAGAGATGAACGTGGACTGGACCAGAGAACCAGCCAGAGTGGGGGCTCCGAGGCTCAGCAGGTAGATATTGGCGATGGTCCGGGCATTGCTCAGGAACGGGGTTTCGCGAATGGTCCGGTGCGCAGCTTCCCGGGTCAGGAACACAACCGAGCGTTCCGCCAAGCACTACCTCTGCTCCGCTCTGGGGGAACAGCCCAGCAATCAATCAGCGCATGATTCGCCGCGGCGTAGCGGCCCATCAGGTCCATCGCCGCCCAATACTCCTGGCCCTCCTGCGAATCCAAAGACAACCACATGAGGCGCTCGGAGTGCCGCTCCAGCTCGCGGATCGGCACGTCCAGCACCGTCATCTTCATCCGGCAGGCGATATCCACGCCGACCGCGTAAGGAATCACGGCATTCTCAGTGGCCAGCACACCGCCAATCGGCAGGCCATAGCCCACGTGCGCGTCCGGCATCAGCGCCCCGGCCACCGCCACCGGCAGCAAGCACGCTCTTTCCATCTGCATGACGGCCTCGTCTTCCAGTCCTTCGCCCCATTGGCTGTATTTGATCGGCTCGCTGCGTGGTGGTGGCGGAGCGCTAAGCAGCGCCTTGGCAAATTCCTGCCGGAGGGGGTCTTCGGTGAACGCCGAGGGATTTGCCAGAATGACTCTGACTTCCTCCTCCAACCGGGTCTTGTCCCCGCCCGCGAGGATGAATTTGGTAACAAAGTCCGTTGCCCGCCGGGTGGCTTCACCCAGCGGCACACCCAAACGGATAAAATCTCTAGTATTCATGAACCTAAATGCTATGGCTGGCCGGCCAGTCGCTTCATCCTGACCCTGGTCAGCAGGCTATTCAAAGCTCGCCGAGTTTCCTCACTGGGCAACTCCGGCCGAGCACTGGCGTCGCAGGCCGATCCGTGGATGACCCGCGAGTCCTGGACCGTCTCGCCCCGAACGTCCAACCCCAGCACGTTTTCGAGAGGCAACAGGTGGGCCCCGCACAAATCAAAGTCCGAATCCGGAGAGGGGAGGCCGTAGAGGTGAGCGCCGCTGACCGTGGCGAATAGGGCGGGATATGGTTGCGCCGCGACGGTGCGCCGAAGGCGTGGGTCAGGGGTCATGTTCAATTCGTGCGAAATTCTATCTACAACGGCTCACCGAGTGAAACAGAATACCCTAAAGCACGGAAGCAAACCAAGCCAATTGATACTCATCGTCTATAGACTCATCGTGTTCGCGTTCCTATCGTCTGCCCGTGTCGCCGGAAAATGAAAGTCAGCTTAAGGCGTTCGGTTCGCGAGTGCGCGAACTGCGCGAGGGTTTGGGTTGGTCTCAGGACAAACTTGCCGAGGGAGCTGGCCTGCACCGGACCTACATCAGCGGTTTGGAGCGAGGGGAGCGAAACGTTTCCGTCCTGAATATTCTGCGCTTGGCTCGCGCGCTGAAGACCACGCCCGGCAGACTTCTCAATGACATTGAGGGCTAACGATGACCTCCATCGAACTCCATAGTCCCGACGGCACAACGCACGTTGCGGTTCAACTCGAGGGAATCGAACCGGAGCAATACGAGCGGCTTTCTGACTTTCTGGGCGAAGCATTGGAGCGCGAGGAGTTGGCATATGTCGCGGTTTCGGCCGCGATGCGTCAAGCAGTCGAGCGATGCCCAGGGGCAAACCCGGCAGACTTGTGGGTTCATCTCATTTACCACCAGTTCCGCGACCGTTTTGGAAGATCCGACCAAAGCTGGAAACGAGTGAGCGGTCAGGCGCTCGAACACGTCGTCGCGTCGGTTTATCAGCCGCGCTTGACTCTCCATGGAATCACGGTCCGTCCAAGCACTCGCGCCGATGCGGACGCGTTTGGCCTGGTGAAGCGTGGATTGGGCAGCGCCAAGACGGATTTGGTTCTCGAAGGGTCGCGCACAGGCGAACTTTACAGGTTCGGCGTCATACACTCCAAGGCCAGCATCGCCGAGCGGCTGACCGATGACGTTCCCGTCAGCAAAGCACTCATGCGGAAAGGAATCTGGTCGGCGATTGCCACAATGGACGCAAAGATGTTCCCGCCGCCGCATGGCGACGGCGTGGTCAACGGCGAACTCGGCTTGAATGCAAGGGACAAGCGGAAGTATTTCGAGGTCGCCGGCCAATTCAGCGGTTGCTACTCATTCAACCTGCGGACGCCGCCAAGCCCAGCCAACACGAGATCGGGTTGCCGCATCAACACGCTGAGTTTCACCGAACCGCAGCCCGATTTGTTTGTGAAGGACGTTTGCGCAGCGTGGAACGTATTCAGGTCACGCCTGGTCAGGGTCGGCGGAACACCATGATGTGTTCCAGGGAAATACCACCGCCATCCCCACCGAGATTGGCGATTCGCTTCTTCGTCAGCTGCCGTGTGTAATAGTGCTCCAGCCTCCAGCCGATTTCGCGCATAAATTCTGTTGTGATGTGGCCGTTGTTGATTCGCGTTCGAGAGAGGACGCGGTCGCCGATGACGATAATGACCCGCTCTTGAGCCACGTTCACGATCTTTTTTAGCCCATCGAGATAATCCGCGTAAAAGTTTGCCGCCTCCCGGTAGTGCGCCGCTTTTCGCTCGCGAATCACGGAGAGCGTTTGCTGCAACGTTTTCGACGGCGCTGACTTCGTGTGCGAGTCAGCGCCGCATCCGAGAAACGCCTCGCGCTGACGTTTCTGCTCTTCTAGCGGAATGCCCACCCAGAACAGCATATTACGGCTGAACTGGAAGTATCCAACGCCGTTCTTGTCATCGCCGTATGGTGGTGAAGTGATGGTGGTGTGGCAGACCTGCGCCGGGGTGAGCTTGCGACAATCCATCGTGAAAACTTCCGCCCGGCTGCCTGTCGGAAGCTCAGAGACGCTTTTGATCGCCGACAGCGCACGCCGCTTGAACGCCGCAAACACGTTCGGCTGAAAGCGCTCCAAATCACTTCCCTGCAACTTGCGCAATCTGATTTCCCCACGGTAAGTGAGCATCACATCTCTGGCGGTTGCGGAAAGAACGGTCTGAAACAACCGCCGATGCGCTTCGTCTTCGATTCGGCAAACGACGGCCTGCAACGCCTTTAGCGGGGCCAACGAGTCGTCGCGATACCAGAAGCGAATCATGTCAGGCACGTCATCAACCGAAGTGCGCCGCGCTACCTTCTCCGCTTGTTCTGCGATGCTCATGTAGAGACGAAGCATCCGGCCTGATGGCAGGTGTGTCGTCTTTGCTTGCGTCATCAGGACGGCGAGAGGTTTGACGTCGCAACCGATGGCACGGCGGCCCTGAAGAATCGCCTCCACCACAACACCGCCACCGCCGCAAAACGGGTCGAGAACCACCTCGCCTTTTGGCACATAGTGGCCGATGAGCGATGCTGCCAGCGGGGGGTTCATGGCCGCAACATAGGGGTGCATCGAGTGCGTCGCGTGCTGAGTCTCCACGCCGTTAAAATTCAGGTCGTGCCCGTTCTCAAGGCCAGCGGCGCGAGCTTCGACCGGCAAGCACGGCTCAAGTGGCTCGACGTCAACGTCTGTAATCTCTCTGATGGGCGACAACGGCATAATTATTCCAGAGACTCATCGTCTACAATAAGTTTGCTCGATGCAACTCTTTTTTCAACTTTTTGACAGCACCTTAGTCCGCGGCTCTCCATTTGTCGGCGAGCTTTGACCAGAAACCGGTTCGCCGCTTCGTAATATGGACGCTCCGGCAAAACGGTTTCGGCCAAGGCCCGCTCAAAATCACGGTGCAACTCCTGGCGCCAGGCATTGACATCATTCCAGGAGATCGCGCCGTTCTTGACGGCTAAGAGGCGTTCGCGATGCGCCTCCACGCGCACCGGCACACGGCATTCCCGCAGGGTCGCAGCACCAGTAACCAGAAGCCGCAACAGATGCATGGCGTGCTTCCATCGGACTTCGCCCTGGTTTCGCAGGTCCTGCTCGATCTTCTTGAACTGACTGAGAGCGTAGCCGTTGAAGGTCTGGAAGATCATCTGCGACAGGAATCCCTGGCGGATCTTCAGCAGTTCTTCGGCTAACGGAGTCGTCTTCTCCACCATCGGGGAATAGAGACATTCCAGGATGTTCGGGTTTGCCCGAAGAGCCATGATGAGGAACTTCTGCAACTCCCAGTAACAGGCTTGGGCTGCATTGTTCTCAAATTGCTCGGGGGCACCGTACAGGGACCATTGCAAGTCGGCAGGCGCAAGATAGATCCCGCGCCGGTCAATGTCGGATGCCTCGGTCTCCAAGCCGTAGGCCTGCGAACCCATTATACAGCGGTAGATGATGAATTCCTCCAGATCGAAGGGGCTGTGATTTGAGCGCCGGCCCTGCAGGAGATCCTTGAAATGCTTGAGCACCTCGATTTGTTCCCTGGTGAGCGATTTCTCAAATCCGTCCGGAAAACGCACCAGGAAGTGGTTTTCCTCACCCGTAGGCGTGCGGGTAACCACCCCGACCGCCCCACGCGGATGCACCAATGAGTTGTTCGGTCCGCGAACCTCGACCAGGGCGACCACCTGAGTGCCGGCAGAAATGTTGTCGGGTTGATGCGACATCCGTGAAAGAGTTTGGCAAGATAAGGCTGGCTGTGCGAGCAGCATTTGCTGGCCGATGGTTGGGCCGCCATGTCTGGCGACCCAACCCGTTTCAGCCTTTCACGAACAGCTTCCAGTCGGTAATGCCGTGCGCATTGCGAATGAACGCCGATACGGGCAATTCCTTCGGAGCGCGCGGAATGGAGATGAGCTTGAGGCCGGCCTCGTGCGGCAGGCGGTCAGCTTTGCGCTGGTTTGCGTCCCTGGCCGACCAGACCAGGTTCTCCCAAGTGTCCTTCCCCCCACGGGAGCGAGGCACGACGTGGTCCAGGCTGCCTTCCTCCGGGCGCAGGACACGGCCGGTGTACTGGCAGCGGTTGCGGTCGCGCTCACGGATGTTCCGGGCACAGAGCTTTGGGCGCTTCTTGGGCACCTTGGCATAGTTTACCGCCACGATGACCGTCGGCACGCGAATCTGGCCGCGCACGGTGTTGACAGCCTCGTCTTGCTCACGGATCGGGAGAGTAATCCACTCTTCCCAGGCCCTTGGAGTGAACAGTGGAGAGTGCATAGTGTAGAGTGAATCCGCCGATTGCGTCGGAGTCGGGCACTCGATATCCAGGCCGGTAGCGACGTTGGTGGCCATCATGCAGAACGCCTCCTGGGGCGTGCGCACGTTAATAGCCTGCCAGTTCCGGTTTAGGACCAGCACGGTTGCTTTCGTCAATATGTTGCTCATACAGATCCGTCATTCCGCAAAGGTGCTTGTTCTTTGTTGAAATCGGAAAATGGCTGCCTCGCCTGGTTTTGCTCCAGGTGCTGGCGCACTGTCAAGTGTCCGGTTTCAGAGACCGACGCGCTCCCTATTCAAATGGCTGCCGGGGCTGGGCTCGCACCAACGCGGCCGCCTTCAAAGGGCGGTGTCCTACTGATTAGACGACCCGGCAGGCGGAAATGGGGAAATGGATTGGTGGAGTGATGGATTGATGGGGAGGACTCCTGTGGCGGTTCTGGCCGATAATCCAGCAATCCAATACTCCATCACTCCATTTCGGCTTGGTCGCAATCCCGAGTGCTGCCCTCGGCGAAGCTGGCTTATGAAACCGGCTTGAGCGCTGGCTCGATTGCGAAATGGATCCCCGACCCGGAGTTGCACCGGGTTGGCTCGCCAACCGAGCGAGCGCATCACTGAAAATGCTTTGGGGGCTATGAAAATGGTCGGCGCGAGACGACTTGCACGTCCAAGGCCCTTTCAAAATGCAGAATGAAGAGTGCAGAATGCAGAATGAGCCGAACAGGCGCGCTGCCGGAACATTCTACAATTCAAATTCTGCATTCTACGTTTCAATAGGGTGGGCACTCATCTAGTGCGATTCCGTTTATAAGACGGACGGTTCTCTTTGAACTACGCGCGCAGAAATGGCGGAATGCCGTGGGCTTGCGCCACATGCCCACAAGAGGGCACGCACTCGTTAGCACCGAGGCCCGGCTCGCTTGTCCGGTTGGCATTCCAGAAATGGTCCGTTTGTCTGCTACTCGCAAAATGCCAGCGAGGAAGAGGTCTTCTGAACCTCCTCCCGCCGGGCTTTCTTCGGGGCCTTGGCTTTGCCGTCTTCCCGGAAAAAGAAGGTCTCCGAGAACACCAGCATCCGGCGAAGGCCCTTCGGCAGGAGACGATAATCGCTCATCCCCATAACGTTTCTACTTTTCATGTTTTTCCTTTCTGTTGAGTGGTCGGCGTGGGAAGAGTTGCGCCTGGTGGCCGTCCGGCAGGACCCTCCCCGGTTTGGGCGGGACATCCAAATGAAGAATGCAGAACGAAGAGTGCAGAATGTGCGCCAGCACGCGGCCGCTTTGATTCTTCATTCTTCACTCTCCATTCTTCATTTAAATGGCGCTCCCGGCAGGGTTCTCGCCTGCAGCCCGGCGGTTCGAAGCCGCCCGCTCTGGTACATTGAGCTACGGGAGCAAGCAGAAATGGGGTGATGGAGTGGTGGAGTGGTGGATTGATGGGACAAACAGGCGTCCGATTTTGGAATTCAATAATCCATCAATCCATTACTCCAGCACTGCATTCCGGAAGCTGGAGCCAGCGGAGAGACTCGCACTCTCGTGGGGCGGTTTGCCCGGCAGTTTACGAAACTGCTGCTGTCGCTGCTGAGCCACGCCGGCCATTCAACTGTGGACTGCGGAGTGTGGAGTGCGGAATGAGCAGATTCCGCAGGGCGCGAAGCCGTCTTCATTCCGCACTCTACATTCCGCACTCCGCACTCAAATTGGTGGGTCGCCACGGTGCTGCCCCGTGCTCTGCGGTTTAAGAGACCGCTGCATCGCTGCAATGCTTGCAACCCTGCTGCCCGTCCGGAAGGACCGCGACACGAAGGCGGAGTTGAACCGCCGTCCCGATTCGGAATCGGGATGAGGTCCTGGCCGGCACCGGGATTTCGCGTCGGGTGAAATGGTCAGAGCGGCGGGGCGAATGGGTTGCCATCCGCCCGCCTTCGATCAGCCTTCCGCTGGAGGCTCAGACGTTCCGGTTGGCCGGCCGTTCTTCAACGGAGCAAAACCACCGGGCATGCCGAGCACCAGCGTGTTGCCTGCGGTCTGCGCAGCCGAGAGCGACTGCATCAGGCGCAGGTTCATCAAGGCCGGGTTCCCCTCCAGCAGCCTGGCGGCGTTGGCCAGGTTGCGCAGCGCCGCACTTTCCCCGCGGGCACGCTCCAGGGCTGCCTGGCCCTCCTGCTTGGACTTGAGCACCTCGGCAAAGGCCCGCCGCAGGTCCTGTGCGGGCAGGGTGTAGTGGCGGGCCCAGCGGATATGGCGGCCGGCGCTGAGGGTCCCGACGAACTTGCCCTTGTGGTAGAGCAAACTATGGGAGTCGAACTCATTCTCATTACCAGTGAGCCGGGTAATCCCGATTCGGGATTATCCGGCGATAGAACCAGCCCATGCGCAGAACCGCTGCCGGAACGCCGACAGGGCTGCCGGCCTGATTCAAATGGATGCCTCTATTTGCCATACTTGAGGGCATAGCGTTCGCTGATGACCTTGGCAGACAATCGCCCGCTCTCCAGAATCTTCGAACGCGCCTCTAACACTGGCCGAATCACAATGCCTTCGGCGGGCTGTCCCGGAGCATAATCCTGCGCGCTGGCCAGTTGCACCAACTCAGCGAGCGTAAAACGGAACTCGCCTCGCCACACGGTCTGCACCATAGACAAACCGGTAGTCTGGCAGAATTGCTGCAGGGCTTGGTGACTCGCGTAAGCATGGGTCGTGATGTCGAATAGGTTGAAGGCGGCGAACCGCACACCTTTTACACCCAGATGATTCCCCTGGATGCCTTCACCGTGAATTTCGCCTTGAAGGGCGTAGTCGCCACCGAGCGTGGCCAGAGCCTCACGCACTCGCTGCTCTCGTGCTACACGCCAAAACATGCTTGCAGGATCGTCGAGCAGTTCGAGATTCCTGGTGCAAACACCGAATTCGCCACCACGCACATAGTACGTGCCGGAGGTTCCATCCACTTTCCGCGTGATGACACATTCGCGACCGATGAACTCATCCAGGGCCGCTGGAAAGGAGCGCAGGTTGGGTTCGTCGGTTTTTGGCAGCCACGAGGGGAACGCGCCCTTTGCAACACCCACCAGGGTCTGAGATAACGGCTTTTCGTATTTGCGAATGCCCGTTTCCGCCGTGACGTCCTGGCCAAGGCTATAGTCCGCAGTTGGCAATACGCTCATCGGCAAAGCCAATCCCTGGCTGACCTGACCTTTGAAGCGCGAAACCTTAAGCCGAAAGCCCTGCTTGCGCAGAAATTCGTATTCCGGTTTCTCGGCAACCACCGTATCTGGCTCGTGCCAAACACAACGGTCACCCGGACGAAACTCGCCCTTTTTGATTACGGTTTGGTATCCAAGAACTGTTGCGGCTTGGATGCGGTCAGCGCCCTCAATTGGTCGAATTTCGGAAATGGTCTGAATGCTGGCGAGTTTCATAGATCTGTTAGTTTTGTCTGTGCTCTGGTTTTGCTAAAGCCAAAGAAATTGACGGGGGAGGCTTTCGCCTCCGCCGGAGTTGCTTATTTGCCTCTTGGCGCCCTTGAACCGTTTCTGGTCGCCGTCCGTCAGGACCTAATTGCGCACAAAGTCCGCGATGACGGCCGGCACGCTCGTGTCGAAACCGACCACGTGCAGCATGTCGCGGTTGTTCGGGTCGGCCAGGGTGAAGCCCTTGTCTTTGCCGCTATGCAGTACCACCTTGAGGGCCGGAGTGAATTGATTCAGGACTTGCCAGTGTTGGACTTGACACCAATGCAGAACCTGGTGTTGAAGGGCGGATTTCTCCTCGCTGAAATCCGCCTTATCAAATGCTGGCAGAATTTGGATTTAAGGACTAGGCTATGGCCATGAAACGCAGTATCGGAGTGCTTCTGCTTAAGCTCGCCGATGGCGGGCGCGTCCTGCGCTTCTACGAACCCTCCTCGGGTCTGTGCCTGGAAAAGCGCCTTCAACCCAATGAGCCGGTAGTTCGGCAGAAGCAGCGTTGGGAGCGGGTTTTCGCCGAGATGCTCGACCGCGAATCGGGAGTGGCGGCATGATCGAGACTTGAATCGCCCCCTGACATCCATCATCGTATGGACATGAGCAGCGTCAAACAAATCGAGTCCGCCGTTGACCGTTTGGGAACAGCTCTCGACACTCACCCACATTATCGCATGAAGGGAGTCGAGGCTTTCCGCCCGCGAGTCGGCGGTTGCCGCGTGATCCACGACTTTGACCGCGCAAAGGGCATCCTTCACCTCCCGGGTGTTGGACATCGACGCGAGGTCTATCGCCGGTAGGTTATCTCCTTCGACGCGGGCGGAGGCTTTCGCCTCCGCCCGCCGTGCTATCTTTCATCCTTGAACCGGAGGACCGGCGTGAAGTCGTCACGCCGCCCGCACAAAGTCCACGATGACGGCCGGCACGCTGGTGTCGAAACCGACCACGTCGAGCATGCCCCGGTCGTTCGGGTCGGCCAAGGTGAAGTCGTTGGAGGTCATGCCTACAACGACGGCCTTGGCGTCGCCGACGAACTCATCCCGACATCAATCGAGATTCTGCCCATAGGATCTTTTAGTTTCCGACAAAATAATCTGGGACACACGTTTGTGCAACATGAACAAATGTGGGAAGCCGCCTCGGCCGGCCACAGTCTCGTGCCGTTCGCAGAGTTTATCCGTGAAGCGATGAACGTGGACTGGACCAAAGAACCCGCCAGATAAACTGAAATGGTCAGGAAGCCGGGATTTGCACCCGGACCGTCTCCTTCACAGGGAGAGATGCTGCTCGTTACACCACAATCCTGAAGAAATGGTGCTCTCACGTGGATTTGCACCACGAACTTCCGCCTTCGCAGAGCGGCGTGCAGAACTAATTACACCTTGAGAGCAAATTGGCATCCATGGTCGGACTCGCACCGACTAGGCCCGGCTTGAAGGGCCGGCCGCTCGAGCTGCTTTGCATTCATGGACAAGAAAATCGTGGCCAGGGAGACGAAATCCACAGGGTGGCTGCTCGCGGACAAGCCTTAACCCTGCGGTTTCGAATCCTCCATGGCGGGGCCCAAAGTGGGCCTGCTATCGCGCGTTACCGTTGGTCGGCACGCGTCTTGTAAGTGAGCAACGGACGGAAGGTCCCGATGACCGAGACAAGCCCGGCGTCCACGAGATCCTGGATCACTGCTTCAATGTTTTTGTAGGCGGCAGGCGCCTCTTCGTAGAGCAGGTCGCGGTCTCCGCAAACTACGC
>JAJYHY010000014.1 GCA_021784555.1 bacterium
ACCTGCAGACTGAGGTTGGTCAGACCGACGTTAAACTGGCCGGCCAGGTTCTTCTGCAAGCTGGCGTCCGTGATGCCTGTCCCGCTCAGATTGCCTTCGGCAGTGAGAGTGCCGCCAAGCTGTCCTTTCCGATCAGGTTGGAACGAATCAACGAGCGGCGCCAGCGGCACGGCCTGAAGCCCAAGGGAAGTGTCATACTTGTAGCCCGGCACACCCAGGTCCAAATCCACATTCGCGGTTGCCGGCGCCCCGTTGAGCGACAGGTTGAAGGGATTGAGCACCACGTGCCCGCCATCGATCTCTGCCGAAGCTTGCAGGTTGGTGATCTCTACTTCGCGCAGGTAAAGCCGCTGAATGTCCGCCTCGGCCGTGAAATTACGGAGCGGGAACTGCACTGGCGCAGGTTCCTGTTGAGGGGCTGAAGGCGGTGGCCCAGCTGGCTTGGCCGGCGCGGCGGGGGCCGTGGCCGCCTGCGGCTGGGGAGCATTTGTCGTGGAGGCGAAGAGGTCGTAGTAGGGCGTCAAATCGAGAGAATCCGCGGCGAGCTTGAGGTGGCCCTGGTAGGCATTTGACTGGGTCATATCGATCTGGCCGGTCAATTGAAGCTGGTTGGTGGCGCGCGCCGTAGGGGTTAAGCCGAGCTGAAGCTGGCGCAGGTCAACGACCTGGTCTTTGAAGCCGGTATCAAGCTGCAGTTGAGCGGCCAGCGGTGTGGCAGGGAACTGGTTGTGAGGGTCATCGACGACGAGGTTGGTGATCGCCAGGTCCGCCTTGACGGACGAGGCGCCCCGCGGGTCGTATTGCGCTGAGGCGCGTCCTGACAGCGCCACGGATTGAAGCTTCTTCTCCGCCAGCATCGGCTGGAGGAACGGACCGAGACCGTTCTGGTTCAGGTCGATGAGCGTCGCGGTCAGTTGGGCCGACTTGTTGGTCAGGTCGTAGTTGCCGGAAAGCTCAAACGCGCCACCCAGCTTGCCACCCGAAGACACCTTGCCCGCAATGGAATGGATTTGGACCTGCTGAGGATTCATCTCCAAGTCGAGGTTGGCGGTGGTTGCGAAGTTCCGAAGATTGTCCTGGCTGACTTGGCCGGTGAAATTATTGAGCGCCGCCGTTCCGGTGATATTGCGCTTATTCTCCGCCTGGACGACATGGAGTTTGAGCTCGGCGTCCCCAGAGGTGACATTTAGGTTAGGCTCAGGGAAAAGCTGGGCCAGAGGCGCCAACCAAAGCTGGAGTGCGGTCTGGATGTCCGCGTTCGCGTTGGCGGTGTCGTAGGCGCCCGATCCAGTGGCGGCAAGCACGACCTGACCCTGCTGCGAGAGGTGAAGCTGGTAGTTGGCCAGATTGAACTGCTTGAGATTGGAGGCTGTGCCAGCGGCCTGGAAGGCCGCGTCGGCGTGGGTAATTTGGTTGGTGCCCACCAGAGCAGTAAGGCCCGCAACGTGCAATTTCAGGTCGAAGTTGAGTTGTTTGCCAGCTTGCTGGGAGAGGAGATTCATCCGGGCATTGACAATCCCCGCGGGTGCGATGGCGCCCAGAAACGGTTTCCAATTGGCGAGGTCCAGGTTCGTGACCGAGAGGTTGAGGGCGGAGTTACCGACGGCGTTGGCGGTGTTCCCCCAGGCGATGGTCATCGGGCTGCTCAGGCTGGCCTGGACCAGCGGGCGGTTCTCCTGGGTGCCGGTTATGGCAAGGGCATGGAGGAAGGCATTGCTCTGCGTCGTATCGACGGTTACGTCATAAGCCGCCCGCAGGTCCAGCGTTGGGGTGGACTCGCCGGCGCGAAGCACCTGGAACTTGCCCAGGTTTACCTCGCCCGTTGCGCTTATCACCTTTCCAGCCTGCTTCACCTCGATCTGATTAGTCGAATTCAACTCGGTTGTGCCGAAATCGAGCCCGCTCGCCGCCCCAGCCACGTTGAGCAGTTGTTTGTCGATTCCGGACACCGCGACCTGGAGCTTGCCTTCGGTCTTTTGGAGGTTGAAGGGTCCGCTGGCGAGCAATTGACCGAGGGAGCTGCCGCCCTTGCGGAATCGGAAGGCAACTTGCTTGATGTCAGAAGGGGTAACATCGCAATCGAGGTCGCCTTGGAGCGCGTTAAGTTCGGCAAAGGTCCCTTCCGCCTGCGTGACGCCAACCTGGGCGGCGCCCTTGATGGCGTCCGGCTGGAGGTCAGGAGTCAATGCGAAATCGAAGTCTCCCTTGAGGTCACCCTGCACCAAGCCGTTAGTGGCTGGCGAGGGGGGATTCTGCTGCATTGAGAAAGCCGAGTTGAGCGCCAGCTTGCCGGTCTGTCCGTTCTTCACGTTTTGGATGGTTAGGTTGAGGCCGGAAAGCTCGGCCACGTCGCGATTTGTGCCGGAGTAAAGATGGATTCTCCGGATATTCGCCCCCGTGATCGCGATTCTCGCAACGTCGAGCTGAAGAGGTTTTGACCGAGTCTGAGGCGTGGCCTTGGGTTTCGACGGCTGGGGTTGCGACTGCAAAATCGGGTCCAGGTTGCTCTTGCCGTCTGGATTCTGGATGAGCGTAATTGTCGGGGAGGTGATCGCTATCTCGCTGACGTCGATGTTGCCGTGCAGGATATGCATCAGATTATAGCTCACGCGCACCTCCGGGGCGGTCAACAACGGTTCGACGCCGGTCGTTTCCACCTTCAGATTCCGCAGAACGACCTGCCGAAATGGACTGAGAGAGGCTCCACTGACGGTGACCTTGGCGTTGAGCGCCTTGCTGACCCGCGGGAGGATGACCCTCTTGAAAAACGCGGAACTAGTCGCCACGAAATAAGCGACGACCACAACAACCAGTAACGTGCCGAAGACCCAAACCAGGGTTCGGAGCCAGCGCCGGCGCTTTCGAGGGGCTGGCGGAGTAGGAGTGTTCTCAGGCATAAATGCTCTTGGCAACAATCATGCCATTGATCCCCTCAATCAGCAAGGAGTGCCTTCGTAGCGGGTGGACTTTGAAGCAGATCCGACGGATCCTGCTAAGGAGCAATGGCCAATGCCTAATGCCCAATGAAAAATGCGGCTGCGCCCGCCACCGGGACTGAGGCCCGAGGCTGCTTGACCTTGCTTCCACGCCCGGCAAAGCCTGAGTCGCTACCGCGTGCGCTCAGACCCGCGGACTTTGGATGGACGCGGGAGGTCCTCGAAGCGGCGCGAGGGAAACGCCTGGCTCTTTCCGTTCTCTTTCGTGAGGATGAGCGCGGCGGTGTTGGGTAATGAATCAATCAAGGCCAGGCCGCGCTTCTTCCCAAGGACGCTCACGCCGGTGGCCAGGCTGTCGGTGGTGGTGGCGTTTGGCCCAACGATGGTCACCTGTATCCGTTCCGTGAGACCCAGTCCGGTCGCCGGATTGACAATGTGCGAGTAGCGCACGCCATTGATCTCGACGTACTGCTCGGTGTCGCCAGAAGTGGAAATCCCGGCGTTATGCAGCAAAAGGGTCAATGCGACGCCGTTGGTGAGCGAACCGATAGGCGAGACGCCAATTTCCCATCCGCGTTTTCCCGGCGGCGGGTCGCCGATGGCAATATCTCCGCTGGCGGCCACCAGGGCGCGGTCCAGGCCTCTCGCCTTGAGGACCTTGAGCGCCTGGTCGGCCGCGTAGCCTTTGGCGATGCCTCCCAGGTCCAGGCGCATCTTCGGTGCCAGCAGCGTGACCGTCCGGTGGCGGGCATCGAGCCGAACCTTCCGCCATCCCACGGCTTGGCGCGCGGCGGCGATTTCAGCCGGCCTTGGCAAAACCCCTCTTTTGCGCGAGAAACGCCACAGCCGCACGAAAGGCCCGACGGTCACGTCGAAGGCCCCATCGGAGAGTTTGGACGCTCTTTGCGCCTGTTCCAAGACGTCGAACAGGTCCGCGCTGACGGATACCGGCTTGCCCGCAGGCTGGCCGCAGAGGCGCATCAATTCGCTGTCGGCCTCATAATCGCTCATTATGTCTTCCAGGGTATCGATCCGCTTAAAGGCCGCGCGGGCCGCAGCCTCCGCCACCGCCTCCGACGGCGCATAGAACGTGGTCAGGAAGAGCGTGCCCATGGCCGGGTGGCGGAAGCCGTATCGTTCCAAGGGCGCGGAGAAGGTTGTTCCGCAACGCCCGGTGCTGAGTGAAGCGCCGAGCAGACTGAATGCTGCCAAAAGGACGGCGGTCCAGCGGCGTGGGCGGGGAGCGAGGCCGGCGCTCAGACAGGGCCAATCGGCTGAAGATTCAATATTCAACATCGAACATCCAACATCCACCACTCCACCACTCCACCACTCCATCACTCCATCACTCCACCATCCAAGAAGGGCCGGCCTGGATGGCCGGCCCTGAACGATAGAGGAGGCTGCGCGAGGCTGATCAACCCTTGACGGCGATGATCGGCGGATCTTTAAAGATATTATGCTCGCTGGGCATCGGAGGCACCAAAGTCCGGAAGGGACCAAACTCCATTGCGGAGCAGTCGCTCAGCAGTTGCTCCGGACCATACTGGAATGTCGAGTTGACCACCTCGTCAAACTCCACCGCGGCGCCGCTATAGCCGGCCTCGCGGCCCATGATGGCGGTGACGGTGCTGTCAGTAACCTGCCGGGCTTGGTTAAGGTCCTTGTCGTTCTGGATGGCGTCGATGAGGTCCATGTGTTCCTGAACATAAGGGTTGCGTTGCTGCTCGCGGAAGCGGTAAGTCCAGCCGCCATGAGCGCGGATGAAATTGCTGGGGATGGCCGTGCCTTCCGTGCCCTCAACCCCCTCATCGACCCTGGCCCAGTCGCGGTGGATCTGGCCGCAGTAGCTGAACATGTGAACGCCGTTGGGGTACTCGTATTCGACCCCGAATCCATCCCAGATCTCGCCGGACTTGTTGCCCAGTTGCTGGCGGCCGCCCATGGCCCAGCAGCGCACCGGGTGGTCCTGCATAATCCAGTTGCCGACGTCCAGATTGTGAACATGCTGCTCGCAAATGTGATCGCCACAGAGCCAAATGTAATGGTACCAGTTGTTGAGCTGCTTATCGAGATCGGTATCCCCGACCTGCTGGCCATAGTGCGAGAGTGGCTCGCCGGGGTCACCGTAGTGCCAAATCGGGCCGCCATTGACCCAATAGACTCGCAGAGTGACGACGTCGCCAATGGCGCCGTCATGGATGCGCTTGATAGTCTCGATATAGCCGGCCTGGTGGCGGCGCTGCGTGCCCGCCGCCACTTTGAGATTCTTCTCCTTGGAGAGGTCCGCCGCGGCATACATCGTCCGGGCGGTAGGGCCATCGACCGCCACCGGCTTTTCCATAAACACGTTTTTGCCGGCTTCGACGCAGGCCTTGAACATGGGGGCGCGGAATCCGGGCGGGGTGGCCAGGATGACGTAATTGACCTCCGGGAGATTGATAGCCTTTTTGTAAGCGCCAAAACCGCTGAAGCACCGCTCCTCGGGCACATTGAAAAGCCGCCCGCCTTTGCTGGCATTCTCCGGGAACAGGTCCCCGATGCCGATGATCTTGCCATCGACTCCCAGGTTGGAGACCGCCTCTTGGAAATTTGCGCCTGCGCCGCTGCCTCGACCGCCAACACCGACGACGACTGCCCGGATCGGCATCTTCGACTCCGCCCGAAGCACCGATGGGAACGATACGGCGGCCGCCGCCGAGGCTAGGGATGTACTTTTCAGGAACTGGCGGCGGGAAACCGCCAACGATTGATTCTGTGACTGGTTTTGCATTGGGCCTTTCACTGTTTTGTATCTCCCGACCCTGTGGAGAATCACGGAGGCGGAGCGCTGGAGCATAGGCATGCTGGCAAGCCAAGCATCCGCTGCTCCATCACTCCGCCCAGGGGTCACTCTGGTTCCGCGCCTGCGGCAGAGCTCTCCATCGGGGCCGGGTGTTCTATTGTTGCTTGTGGTTTAGTCTGAGTTCAAAGTTCACGCGCATATCAACAGGCACGATGATTGAAGTCAATGCGCAATGTGCCGCCTCAGTCCTGCACCGGGGTCGGTCCTGCGTCTTTTTCCGCCGCTTTGCTTGCATCACCGCGGAAAAAACGAGGACTGACCCCGACGCACCCGACCTCAATTCTGGTCAACGCCGCATGACCAATACCGCTGCATCTCGTCGGCCGAGGGGACCTTTAGCGGTCGCACAATTCGGAATCCGATCCATTGCGCATCGGAGAAGTACCATTGGCTCTTAGGCAACTGGGGGTCTTGCATGTCCCAGGCCGGGTCCGAGCCACGGCGGGCGGCGCTGCGGCACATTGAAGCGTCGTCGTTCCAGGAACCGCCCCGAACCGAGCACGGATACCGCTTTGTGGGCTGGTTCCAGGGGTCCTTCAGCACGCTGCCGACGCACTGCTTGTAGTAGTCCGGCGAGTATTGGTCCAAGGTCCATTCCACCACGTTGCCGTAGATGTCGCACAAGCCCCATGGGCTGGGCTTCTTGGTGCCGACCTTCTGGTACTTGAAATCGCTGTTGTCCTCGTACCAGGCATACTCGCCCAGTTTGCTCGGATCATTGCCGAAAAAATACGTGGTAGTTGTGCCGGCGCGGGCGGCGTATTCCCACTCCGCCTCGGTCGGCAGCCGATAAAATTGACCTGTCTTGGCGCTGAGCCACTGGCAGTACTTGCAAGCCGCGTGCAGGCTCATAGCAATGGCGGGATAGCCGTCCTTGCCCATCCCGAAACTCATCTCCACATAAGGTTTGGAGGGATGAGACACGGCATCCGCCAACTTGTCAGCGGCAGGGTCTGTGGGCAGTGTCCGGCGCATGCGATGTTCTTCGTCCGGGTACATGAACAACTCGTATTCGTTCCAGGTGACTTCGCAACGCCCCATCCAGAACGGCGAAATCTTGACCTTGTGCTGCGGTCCTTCGTCCGGTTTGCGTCCTTTCTCGTCATCGGGGCTGCCCATGAGATATTCCCCGCCCGGGATCGGCTCCATGACATAGCTAATCCGGGTTCCGGGAATGGTATTTGTATAGGGCTCCATCTGGCTTTGGGAAAACACCTTCTGCTTTGCCACAATGCGGGCGTAAATGTCTGGAAGGGTAATGTTGTCATTGTCAGCCAGCGAAGACAGGCTGCCGAAGCTACCATGCATATACTTGCCCTCCGCCAGGTTGTAAATATCGTAGCGGGTGGAGAAATTGCCGCCAACCGGCTGGGAAAAGGCCACAAAACCGTTCGCAAAGCTTGCAGCGCAGGTAAATTCGTTGCTCGTCGTCAGGGTCTGCGCCAATGAGGGCGCCTGAACTCCATCAAAGGTAAAGATGCCCGCGCTGTGGCCCCGGCCAAATATGACGAGCAGCTTCTGGCCCTCCGGTTGGGTCAGTGTGACGATGCGGCGGACCGGTTGGCCCAGATCAAAGCTGTTCCCGCTTCCAAATTGAACTTTGTCCGCGGAAACGTCCTCCACCGGGCGCACGAGCAGAGCGCTCGCCCCCGGTTTATAAAAAATGAACGCGCTCGCCGGGGACTGTCCGAACTGGCCGGCGGCGTAGGCTGCGCCGGAAGGCAACCCCGTGACTTCGCCGGTAGTCACAACCTTTCCGCTGCTCACGTCCTGGACCAGGAGGCTGTCGGTCTTTGTCCCGCGGGCCAGCAAGCAGATCATCTCCGGTTGGCCTGCTTTCAGGCTGAGCAGATTGCCTTGTACTACCGCGGTGCCGGGCAATGTCGCGCTGGAAATCACCGGGAACTCCGAGCCGTCGTTGCGCAGGAGGGACCCCATGTCAGGGTCGGGCGAATTGTAGATGCTGCCGACATAAATATTGACGACGGACCTGTTGCCGCCTGCGCCGGAGTTCGCCGCCACCAGCACGCTGGGCCCCAACGCCTCCGTGAATGGCACGGTTATCGGGTGGCCCACAACCTTCGGACTCGAGGCTTCGACAATGGTAATTTGGTTGTCATCAGGCGAGGCAAAGGCCAATCCGTCCCGGTCGCGGGCGACAAACTTGCCCACGTTGAACCCCGCTACGCCCTTGAGCCCGCTTGGGCGGCAGTCAACCCATGAAAAAGTTCCTGGCCCGGTCTGATAGCCGAGCCGGTATTTGCCACTCTCCTTGTCCACAATGACCACGTCGTTCCGCCCGTCGCCATCCAAATCCCCGTTGCCAAAGAACTCGTGCTGGGTTTCATAAACGAAAGAAAAAGGCGGCTCGACCGCCCGGCTCAAACCTGGAGCGATGGTGAGGCAGGAAGCGGCTGCCAGGGCAAGACAAGGATAAAGTTTCATGCTTTAAAAAACGTGACCACAGTCTGGCGAGAACACCCGCCTGCTGTCAAATCCAGAACCACCGAACCAACGCTGACGCATGACGCCGCCAATCGCTTTTTCAGCATCTCGACAGACCGGGGAGCGGCCCGTAGGACCGGGAATCGGCTGCCGCAGTGCCTATGGCGGCACGCACTGAAGGAGAAATGGGGGCCAATCGCTGCGGAGCCATGGAAAAGCCTCATGTCTGGAGAGTTCCCGCTGGTGCCCGGGTCAGTGGGAAGGGAGGTTGAGAAAGATTGGCGCGATAGGCGCCGAGCTGGGGATCACTCCAAGCGGATTTGGCAGGGCGTAGCGGCAATCCGCTGCAGTTCCTCGACCTTGAGCCAGGGGTCGGCGAGGGTCTGGCGCACGAAAGCGATTACCCCCCGCACTCCCAAATCCCGGACGTATTTGGCCAAGCCCGCCGAATAGCGGGCCAGGACGTTGAGCGCATGGCCCAAGCGCATCAGATAATGATAGCCGCGCATGGCCTCGATGCGTGCCAGCAGCCGCGCCAGGGTGTCGGCGTGCGGCAGTTGGTCCAGGTCCGGGAAGAACTGGCGCAGATTGGCCTCGAACACCGGCAGCATCGCCCGATACACCTCGACCTGTTGACTGACCGCCTCCAGTTGTTGGGGCGTGAGGCTGCCCTCGCCCCAAGGCGCATTCTCCATCGCTTCTCTCAAAATAGTGATAGCGTGCTCTTGCCCCGACGACTCGGGGGCGACGCTCTGGTTTTAAAGGCGATTTTCCGTGTCTAGCACTTTTTTGCGAAAAGGTTTTTCCACTTTCCTTACCAAACCCCCGTTATCAATGCCTCTGCCAACTCATGCTTCAGGGCTGAACAATTTGCCGGTGTGTGCCCCAGAGACGGACATGATCCTCGAATCGAGGGCAATCGCAAACCAGCGCTAGGCCGCGGCTCCCCACCCCTTCAGCTTAAAGAGCGCGACCAGTGACAAACCGCCGAGTACGTGGGGTTTTCGAGCCTCCCAACGCCTTGAGGAACGGATGCTTCGCCGGCCACCAATCGGCGCCCGTCAAGGGCCTCGCTACGGAGAGATGAGGTAGTAAACCGTTGTGGGGCGGAGCTCGATGCGCTGGGCGTTGCCGATGATGCGAAGAGGGTAGCCGTTGAAATCCAGCGCAGTGACCTTTAGATCGGCGGCATCGGGCCGTTTGAACTCCACCGTCCCTTTGAGGCCTCTGACCAGCCAAGGGTCCCTGCCAATGTTCAGGATGCGCTTGATTCCTGGACCGGCGGGTTCCGTCGCGAAGCCGGTGGCCTTTTCTTCCGACATCACCTGCAGGAGGATTCTTCCGGAAAGGGCCAGTGGCTTGTCATCGAGCGCAACGGCGACAATATGGCCAAGGTCCATTTCGGAGACAATCGAAAGCTCCTTCGTTTCCACTCTGCCGGCGAGTTTGAGGCGCCCGCCGACGCCTTGCGCCTGGGGCGCATTGATCGTCAACACTCCCTTGCCATAATCGAGCTTGAGTCCGCCGTTGCTGCTGATGATGGCGTCACTATCCTGGAGGGCGCCATAAACGGCGAGGTAAAGGGGCGCCTCGCTGCGGAACCGGTTGGGCCGCGTCCAGGTTGTTTCGGAAATCATGGAGGGTTTGCCGTTATAATGCGGGTCCATCGCGGGATGGACGAACTTTGCCACGCGTCCTTGACAAGTCCAGCGGAAGCCCTCGGCGCTCCACTGGGTGGGCCGTCAACGACCTTGAGCGTGGCCAATTCGCCGAGGGGCACCTGGGCGCCGGTGGGGGTGGGAATGACGACCCGGTCACGGAGTGCCTGGAGGTTATCGCGATAATCCTGGCTATAACGCAGGTTGACGGTGTACCGCTCGAGTCCCTCGACGGTAGCAGGCCAGGTCCCGGTGCGTTGTCAACGGGAAAAGCCGGCGGGACGCCGCCGGAAGTCACAGGCGAGGTCGCCTGGGCCACATTTTTTAGAACACGCTCCCAGGCGTGGTCGCGCGCGGGCGGGCGGGCTGTAGCAACTCGCGCAGGTCCTTCAGGGAATGGATGTGATCATCGAGCGCGCCCGCGCTCCCACGCGAGAGCAACCGCGCCTGCAGCCCGGCGTCGCGGGCGGCCGAGACATCCAGTTCGGGATCGTCGCCGACGTGCAGGACGGCGGGAGGGGCAAGGGCGAGTTTGCGGAGGGCCTGTTCATAAATGATGGGCGAGGGCTTGCCAAAGCCGACTTCCCAGGAGACAACAACGACCTCGAAGAAGGTGTCCAGTTTGAGGCGATGGAGCAGGGGGCGGAGGCGTTCGTCCCAGTTGGAGATGATTCCCAGCTTGAGTCCGGAGGAGGCGAGCCGGTCAAGGGCGGGAAAGACATCGTCAAAGACCCTCCAGGCGTCGGGCTGGGCAAACCGTTCAAAAAGCTCCGGGAAAAAGCTCCGGCTGGGCGGCGGATTGACCAGGCCGCAAAAGGTTTCATCGACAACCTGGGCCCATTCGGAGCGCGAGTGCTGAAAGGGGTGATGCCTGCCCCACGCCGCTTTGAACCGGCGGGTCAGAGTCTCCGCACAAAGCCCTTTCCAGCCATGGCGGGCGGCCACCTCGGCATAGACGTGGCCCACTGACGGGTGGGCTTCGATGAGGGTTCCCCCCACGTCGAAGGTCACGGCCTGGATCTGGGTCAAAACGTCCATTCCGGTATGTTGCAACGGGTTATGAGCCTATGATGGACCTCGATGGGAGAAACGTCAAGGGCGCAAGACAAGAATCTTCGGCACGTAGCGGAGGATGCAATCCTGCGCTACGAAGAATTCTGCCGTGCGCCCGAACGTCAAGCCCCCAAAGGATTTGCGTGGTCAGCGGAAGGCGGATCTGCCATAATACGCCCATGAGGTTGACCGAGGAGACTGTTCTAGTAACCGGGGCTTCGTCCGGGATTGGCCGAGAACTGGCGAGATGCTTTGCCGCTGAAGGCTGCCGGCTGGTTCTGTTGGCGCGCAAGAAGGCGGCGCTGGAGTCGTTGGCCGATGAGTTGAGGCGGGCCTGCAAGACACAGTCTGAAGTGCTCACGGCGGACCTTGCGGCGCCGGAAGCGCCCCAGCGCCTCTTCGATCACCTGAGAGCAAACGGCACAAAGGTGGACGTGCTGGTAAACAACGCCGGCTTTGGCGCGAAGGGCCGCTTTGCCGAGCTTGCGGCGGACCGCCAAATCGATATGGTCCAAGTTAATGTTGCCGCGCTGATGCACCTGACCCGGCTCTTTCTCCCGGCGATGATTGAGCGGCACAGAGGCGGAGTGCTGAATGTCGCCTCAACCGCCGCATTTCAGCCCGGCCCCGGCATGGCCGTATATTACGCGACCAAGGCCTTTGTCCTCTCCTTTACCGAGGCCGTGGCGGAGGAGGTGATGGGGACAGGTGTAACCGTGAGCGCCCTGTGTCCCGGCGCCACAGCGACCAATTTCGCGGCGGCGGCGGGCGCGCGAACGTCGGCTTTCTTCGACCGCAACGCGATGTCCGCGGCAATGGTCGCGGCAATCGGCCACCGGGCATTTCGCCAGGGGCAGGTGGTGAAGATTGCGGGCGTCAGGAACCGCTGGCTGGCCTTCGGTGTCCGGCTTGGCCCCCGCGCCTTGGTCCGCAAAATCGCCAAACGGTTCAATGACGCCAGTTACGCCCGAAGTTGAGATGCGGCGTTGGGGTATTGGAGTGGTGGGGTATTGGAGTGGTGGGGTATTGGAGTGATGGAGTGATGGAGTGATGGAGTGGGGGGTGGTGGGATGACGGAGTGATGGATGAGTGAGTCGGTCGGTGGGTGGTGGACGAGCGGAGACGGGGGCTTGCGAATCCTGCGGGAGCGGTCAACCTTGAACTCACGTCTCGAACCGGGTTATGTCCGCCATGGCCTGTTGGAGGCTAAGCCCTTTCGGGGCGGTTGGTGAAGACCGCGACAATAAAATACGCGGCCGCGTATTTTATTGTCGCGTCAAGGAGACTTCTCGGGCTCCCGGGATTCGCAATCTTACCCCGAACGCGGCCCCTCAGACATCCAACCAGGAAGACGACGCGGAAATGGCCAAGAGCCTCCGCTTGAAGCGACAAGCCTACCTCAAGATTATCACCAAAATATCACCTCGATCATCGAACATCCAACGTCGATCAACCAACGATCCATTCATCCGTCACTCCACCACTCCATCACTCCATCACTCCATCACTCCATCACCCTAATACTCCACCGCTCCACGACTCCAGCACCTCCACCCCCCGCCTCCCATTCCTCAGTAGGTTAGGACCAGGTTGCCACCGGCGATTTTGACGCTGGTGATCGTTAGGGCTGGGGGCGCCGATTGCAGCCGATAAAACCGGGTGGCGCCTGAGAGCGGGACGGTCACGGTCTTTGCCGTTGAATCGATGGTCGCGGTGGTGTCGGCGGAATAGGGGCCGCTCAGCGTGGAGGAGGACATCAGTGTGAGGGAGGCAGACGCAACGGGCACAAACAGGAGATAATTCAAGTACGTGACCTGGCTATCTTTGCTGGGCGTGCCGAGGATAGACAGGCGCACGGTGTTCGTGCCGCCCAGAGCGACGGTTGCCGGCATGCCGTTGGTGGCGGTCAGGGGCACGTACCGGTAGTTAATGCGCATCAGGTCGTTAGGTATTTCAAACCGGCCAAGAGCCGTGGCCGTCTGGTTGCTGGTGCTCGTGTCGCCGCCCACCAGGTCCAATTCGGCTTCGGTTGCGCTGAAGCTGGCCACGCGCAGGAAGACATTGTAGTTCGTTGGAGCGAAGACCCTGGTATAATCCAGCCATTCACCGGGGTCGGTATGCGCGACCTCGTACTCGGGGAGATTGGCCTGGACGTATTTCTGGCGCTGATGGTCGTTGGGGCGGCTGGGCGGAGCCTCGTCGCTAGGGTGGTTCATGTCTTGGATTTCATCTTTGCCGCCCTGAATCGTCCCCACCGGGTCCGAGTAACGGTATTCATCCCAGCCGCTCTCCGGCCCCGTTCGGGTGTCGTGGAAGTCGATGCCTTCGGTCCCTTGCAGTGCGTAGTAACCCCCGCCGCCAGTGACCACGCCCGAACCAGTGGCATCCAGGCCGGAGACCGGGATTGGGTCAAGTTGAAACAAACCGTCATTGAAGCCGTCCCAGTAATTGTAATCCTCGATTTCAATCGTCTTGGCCGGTGGCGTGGAAATGAAGCTGTCGCTGAAGGTGTCGAACCAGAACGTGTTGGTCGATTTGAGCATACCCGCGGCGTCCTGCAACTCAAGACGGGCGGAATAGAGCGTGTTGGGCTGAAGCGTTCTGAGCATGGTGTTGAAGGTCACGTTGGTAACGGGCGCCGGGTCGTTCGGCAGGAGGAACGCCTCGGTCCCGTTGAGATAGAGCCGGGCGGGGAAGCCGATCAAGTTCGTGCCAAAGGTGTTGACCGTGAAGGTGAGGTCGGAATCCGGCGAAACAAAGTTGGTGAACCGCGCCGCGGGGGTGCGGCTGACTACCTCCGGGGTGCCCGCGACCGGGAACCGAATGGCCGGGGCAATGTCTGCGTCCGGGTCAGAGTCTCGGGCGACATAGTTGTCAAATGTCATATCCGTCGGTTGGGATGAATCGCGGGCGTAGGAGACAAACCCGGAGTTGCCGTTTGTGTAAGTGTCGTCCTCGACCTCGATAGTGGCAATCGGCTGGGTCAGGTCGAAATAGTCGTAAAGGCGCCCGGTGAAGTGCTTGCCGACCCCGGTGAAGACCAGGCGATAAGGCCGGCCCGGCTCGATCCGGACCTCGGCGGCGGCGATAGTGTTGATCGATTGGAGGCCATCGACACGGTTGATCTGGAACTCGCCCCCCAAGCGGTCGGTTGCGCCGGAGCCATTCTGATTGGGGTCAAAATTGCAGATATAACCGGTGGTGTTAACGATGGTGTCAATGTTCTGCGCGCGGGCGATCAACACACCGGCCTGATCCAATGTGTTGTCCCAGGCGACCATATCCATCGCGACGTAAAAATTCGTATAGACAGGGTTCTGGTAGAAAAAGCACAACCCGCCGGTTACCGCCTGGACGCGCACCGCCTTGCCGTTGAGTGCGTCGGGAAAGGTGAGGGTCGGCGCGCCGGGATAAGGCACAACCGTCCAGGCGGAGGAAAGGCTCCCGCTGTCGAAATTATCGGACTGGGCTATCAAAAATGGGGCGGTGCTAAAAAGGGCAAGGCTCGCCGCGGCAGCGAGCGGGCCGATTCCAGCTAGGACCGGGGAAACAGTTCGTGGGGTGCGTGAGGTTCTCATAGACCGGACTTGTTTATCGTTGCGCATGGCATTCGCAAAATTCCTGGCTAACCGTCAATGGCGCGAGCTTACCAGGAGTATCACCTTACGGTCAAGTGATCTCTTTAAGTTTTATCGCGGATGGTGGTATTGCGGGCGAGAATTCAGCGGGATCATGGGGCTTGTCCCCCATTGGCGGGTGGGGCGGCGCGGCTATGGTGGGAAGAGCTTAATACAATATGACTTTCCACCCGCTTACAACTGTTCCCGAGCGCGCCACAGAACCTTCGGAGCAAGCGGTTTCTGGTCTTCATCAGGCCTTCCATCTTCGGGCCTGCGCCACACCGGACGCCCCGGCACTGACCTCGGACGAGGAACATCTGACTTATGGCCAGTTGGAAGAGCGGTCCAATCGGCTGGCCTGGCATCTGAAAGCGATGGGCGTGGGGCCGGAGGTGCCGGTTGCGCTCTACCTGGACCGTTCGCCGGCCATGGTGATCGCGATTCTGGGTGTACTGAAGGCCGGCGGCTGTTATGTGCCAATCGACCTGGCCTATCCCCAGGAGCGGCTGGCGTTCATGCTCGAAGATACGCGCGCTGGTGTACTGTTGACCCAATCGAACCTGTCGGATTCGCTCCCGCCAGTCGGGATGCGGGTGATTTGCCTCGACGCCGAGGAACGCGCGATTTCGGCTCGACCCTCGGCATTTCCCTCTAATAGAACCAATGGTGACAACGCTGCCTACATCATCTATACGTCCGGTTCGACGGGAAGGCCCAAGGGGGTGGTCGTCACGCATCATAATGTTCTGCGATTGATCCGCCAGACCGACCCCTGGTACGGCTTCAACTCGCAGGATGTGTGGCCCTTGTTCCACTCCTACGCCTTCGATGTGTCGGTGTGGGAAATATGGGGGGCGTTCCTCCATGGCGGGCGGCTGGTTATAGTCCCTTACATCGTCAGCCGTTCGCCGACGGATTTCTACCGGTTGTTGGTGCGGGAGAAGGTCACCGTGCTCAACCAGACCCCTTCGGCCTTCCGTCAGCTTATCTGGGCTGAGACATCGGGCCTTTGCGGTTCGCAGCATTCCAGCCCATCCTCGGTCCAGGGCGGCGTCGGGGTCAGTCCTCAGTCCTTCCGCGGTGATGGAGGGCCGAGTGGCGGAACAAAGTGCGGGACTGACCCCGACACAGAATTGAACCTGCGCTGTGTCATCTGCGCCGGGGAGGCCCTTGAGCTGCAGAGTTTAAGGCCCTGGTTTGAGCGTCATGGCGACGAACGGCCGCTGGTCGTCAATATGTACGGCATCACCGAGACCACCGTCCACTCCACCTACCGCCCGATACGAAAGGCCGATCTCGCGCGTGGGGCTGGCAGCCCGATAGGCGTGCCGATCCCCGACCTGCGCATCTTTCTGCTCGATGAAAACCTGCAGCCCGTCCCGCGGGGCGAGCCGGGAGAGATTTGCGTGGGAGGCCCCGGCGTAGCTCGGGGTTACCTCAACCGTCCGGAGTTGACCAAGCAACGCTTTATTCCAGACCCGTTCGCGCAGCGTTCGGGCGCCCGGCTCTACCGAAGCGGCGACCTGGCCCGATATTCGCGCGATGGCGAGCTAGAGTATCTGGGCCGGATGGACCACCAGGTGAAAGTCCGCGGGTTCAGAGTCGAGTTGGGCGAAATTGAATCGGCCTTGAATGGGCATCCGACCATCCGCGAGAGTGTGGTCATGGCGATGGATGGGGGCGAAGGGGTGCGGCGATTGGTGGCCTATCTCGTGCCGAGGGCGGCCCCGCCTCCGGTTAGCACGTTGCGAGACTACTTGGGACGAAAGCTTCCGGAGTACATGACGCCCGCGCTGTTCGTCTTCCTGCCCAGCCTCCCTCTGACGGCCAACGGCAAAGTGGACCGGCGCGCCTTGCCGGCCCCCGGCAGCGCACGTCCCAACCTCAGCCAGGACTTCACCGCCCCGCGCAGTGAAACGGAACGGCTCCTGGCCGGCATTTGGAGTGAAGTCCTCGGCATCGAGCGAGTGGGTGTTTTCGACAATTTCTTTGAATTGGGCGGCGACTCCATCCGCAGCATCGCGATCCTCTCCCGCGCACGCCAGAAAGGATTGCGGCTTTCGGTGGAGCAGATGTTTCGCTTTCCCACCGTCGCCGACATGGCAGCCTGCGCGGAGGCTGCAAAGGCCCGAGCGCCGGGACGCTCACAGGACGCCGATGCGCTGACGGCCGGGCCTTTCAGCCTCGTCTCCGCCGAGGACCGCCGACGGCTGCCCGCGGATGTTGAGGACGCCTACCCGGTGAGCCGGCTCCAGTTAGGCATGTTCTTTCACAATGAACTGAACCCAGGCTCGGCCATTTATCACGATGTGTTCAGCTTCCGCGTCCGGGCGGCGCTGAATCGTTCCCAGTTGGAGGGCGCTCTGTGGCGTTTGATACAACGGCATGCCCTCCTGCGCACCGCCTTTGACCTCGTCTCGTTCAGTGAACCGATGCAATTGGTTCACCGGCAGGCGCCTCTGCACTTTGGATTCGAAGATTTGCGGATGTTCGCCCCGGAGGCTCAGGAGGCCGCGCTCTTGGCCTGGATCACGAGGGAGAAACGAACCCCATTTGATCGCTCCCGGGCGCCCTTGTTCCGCTTTCATATCCAATGGCTCAGTGACGAGGCCTTCCAACTCATTGTCAGCTTCCATCATTCCTGCCTGGACGGCTGGAGCTTGGCCGCTATCACCACGGAGATCCTCCTGGATTATGCGTCGGGCGCGGGGTCAGTCCTCACTTTTTCCGCGGGAATGGAGGGCGAAATGGCGGAAAGAAGCATAGGACTGACCCCGAGGCCTTGCACGCGAGGTGCTAAAGAGTCTATCGCCCCCCCGCGTGCCACCTACCGCGAATTCATTCGCCTGGAGAGGCAATGCATCGAGTCCCGCGACTCCGGCGATTTCTGGACGCACAAACTCCAGGACTTCGCCCCATGCCGTCTCCCGCGCTGGAACCGCACGGAACCCGGCGGCCCGTTCCTCGAACAGGTGCGCGGGCCGGAGGTCCAGGTGGGTGAAGAGATTCTAACGGGCCTGAGGCGCTTGGCCGGCAAGACGGGTGTTCCACTCAAAACCGTTTTGCTTGCGGCGCACCAGCGTGTCATGGGCCTGCTCTACGGCCAATCGGATGTCACTACCGGTCTGCTCTGCAATGGCAGACCGGAGCAAATTGACGGTGAGAAGCTCGTTGGCCTGTTCTTGAACGCCGTTCCGTTGCGTCAGCAATTGGACGGCGGCACCTGGTTGGAACTGGTCCGGCAGACCTTCGCCGCGGAGCAAGAGATTGTGCCGCATCGGCGATTTCCCCTGGCCGAGATCCGAAAGCGGAATGGGGGCCAGCAGCTATTTGAAACGGCCTTCGATTTCATCCACTTTCACGTCTTTAAGAAGCTGGAGGATTGCGTTGGCCTCGGCTTCGAAGAAGGGCCGTACTTTGAGGCGAACGACCTAACCACCTACACCACCTTCTCTGTCGATGCGCATGCGACACGGCTCGAGCTCCACATTGATTATGATGCAAACGCCCTGTGCCGAGAGCAGATCGAGCAGATCAGCGGATACTACTTGAATACCCTCGAAGAGATGGCATCCGATCCCGAGGCCCGTTACGAAGCCTTTTCGCCCCTGTCGGCGAGCGAGAGCCGACGGTTGCTCGTGGAGTGGAACCAAACCGCCGAGGATTACGCTCGCGACCGCTGCTTGCACGAGCTGTTCGAGGCGCGCGCCCGGCGGACGCCGGAGGCCGTGGCGGTGGTCTCTGGAGACGAGGCGTTGACCTACGGCGAGTTGAATCGCCGGGCTGACGGGGTGGCGCAACGGCTGCGGGAATTGCGGGCCGGGCCGGGTGTCTTGGTAGGAACCTGCCTGGAGCGATCTCCGGCCATGGTGGCGGCGCTATTAGGAATTCTCAAGGCCGGCGCGGCTTATGTGCCTCTGGATCCCGCTTATCCAAAGGAGCGGCTGACTTTCATGCTGGAAAACGCGAGCGTCCAACTCCTCCTCACTCAGCGGACATTGGCCGGCCGGATTCCTGGCGCTGGGGCGCAAGTGGTTTGCGTGGAGGAGTGCGATCAGAGGGTGGCGGAGCATTGGGTCCGGCTGCCCCAGCTTCGGGCTCCCCAGGCTTCGGACCTCGCTTACGTCATCTATACCTCCGGCTCGACGGGCCGGCCCAAAGCCGTCCAAGTGACCCACCAAGCCGTGGTGAACGTGCTGACCTCCTTGTCTAACAGGCTGGGCCTGACGCCAAAGGATAACCTGCTCGCCGTCACGACGCTTTCCTTCGATATCGCCGCGCTCGAACTGTTCGGGCCGTTGACCACCGGCGGGCGCGTCACGCTGGCCGCAACCGAAACCGCCGCTGACGGATTCGCGCTCGCGGCCTTGATCGGTTCCTCCGGCGCGACCGTGATGCAAGCCACCCCTAGCACCTGGCGTTTGCTCATCGAATCCGGATGGGCGGGACAGCCGGGACGGTTCGCCAAGATTCTTTGCGGGGGCGAGGCCCTGCCGCGCGATTTGGCGGACCAACTGCTGGCTCGCGCGGGACGTGTATGGAATGTCTATGGCCCGACGGAGACCACCATTTGGTCCACCATCTGGCAAGCGGCGCCGATCACACCCATTTCCATCGGCAGGCCGCTGGCCAATACGCAGCTATTCATTTTGGACAAATGGCTCCAACCGGCTCCAGTGGGCGTGCCTGGTGAGTTGTGCATCGGTGGCGACGGTTTGGCCAGGGGCTATCTGAACCAGCCGGAACTGACCTCGCAACGATTCATTCCCAACCCGTTCGACCCAAAGACCGGAATCCGGCTTTATCGGACGGGAGATTTGGCCCGCTATCGCCCTGACGGTTTCGTTGAATGGGTGGGGCGGCTTGATTGCCAGGTCAAGATACGCGGTCACCGGATCGAATTGGGCGAAATCGAAACGGCCTTGAGAGAGCACGCCGCCCTTGCCGACGCCTTGGTTGCCGCGCCAATGGACGCCCACCGTGAGCAGCGGCTCGTCGCTTATGTCGTGCCCAGGAACGGCGCGCTGTCTCTCCCGGAACTGCGCGAGTTTCTCCGGGCGAAGCTCCCCGCCTACATGATCCCGTCGCAATTCGTCTCGCTCAACGCACTCCCGCGCACGGCGAACGGCAAGGCCGACCGGCGCGCGCTGCCATCTCCTGAAACGCAGGCCGTGCCGCCGCCCAACTTTGTGGCCCCGCGCAACGAAGTCGAGCGGACACTGGCAGACATCTGGCGGGAGGTCCTTGGATTGCGTCATGCCGGCGTGAAGGACGATTTTTTTGAGCTGGGCGGTGATTCCCTCTCGGCCACAAGGGTCTTCGCGCGGATTAACAGGCAGTTTGGCGCCCGCGTTACCCTGAAGGACCTCTTCGAGCATCCCACCATCTGCGCCCTGGCTGGTCTGATCGCCCGGGCGCCGACGGCTCCCGCCCGCCCGCCGATTGCACGGCAAGCGCGGCGCGTCATTCGGCTGGCCACGAGGCCATAAGCGCGCACGGAATTATTGAGAGACTGTTTCAAAATTGGCCAGGGCTTGTGGTGGCTTGAGTTGGGCACGATGTGAAGCGCGGAAATCGTTGCGCACAGCCCGGGGTGCAGGACAAGAAAGTCACCGATTCTTGGCGGATCGGGGGTTCATGCGGCCTTTGGGAGGGCCTGCGGCACGGGGAGTCGTTGCTTCCAGCACTCATTGAATTGACCGTTTTCCAGCACGCAACGGATGTCGAGGATGTTTTCCGCCCCCGGGAGGCTCCAGAGCATGCCCGATTGCTTGAGGCGCTGACCGACCACGCTCCTGCAGCCGGCTTCCACTACTCCGGAGCCAATGAACAAACCCTGCTTCTGGTATTCCCAGTAGCGCATCTTGTCACGATTATTCTCGAAATAGGCCAAGGCATCCTGAGCCTCTCGGCGCCAGCAATTCTCATTTTGGCGCTTGCTCAGGCGCGGGGGTTGGAGGCTGGCGATGGGACGGCCCGGGGAGCGACGCCCTTGGTCTTGAGGGTGTTGTTGTTCTCGTTTTCGATCTTCCAGCGAGCCCGGCCCGAGGCGACGATGGTCTCCAAAGGCAAAATTGAATCCGGAGAAAAGTGAAACTTTTTCTTCGGCCGGGCCAGCGGGGGGGTCACGAATTAGAGAAAATCAGCCGCTGCGCGAATCGTGGACGGAATCGCATCCGCCAAAATGAGAATTGCTGGCCGTTTCGCTTTATAGATTGACGTACGGCGGGTCAGCCCGCAGATTTTCCTCCCGGATCAAGGCCCGATGTGGCAGATTGGCGCGGCAATGTGAACCGAAAGAGAGCGAGAGTCTATTACTCAGGCCGCGTCCAAGGTGTTGGGTTCCGTTACACCGTGAAATCCGTTGCGAATGGATTTGAGGTGGCGGGTGCGGTGCGCAACCTGCCGGATGGGCGGGTGGAGTTGGTGGCCGAAGGCCTCAAGGAGGAAATCCTGGCCTTTCTCGACGCCATTCGTGAGTCGGGTATGGAGCATTTTATCGAACACGAAGATTTAAGCTGGAGCGAAGCGAGGAACGAGTTTCGCGGGTTTGAAATTGCAAGGTAGTTTAAATGAAGTTTGCCATCATAGCGGACATCCACGCCAATCTGGAGGCCTTCCAGGTGGTGCTCGATGACATTAAGAAACAGCAATGCACCCATTACGCCTGCCTGGGGGACGTAGTAGGTTACAACGCCAACCCCAAGGAGTGCCTCGAGATTGTCCGCAGCATGAACATCCCCTGCGTCAAAGGCAACCACGACGAGTACTGCTCGACGGACCGCCCGCTGGACGGATTCAATCCCGCCGCAGCGGAGGCGGTGAACTGGACGCGCAAGCAACTGTTAACCGAAGATCGCCAATGGCTGAGCGACCTCAAATACACTCGAATGGTTACCAACTTCACTATTGTCCACGCCACCCTCGACGGCCCCCAGCGCTGGGGATACGTGTTCGACAAGCTGGCGGCGGCGGCCAGTTTCACCTACCAGAACACCTCCATCTGCTTCTTCGGCCACACCCATGTGCCGGTGGCCTTCGTCCGCGACAACATGGTGCGCGGCGGCACCTATTCCAAGTTCAAGGTTGAGCCCGGCAAGAAGTACTTCGTCAATGTCGGCGCGATCGGGCAGCCCCGGGACAATAACCCCAAGGCCGCCTACGTGGTCTATGATATGGATGAAGGCTACATCGAGTTGCGCCGCCTCGAATACAATATTCCCGCCGCGCAGAAAAAGATACTCGACGCGGGCCTGCCGCCCCGCCTTGCCGAACGGCTAGCCTTCGGCAAATAGGGAGGCAATGCAAAATAACCTGGACAATCTGACTGGTTCTTTTGGCGTCTGGCTGCGTTGCTCGCTCGTTACAGATCCATGTGGATATGCTCCTCGCTCGCGCCTTGCCAGCCACCAAAATCCCTGCGCCATCTTGTCCAGGTTATTTTGCATTGCCTCCTAATGGGCCGTTGAAGGTCCTCATCCTAAAACCCAGTTCCCTGGGCGATGTCGTCCAGGCCCTGCCGGTCTTGCGCTTGATCAAAGACCACCTGCCCGGCGCCGAAATCTATTGGTGGATTGACTCCAACCTGGCGCCTCTGCTGGAGGGTGACCCCGACCTCACCGGCCTTATTCGCTTCGAGCGCCGCCGCTGGGCACGTCCGCGCAACTGGGTCGTGCTCTGGCGCAACGTGAACTGGATGCGCGAGCAGCATTTCGACTGGGTCATCGACCTCCAATCCCTGGCTCGCAGCGGCGCCTTCGCCTGGCTGGCCCGCGGCAGACTCACCATCGGGCTGGACGAAGCGCGCGAAGGCGCCCGCAGCCTCTACGATATCATTATCCCCCGGCCTTCCTTCCATACTCACGCGGTGGATTGGTATCTCGCCGTCCTGCCGGTGCTGGGAGTCCCCCTCGGTAGGCAGTTCGATTGGCTCCCGGAAAGGCCTGATGCCAGAGAGGCACTTCTCAAACGGTGGGCCCTCGATGGCGCTCCCTGGCTGGCCCTCCAACCCGGCGCCCGCTGGCCCAACAAGCGGTGGCCGGTGGAGTATTACGCTGAACTGGCTCGGCAGCTCGCCACCGCCTGCCCGGCGCTTCGAATGGTTGTGCTGGGAGGAACGGAAGACAGCGCCCTGGGCGCCGCCATCGCGGGGGCCGTCGCTCCCTCACGCGCGGTGGACCTTACCGGGAAACTCTCCCTTCCCGAAATGGTGGAGTGTATCCGTCTGAGCGCCTTGATGGTGACCAATGACACCGGCCCAATGCACGTGGCGGCTGCTTTGCGCAAGCCGGTTATTGCCCTCTTCGGCCCGACCGACCCCCGCCGCACCGGCCCGTACCAGCAACTGGAATCTGCTCTCCAACTCGCGCTTCCGTGCAGCCCCTGCCTCAAGCCGCGCTGCCGCTGGTGCCGCCCGCTCGAATGCCTTCGCGCCCTGTCCCCACAGGCCGTGTTTCAAGCGGTGCAGAAACGCCTTGCCACTCTCGCCGAGCTTCGTAAAGTGGTGGAATGAAAAAAGCAGCGGTTTGCCTGGGCGTCTTGAGTGCGATGCTTTCGCCGGTCCTGGGTCAGGTGCGGGTTGAGTTGGCGTTTCAACAGGATGAGTTCCTGCCGGGAGAATCGGTGACGGTGACCGTCCGGGTCATCAACCACTCCGGCCAGACGCTACATTTGGGCACAACTCCCGATTGGCTCAGCTTCGAGATTGAGCGGCAGCCTGAGGGAATTGTTCCGGCCCAGGGCAACGCGCCGGTCCTGGGCGCGTTCGATCTGCAATCTTCGAAGGTGGCGATTAAGCGCGTGGACCTGGCGCCCTATTTTGCGCTGACCGACATTGGGCGGTACAGGGTTACTGCCATTGTCAAGATCCCTTCCTGGGGCGTTCAAGTCGTAAGTCCGCCCCAGATGTTTGCCATTATCCGCGGAGCCAAGCTCTGGGAACAGACCTTCGGCGTGCCCCCGGCGCGAGGGGCCAAGCCCGGTCCGCCGGAAGTCCGCAAGTACATCCTTCAGGAGGCCAACTATCTCAGGGGAGAACTGCGGCTCTATATGCGGGTGACCGACGAATATGGCGCGCGGGTGTTTCGCGTCGTCAATATCGGGCGGATGCTCTCATTCAGCCAACCGGAGGCGCAGGTGGACGCCAACAGCGACCTGCACGTGCTCTACCAGGACGGCCCCCGCTCATTCAGCTACACCGTATTCACTCCCAACGGCAAGATGATCCTTCGCCAGACCTACGGATATATTGGCGACCGGCCGCACCTTTCCATCAGCGCCGAATCGAAAATCGCGGTCGCGGGCGGGCTTCGAGTCCGCACTGATACAGACCTGCCGGCCCCAAAATCCGCGGCGGCGGCCCCGGACATTCCGCCGCTCATGCCTCCACCCGGTTTCCCGAGTGCAAGGACCTCAAACCCGTGAGTCGGGCGCTTTTCCTCCTGATTTGCGCACTGGCGGGACAACTTGGCCGGGCGGCGGATGGGCCTTGATGGCCGCCCGTTGCCTCCTGTCTTTCGCACTGCGGCCTTCATACAAGTGGATTCCCCAATCGCAAATCGCAAATCTAAAATCGCAAATCCCCCGGCTCTCTCTCATCCACGTCTTTTTGCCCCCATGTTTTTGCCTCAAAATTTCCGGCTTTGCGGTTCCGCGCGAGTCCCCTCCTGAGCCGCATGAGCCCCCGCACGTCCTCCCAAGCCGCCCGTAGAACCTTCACCCGGCTGTCGCGGTCCTCGCCCAGGACGTGTCCGACGACGTCGTGCAGTACGTGATTGACCTGGGTCTGCTGCGACGCGAACCCGGCCGCGCTCCGAGCGTGGCCAACGACATTTACAAAGAAGTGGTGCCGCGCGCCCTCAATCAAACCACCCAGGACTTCATTCCCACGCTGCAACCGACCTGGCTCAAACCGGGTGGGCGGCTGGACTCGAACGCGCTCCTGGAGGCGTTCCTGGCTTTTTGGCGCCAGCACGGCGAACCGCTCTTGAAGACGTCGCATTACCCGGAGATAGCGCCGCACCTGGTGCTGATGGCTTTTCTGCAGCGAATCACCAATGCCGAAGGTACGATTGAGCGCGAGTATGCGGTGGGGGCCGGGCGGATGGACCTATGCGTTCGTTACGCGGGCGAGACGCTGGCCTTGGAATTGAAAGTCTGGCGCGAGGGACGGCCCGAGCCGTTGGCGGAGGGGTTGAAACAATTGGACGGTTACCTGGCGCGGCTGGGCCTGAGCACGAGGTGGCTGGTACTGTTTGACCAGCGCAGCGGCCAACCGCCGCTCGAGCAGCGCACACGGGCCGAACGGGCCACGACGCCCGCCGGCCGCGTGGTGAGGGTGATTCACGCGTAAAGCAGGACGGGCGGGGCGGAATTCATCCCGCGCCGAAACCGGCGAACGCGTGTCGCGGCAGATCTCCCAGCAGCCCGCCGTTCCCAAACCGCGCGGCTGTTGAGAGCCACTGGAGGGTTCATTGCTGGCTCCTTCAAGACTTCGACACGCGGTAGCGCCAAAGGTCAAATCATGGTTCGACGAGAACGCGATAAAACTCGGGCCCAGGGCTTGGGGCCGCCAGGGTGCGTGTATTGGCCGGGGGAGTGGCTGGAATGTGGCGCAGGGTGGGAATGAAAGCTGAGGAGAGGTTCGTCGCCCTCAGCAGCGTGAAGAATTGGTCCGTAGCGCTGGGCCAGCGGATGACCACTTGGCCTTTTGCCTCCAGAGCGATGCCGGTGATGCGGAAGGGGAGGGCGGGCGATTGCAACGACGTCCTATAGACGTTGGCGCCCCAAGTCGCAGCGTAGAGATAGCCGGCCTGGCAGCAGAGGCCGACGACCGGTTTGACCGGCAGGTTGGCGGTGATGTCCGACCACGTCGCTCCACCGTCGCGCGAGCGCCAGACCGAGCCGCGGTTATACCAGACCGGATAGATCTGGGCGGTGGAAAGGAAGAGGTCGTTCGTGTTGGCGGAGTTGAAGGCGACCGAACACGCGTATTGGAGCGAGTCTTCTCCCCAATTCGCGTTGGTCAGGACCGGCGTAAACGTGCGGCCGTGGTCGGCGCTTTGGTACAGCCCGCTGTCGAACGCCGCGAAGACCCTCCCATCGGGCAGAGGCACGATTTGCTGGACGCTGGCGTAGTCCAAATACACGCCGGTCCCATGCGCGCGTATCCAGTGCGCCCCGCGGTCTTCACTGTACCAGAAACCGTCCCAGTATAGCCCCGCGAAGAGCCGATTCGTTGCCAGGGGATCCACCGCGATGCACTTGACCCGATGGTCGTTGGTGTTGTCGGCGGAGCCAGGCGCCGCGGGCAAGGCCGTCCAGGTCTGACCATAATCGGTGCTGCGGTGGATGGCGTGGTGGTCGGTGTAGCTCCCAACGGCCAGGTAGAGTGTGCCGGGCGTGCGAGGGTCCGCCGCCAGGGAAACCGGGTCTTCCAGGTCGAAGGCCGAGGTCTGGAAGATGCCTTTGGCGCTTACCTGCCAGTTCGTCCCGCCATCTTCGCTCCGGCAGACGGCGGGAGTGGCGGGCAGGGTTGGAGTGCGCATCGTTATCCCAGCATAGAGCGTTCCGTCCGGTCCTCGCGCGAGGGCCCAGGCGTGAAGCTCGACATCAGTTTGGCCGGGGGCCGGGAAACAAGGCAGCCACGTGCGCCCGGCACCGGGGCTTCGCAAGATACCAACGTCCATGTTGGCGGAAAATAGAGTCTGGCCGTCGGTCAGAACCGCCGTGCATACGGTGTTCTGCGCGCCGACGACTTTCTCGGCCCAGTTTGTGCCGGCATTATCGCTGCGCCACAGCCCCCACCAAGTCGAATAGTAGATTCTGCTCGGGTCTGACGGATCCACCGCCATGGCGACGGGGGCCTGAAGGGGATCGATCCAGCTCTGGAAGGGCGCGTTGTTAGTGTCGAAGGCGTAATCGTCGGGCACGACACTGCCGTTCCAGTGCTGGCCGCCATCGTTGGAGCGGTAGAAGACGAAAGGCCAGCCCGCCTGCCCCAGATAAACCGCCTGGCCGTCGCTGGGAGAGACACCAATCGCATCCGCAACGGGATAGTCTGTGGCTTCCGGTTCAGTGACACCGTTGGTTATAAGTTGCCAGGAAGCAGCGTCCTTGGAACTCCGATAAACCAGGCTCGGGGTGGCCGTCGCATAGATAACGTTTGAGCCGATGTCCATGTTGCGCCAGTTCAGCCCCGCCGGCAGGCCGTTCGTGAAGCAGGCCCACGAGCGGCCGTCGTCGGTGGACTCGAGCACGCCAACGCCATCCACCAGCAGAAACGCCCGGCCACTTTTGTACGCGTCAAAGACCACTGCCGGGAACCGCCGGTAGCTCGACGCAAATTGATTCTCGAGTTGAGTGTTGAGCGTCCAGGTCCGGCCTCCATCCGGGCTCCGATAAAGCTCGCCGATGAGGTCGCCGCTCTCCGGAGGCTCGGCGGGCGCCGCGAGGCGATGCGCGGCCACCAGAATAGTGCCGGCCTGGCTGATGGTGATGCCGCGGTAATCCACATGTTTATAGCAAACTATGTTCGTGGCCCTCAGCGACCATGCCGCCCCGCCGTTGGTGCTGGCAAAAAGACCCAGCGGTGTTCCCGCCCACAGGGAGAGAGGCTCGGACGGAGCGACGGCGAAGGCGGCAACCTCGCGACTTTCCAGCCCCGAATCAATCTTGAACCAGCTCTCCCCGTAGTTGGTGCTCTTGTTCAGTCCCGATACGTCGGATGCGAGATAGACAATACGCGGGTCCGCCGGGTCCACGGCGACTTGGGGAAAGAGGCCGCCCCCTCCGAAACCCGCCGGCGCCCAGTTCTGGGCAGCCGCCCCCCGGCCGCACATAGGCGGCGTGCCCGCCAGGATCAACGCGACGCACCAGCGCATGGCGCAGCGGACTTGCAGGGTTGGCTTCATCGTTTGGACCATTACGAGCGTTAGTGGACCGGAGCAGAGCATAAGAGTCAATCGTGTAACGGTGGATCGCCGGCAATTACCCGGAGATAGCACCGCACCCGGTGCTAAGGTTGCTTGCCCTTCCCGAAAATCCGCGTTGCTTCGTCTTGAAAGTATTGGCTGGAAGAAAAATGCTTGCCGGGCGGTTCCGGAGAAACCCACGGATCCTTCCCCCAAAAGTAGTGACAGCGATGCAGTTCATCCTCGCCATTCTTCGCGTGATCCTCAATAAAATCGTCGATCAATTTCTTGCAAGCGCCGACCGCTTCTTCGTAGGTCTGATATTCGCCGTGCTTTCTGCGGCAATCTGTGTCGTACAGATTGAACACATCATCAATATAGACCGTGAACACTTTTTGAGTCTTTCCACATGGTACTTTCATGATTCTACAAGCAGGCAGCCAGGGTCGGCGGTCTTGTGTCCGAGGAGCGGTAGCGAGCCTCAATACGGGAAACCGAGTGGGATTGCTCTTCATGACTCAAGGACGGCCGCGCCGACGGGCGCAGCCTCGGATCAGGGCGCCGTAAGAGTGATGGCGGGGGTGGGCGCGGACGACCTGCCGCCCTGGACAGCACGGACACGGTAGCGGTACTGCACGCTGGCCAGCAAGTCTCCGGGTGAGATCGCGCCATAGGATGCGTCCACGTTGCAATACACCCGGCCGGCCAGCGCCACCTCGCAGTCGAACCGGCCCGCCCCAACCCGCACCGCGGAGCCGAGGCCGTGCGCGCCAGCCGCGATTCCAGCCACGGTGTGGTCGTAAGGCTTTTGACTGATGGCGAGTCGGCCGGGCCGCTGCGCATCGATGACTAACACTGTACCCGGGGCGGGCTTGGCGCTTTTCACGTTGAAGCCCTCAGCGTAGTCGAGCCCTTCGCCGAGTTCCACGAGCGTCGCGCCAGTGGTAGGGCTGGTGAGCTTGAGGTTGCCCACGACGGTCATCAATCCGCTGTTGTCCATGCCAAAGAGTTCCTCGCGAGTGCCGTCGGGATTGTACTTGGCGACTTCCATGGAGCGCGGGCCGATATCGGTGTTGGGAATGCCGAGCACCAGCGTGTATGGCTCCATGAAAAGCCCCCAGCGCCCAATGTTCGCCTTGCCGTCGGGCGCCCAGTCGGCGAAGGGGTCCCAGTCCCGCACGATGAGCGGCCTGTTTAGGGCGTTCAGGTGAATGCCGACGTCCGTCTGCATCCGCACGCCGTTCTGGGCGCGAATGGCGAATTCGTTGGAGGTGGTAGAGACGAAATCGGCGGCCTGCGAATCCGCGAATACCATCGAGCCCTGGGCGGATGCCACCGCTGCTTGCCCCGCGGCGAAGCTGTAGTCGCCGGTGGCCCGGTTATGGTAGCCGCCCGGAACGGTGGACTCCTTTCCGCTGGCTGTGTTGGCGTAGCCGCCTCCCACGGTCGAATCCAGGCCCAGGGCGTGGTTCTGGAAACCGCCTGCCACCGTAGAGGAACGCACGCCGGCGATGTTGTTGCCGCCGCCACCGACGGTGGCGTAGTCGTTGGTGCTGTTGTTTGAGAACCCGCCGCCGACAACGGCATAAGACGCGCCGGCAAGATTGTTGAAACCGCCGCTCACCGCGGAGGCCTGGCCGCTGGCGCGGTTTCCGCTGGGCGCTCCGGGCGGCCAAAGCCCATCGCGTACTCCCCCGCCCGCGACGACGGCCCCGGTGCCGCTGGCGACGTTATGCGCGCCCCCGCCAATGGTCGCGTCCGCGCCTAGGGCCTCGTTCTGAATCCCGCCGCCGACCGCGGCGCCCTGAGCACTGGCGGTGTTGTCCGAGCCATTGCCCACCGCGCCGGTAGGCAATGCACCCAGGAGGTTGGTCGCGCTGGCGGCCATCAGCGCCTAGGGCACGGGCATGAGGCACTGGCGCGGAGTCAGCACGTTATAGGCCGTTTGGGCGCCGCGAGCCCCGCTGGGGCGCACGCCGATCTCCAGCCAGCGCCCCTCACCCGTGAAAATGCCTGGACCGAAGTCGAGGGTGGTGGAAAAGAGGCCGTTGGCAACGCTGACGGCCTCATTGGTAAGGGTTGCGCCGACTGGGGTCCTGGCTTGGCTGCCGGCATAGAGAGTGAAAGTCATGTCGAATCTGCCGGTGGCGAGACTGCCGTTCTGGCTTAGGCAACCTTGGTACGTAAACGCCGTGCCCATGGGAGCGGCACGAAGCTGCACCCCAAGCGACGAGAGCCAGACCGCCAGCGCCACAGGCGCCAGGAGGCCGAATTTGCTAATTCCGGACCGAAAATCCGCTGTTCCACGGCGCGTGCGCGGCCGGTTTTCAGGTTTCGGGCTGTGAATGGCGGCCTGCCGCAAGCGGTTCGCCCCCCGGGGTTCAAGGTTCGAATATCTTTTCATGGTCTTTGATTGAGTTGCTCACTGTCGGCGCAGACGATAGAAATGGGAGCCCGCTTGGATCGGAATGGTCACCGTATCCTGAGAGCCGACGATGACCGGGATCAGAGAGAGCGTGTTCCACGAACTGGCGTCACCCAGATCGCCGGTAGTTTCCAACGTGCAGCCTTGCTCGGAGGCGGGCCAGGAAAGCACCACTTTGTTGCCGCTGAGGCGCGCCCCGAGCAGCGGTGCAGTTGGGGCTGGGAGTTCGACCGCCCACCAGAGGCCCCCAGCGAGCATAAAGGGGCCGCCGGTCATAACTCCGACGCCCCGCTGGCCCAAGGTGCCGCTGACGGCAAACTGGGCGTCACTGCTAGTGCCGCCTCCGGCGTTGACACTCCACCAGTCCAGGCGGAACTGGTCCTGGGCGCGCGCGAGCGGCCGGCTGGCCAACAGCAACAGAGAGGCAATAAACAAACTGACGACAAGGGAGGCCGGCCGCAAGCGGCGCAAACCGCGCTCAACGCTCTGTCCTCCGCAACAACCCGAGACGGTGCCAGGCTCATCCTGGGCCTTGTTCTTGGAACCTCTAACCTCGGATTCGAGATTCTTCATCGCTGATCTCCGTTTGCTCTCTGGCGGCGAATCGAGGAAGCGATTCGGTTCAAGCGATCCCCTCCCGCCGCATCGTCCGCTACTCTGACTTGTGCTCACTTCTCGCAAGTGGTCCTGACTCGCACAATGATCGGCCACACTATGAGAAACAACAAACGGCGCTCCCGCTTACAGACGACCCATTCCTCGGGATGGAAAGGCAGCCGCGGACGGGCGGCCGAATAGCGCCAGGCTATGGCAGTTGTATCGGTGTTAGCGCGATTTGATCAATCATCGTCTGGATCTGGGTGTGTAGTGGATCAGTAACGGTTGAGGAGAGTGGCAACCCATCGATGCTGCCTTTGAGCCCAAGCGCGAGGCGCAGGGCTTCCCGTCCCACTTGAGCGGCCTGCTCGTTGAGCACGGAACTGGAGGGCTCGGGCAACCCGTCACCCAGGGCGGCTCTGAGGCGAAGCGAACGCGCAATGACCACCAGGTGCTCCAGTCTTTGAAAGCTGTCGGCAATCGACGAAAGTCTGGCGGCCACGGGTTTAGGCAGAGGTGTAGGGAGGTCAGCTACAGCCGATAATGTCATTTCCTCCGCATCCAGAGCCTCGCCGGCCAACTGGTTATATGCAAACCAGGGAGGAGTTTCCGGGGGCTCGGTGTCCGATTGGCCTCGGGCCGATTTCAGGGTGACGAAAAGGGCGAGTCCGGACAGCGCAGCCACAAGGCCGAAAATGAGTGTCCGTTTGGGGAGTCTGCCCTTGTTATTCGTGACCAGGTTCGTTGTGTTACTCATGGTTGAATTCCTTTCTCTAGTGCTTCTGATGGATTCTTTGTACGCGACTGGTTTTCACTTCTGTTCCACACTGAGAAACAAGAAATGGCCCCCCCGGTTACAGACAATCCACTCTGATTTTGGAGGGCCATCGATGGAAGGTCGGAGGTGCGGCGAGCACGGATTGCATATCGCAGGGGCGGAGACAGAACCCTCGTGATGCGCCAGGCGCGAGGCGCAGCGGCCGGCCTCGGTTTTCGGCTTTCAGGTTTCGGTTTTTTCATTGCGCGCCTCCGTTTCTCGAATCAGCGAGTCTTGGAGTCAGGGAATGAACGAGTTGTTTGAGGCCGGTGAGTTCCCGCTTCAAATCCGTGATCTCCGTTTGCTTCTGTTCGAGCTTTTCCAGACGGGCTTTGAATTCCGTGTTCTCCGCCTCGAGCGCCTGGATTCGGGCCTTTGACCTCTGGCTTCTGATCTCCGACCTCCGGCTTTGCTCGTCCACTTTCTGGTTCACGCCCTGAATCGCGGCGAGCGCCACGCCCGCCACGTCCATCGAGCTGAGGTATTCCTTCCCGCCCATTCCCTCGCTGACGCCGAAACCGAACGCGGCCTCGAAATCCTGCGCCGTAGGGCCAAGGTGGCGGTTTGCTTCGGGGTCGCTGATGTAGCTCCACTCCTGGATGGGAATCGCTGCCAGGCGGTCGAGAATGGTTTTTGGGTCCACGGCCTTGAAGTTCGTCTTGGCGGTGCGATCACTGAGCTCCTTCCACCCGCCCGAACTCTTATTGAAATACCCCCCGGCGGTGATATTCCCATTGGCATCCACTGCCGTGACGACGTAAAAGCCGCCTGTGCAACGAAGGTTGAAGGAATTGTTGTCCCCCTGCGACCCGAGTTGCGCGTAAGGATCGAAATCCGCATTGATGGAATCCGCCCACACAAAGGTTCCTTTCCGGGTGGCTTTGGCGTGATCGCCGGCGGCAAAACTGTAATCGCCGCCCGCCACGTTCATGTTGCCGCCTGCAACCGTGCTGAACCCGCCGCTCGCCAGGTTGCCTCCGCCGCCGCAGACAGTGGCAGAGCTGCTTGAGGCCCAATTGTCCATGCCGCCAGCGATGGTCGCGAATTGGCAATCGGCGGCGATCTCGTTGTCTGCGCCGCCAGAGATGGTGGCGCAGAGGGCCCCGCCATCAATCTTATTCCAGTCGCCGCCACCGATGGTGGATTCCTTGGCGAGGATCGCATTCCCATCGCCGCCACCGATGGCGGAGTCCCGTGTCACGGTGCCGATCGTGTTTGTTTCGCCCCCGCTGATGGTGCCGGCGTTGCCGCTGGCCAGAATCCGGTTGCCATAGCCTCCGCCGATGGTGGCGTCAAAGGCCTGGGGTTGAATCGTGTTTTGCTCGCCCCCGCTGATGGTACCGGCGTTGGCGTTGGCCAGAATCTGGTTGAAAAGGCCTCCGCCGATCGTGCCGTCGAAGACGTCTTGCCCGATGCGGTTCGTCATGCCTCCGCTGATGGTCGAGCTGGCAATGTTGAGGAAATCAACAGCGCAGATCGTGTTGCCAAACCCTCCGCCGATGACGGCACTACTGGCGCCGTGCTGAATCTGGTTCAGGTAGCCGCCGCCAATGGCACTATAGTCCGAGCCCGTGCCGATGCCGTTACCCAAGCCGCCGTCAATGGTTGAAGCAAGCCCGCTGGCAATATTGCCGATACTCGCGAAGCCGTCGTATCCGCCGCCGCCGACAAACGCGCCTGGAGCAGTCACGCTGTTGCTGTAGCCACCGCCGATGGTGGACTCCCAGGCGTTGGTCTGAATTGTGTTCCAGTAACCGCCGGCGATGGTCGCCCCGCCGGCATTCGTGTTTATCGTATTCGCGGCGCCGCCGCTAATCGTCGCGTATTCAGCATTGGCTGAAATCCGGTTATGGTAGCCGCCCGGAACGGTGGACTGCGTCCCGCCGGCGGTGTTGGCATAGCCGCCTCCCACGGTCGAATCCAGGCCCAGGGCGTGGTTCTGGAAACCGCCCGCCACGGTAGAAGAACGCGCGCCGGTGATGTTGTTGCCACCGCCGCCGACGGTGGCGTAATCGTTCGTGCTGCTGTTTGAGAACCCCCCGCCGACAACGGCATAAGACCCGCCGGCAAGATTGTTGAAGCCGCCGCTCACCGTGGAGGCTTGGCCGCTGGCGCGGTTTCCGCTGGGCGTTCCGGACGGCCAAAGCCCATCGCGTACTCCCCCGCCCGCGACGACGGCCCCGGTGCCGCTGGCGACGTTATGCGCGCCCCCGCCAACGGTCGCGTCCGCGCCTAGCGCCTGATTGTCGTAGCCACCGCCGACGGTGCCGTACACGTCCGCGCTGGCGTTTTCGCGCCCGCCGCCGATAACGTCACAAGACCCGCTGACGCGATTGCTCCAGCCCCCGCTGACCACGGCGCCGTCCGGACCGGCGACGTTGCCCGAGCCGTTCCCCACCGCGCCGGTGGGCAAAGCGCCCAGGAGGTTGGTCGCGCTGGCGGCCATTATAGCGTAGGGCGAAGGCGTGAGTTGCTGGCGCGGGGTCAGCACGTGATAGCCAGTTCGCGCGCCGCTGGGCCGCACGGCGATCTCCAGCCAGCGTGGACTGCCGGTGAAGATGCCGGGCCCGAAGTCGAGCGTGGCGGTGAACAGCCCGTTGGTGACAATTACGGCCAGGTTGGTCAGCGAGTGGCCAACAACTCCCTCGGGACCCCTGCCGTAAGCATAAAGGGTAAAGATCACGTCGTATTGGCCGTTGGCGGGCTGGCCTCGCGCGCTCAAGCAGCCCTGGTAGGTGAACGCCGTGCCCTGGCCGAACGCCGTTGAAGGATGAGTGAGGACCGCCGACAGCCAGACCAACGCCAGCATGGACGGCCAGTGCGGCTTGAACCTGGCGCGTCGAACGCCGCCTGCGCTCGGCGCTCGAGGCGCCCGTTCGGAGATTCGCTTTTCGAGGGGAACCCGCCGGGGCAGGCTCGGATACGCTCTTCGGATTTCAGGTTTCGAATTGGTTTTCATGGTGTGTTTCGAGGAATCGCGATTTGGGAGCAGCCGTCTGATGTGGCGCGCCCCGCGAGAGCATTGCGCGGTGCGCTCGCGGCGAGGGTACTGGACTGTTGGCGAGTTCACGGTCGGCTAGGGGGACTTTGTAATGACCAACCGGTAAAACCGCCGTGCCTCGCCTGAAGTCACTGTATCGTTGGTGCAGAAGCGGGAGCCATCGCCGGAGATCATGCCCCCTAATGGCAGCCAACCATTGGCAGTCAGCGACGAGGTATGCTGCAACTGATACAGATTGTTCGTCACGGTATCCCAGCACAACTCGACTTGTGAGCCGGCGTGTGAGGTCCGAATGTCGAGCCGGGCGTTTGTGGTCACAGTGAGAAACGCAGCATCCAAGTAGGCGTCGTCATTCGAACCGGACTCTCGAGTTCCGGTGAAGGTATAGCGAATCGTCCTGGTGCCGGGCGGCAAGACGACCGTGGCTTCTCTCCCGAGCCATTGGTGGTCGGAAGTGAACGAACTCAAGGCGTCAGACCCAACCTCCGCCATTGCGCCATTGAGGAACTGAACGGATATCACCCCGAAATCGCCATCTCCCCAACCTGCTTGATAGCCTCCATAGTCCACCCAGAGGAGGCCCGCATCAATGTTTGTGGCCGAAACGCCGCTCGCGACTAAATCGACATCCTGCGAAACGGCGAACACTGCCGTATTGTTGCCGTAGAGATACTGCGTTCCCTCAAAAGGCAGCGGGTCGGCAGGTCGCAGGGCCGGGGTCCCCATGAGGGTCGTCCAATTCGCAAGACCGCTCTCGAAGCCGGGGTTCAGCAATAGGTCTCCAATTGCCGGCCGGCTGGTGAGCAGTAGCCTGGCGGGCTGGCTGCTGACCGAGCCCGCGGCGTTGCTGACCACGACGAGGTAATCGCCAAATTCCGAGGCCTGCACATTGTTCAAGGTTAGTGTCGAATCGGTCTTTCCGGCCAGGTCCGCTCCGTCCTTCTGCCATTGATAGTTCAATGGGGCGGTGCCGGCGGCGACCACGCTAAATGTGACTGTCGCTCCCGCGGCCACGGTCTGGCTGGCCGGCTGCTGGGTAATGGCGGGCGCCACGACCGGCGGGGCCACCGATTCCAGGCCAACGGGCCAGAACCCGCCGGCAATCGTGAAGACACCGTCGGTCATAGCGCCCGCATCCGGCTGGCCAATGGCGCCGCTTACGCTGAACAACGCGTCGGCGCTGGTGCCGCCGCCCCCATCCACGCTCCACCAATCGACGCGAAATTCCTCCTGCGCGCGCGCTGGGGCCGAGATGGTCAGCCATAGGACCGCCACGAGTGAGGAAACCGCGCAGAAGCAGGGTTTGCTGAAAAGACGCGACGGTCCTCGGAGGGCGTACCGATTGCCGGATGACGAGGTGGTCGCCCGCAACTCCGCGCCAGGGCACGGGCCTCTTGCGCCGTTCGAGTTTCGCATTTCCTTCAGACTTCCGGTCTCAGACTTGGCGCTTTTCATAGGCCGCCTCGGTTTAGCTTTCGGTTGAGGGAGTTCACTAGCTGGCCAGATGCGACAGGCAGCAGCATATCCCGCTAATGGGCGCGCGGCAGAGGAGCAATCGCGCAGAGCTGTCTTCATGACGTGTGCCTGTCATTCGTCTTTGCCTTCATAGGTTTCTGTTCAGCAACGGCGGCACTAATTTGGCGCCACCTGCCGCTCAAAAGGAGAAACAACAAATCCTTCCGCCGGTTACAGGCAATTCGGCTGCGCTGGAAGCACTTGCTTCTGTGCCGAAACGCTGCCAGGTTCTAGACCCTATGGCTCCGGCTCAAACCTTGTCTCAGTTAACCGAAGCGGAATACCTCGACATCGAACGTGCGCCGGAGTTCAAGAGCGAATTCTTCGGCGGCGAGATGTTCGCCATGGCGGGCGGGACAATCCGGCACAGCCTGACTGCGACCAACCTGGCGGGCGAACTGCGGAACCGGCTCAAGGGCGGCCCCTGCGTTCCGTTCAATTCGGATTTGAGAGTCAAAATTGCCGCCACGGGCGTTTTTACCTACCCGGATCTGTCGGTGATCTGCGGCCCGCCGGAGTTCCTGCCGGGCACCGATGACACCGTCCTCAACCCCACCCTGTTGGCTGCTTTTCACATTGAGACCCTCGTGATTTTGTAAGCGGACGGCAGGCCTGTCGAGGCTAGCTGCGCGCTCCAACTAAGGACTGGCCAGCCGCCCCAGGAACAGGAGGGTGCCGGAGCGGATGTCGCGAATAAAAAAGAGGAAGGGATGGTCGGCCCGGAACACGGGTGGCGGCGGGGGCGGCTTCTGCGGAGCGCAAGCCGCGCCCGGCACGATGGTTGCCGCGGCCGCTTCGGTGCCTAGTTCGTTGACCTCGCCCCAGGCTTTGTGGAAGACACCCCAAATATAAAGGCGCCTCGTTCCGTCTATGCCCGAGAAGTCCGCTTGGCCAGGCGCGAATGCGTCCCGCATCTCCATCCTGGCCAAGGCGTCCTTGAGGTCGAACCCGTACTCCAATTTGAACCTGGGCAGAAAGATTTCCACCGTTTGTTGCTTCATCTTGCCGAGCGCGCGCGCGAGTACCGCGGGGGTCAGCCGGTCTTCCAAGATGGAGCACGAATCCATCTGGCGCGGCAGCAATATCAGCATGGCGAGTTTGCGGCCTCGGTAGGGAAGCTCGACCGCCTGGAACTCGCTGTTCTCCATGTACCCGGCCTCGTCGAACTGGTGCATGAGCGGCGCCTCCGTCTGACGGGCGGGCGAAACGTGGAACGGCTGGGCAACCGTAAAGTCTTCATCGAACGGCCCGGCCCAGGCGCCTTTGAAGTAAATGGCATTGGCCAGGACCAGCCGGGTAAGGACGGAGAGGCTGCCGCGTGGCAGGATGTTCTGGATTTTGTCCCGGGTCCGCCTTGCCACCCAGCGGTTGATCTCAGCGGTAGCCGAGTCCACGTCACCCACGAAGTCAGCCTCATTGATGTCGGCCGCGTATTCGTCGTTGGCAATCGTGAGGAAAGCGGACAGCAAGGGTTGGCCTGCTTGCGACCAGAGCGCGGTGGCCACGTTCAGTTCGATGTCCGCCTGCTCTCCGCTTTCGCTCACTTGCCGCCGGAGTTGGCCGAAGGAGGAATGGAGCCGGCCCTGCTCCTGGGCGAAATGGAGGGCTCGGCTCATTTGCCTTTCGGTCTCGCCGCGAGCGCCGGCATAAGCTACCGCCAGGCAAGCCGAGATGCCGTAAGGCGAGAAGAAGAGGTTCCCTGGGCTGGCCTTGACCTAGTGATAGAGGTCCAGGGCGAAGGCCGTGTTCTCATCAACGACGGATTCGGGTGCGCGCGGAGTTTCGAGGAGGTTCGCTTTCACGTGTATCTAATGGATTTGTTCGGCCACTATGGTTCGCTCAGTTTCATCTGGATGTCGTACTCCGGGGGGTCAATCCCCCGTTTCTGAAGTTCCTTCAGTTCGTCCCCGATGTAGTCCCTCTCGAATTCGATTCCGTCGAGGAACGGCGGAAGGTCGCTGGGCGGCGGCTCGCTTTCGAGCTCGCTCTTGAGCTCGACGGGCGCGTCTGCAGAGCCGGTCCGGACGCTCCAGGCGTGGGGCAGGGTCACATCACAGTCCTGTTTATACCATCGGAAGATATCATAGTAATAGTATTCGCCGCTGGATTCAGAGTGCCACGCGTCCGTATCTGCGTCCGGCTCGGCCCCACCCGCCTGATCCTGCCCCGCTGAAAGCCCCAAGATGTTCGCGTGCGGTATAAAGCTGACATCCGTATGCGGACCGTCCGGCCAGTTGGTGGAGAGATCGTCTCCCCACACGCCGTCGCCGAAATAAAACTCGACGTACTGCCAGTCATAGTCCTCGGTGAGAATCCAGTACTGAACGCTGTTCGCACCGGTAGATTTCCAGTCCTCCCGGCGATTCCGGTCGAAGCCGCTCGAGCACTCTTCCCACCAGACGAGGGGCTGCTTCCTCGCGTGCTCGTCGCCGGTCGCCTTCACGTATATATAATTGGGCCAGTAATACGAGTCGTCCCCTATGAGGTGGATTTCCCAATTCGTCGGGCTCTCCTCTGGCGTGCTCCGTTCCCATCGCCCGCCCGGCGCTATGTTGCCGTCTATCCGAAGAATGTTCGTCCAGTCCGACGTTGAACCGGCGTGGTCGATCCATATAGACTGAATGTGCTTTCCCGCATCTTTGGCCGAGGGATCGAAGAAGTGCCCATGGGCTGTCTGAAGCCCCGTGTCTTTGTACGCATAGAAGCTTTGGCCGCACTCCCAGCCGTCACCATCAAGGTAGTTGGTCACAACCCGCGGGCCATCGAAGACCGTGTCTTCCTGGATGGCGAAGATCCAGTCCTGATTGGTGCGGACGACCGTCAGCCAGGCGAAACCGGCCCACGATGCGTCTGCGGCTGTTCCCGTTTTGGCAGAGACCTCGACGCCCAGCTCATTGGTGCCGCTGGCCAATGGGACCCAACCCCCGTAGTCCAATTGATAGCCGTCGGTGTCGAAGACCGAGATTTCCGCATCACCGTCGATGGCCGGCCCGCTCACATAGGACGCGCCGACCTGGACTTCGTCGGCCCCTGTCCGAATCGGCTTCTCGGTGGGTTGATCGGTGGTCACCTTGCCGACATCCACAACATTGCCGTTCTGCAATTCGGTCACGGAGATTTGGAAAACCGGGAAGTCGGCCGCTCCAATCGTCCCCGCGAACAATTCCAACCACTCCAGCCCAATCTGGTCCCAGTTGTTGACGCTGCTCTTGGCAGCGTAAATGATGTTGGTGTAGGCGGTCCCACTGTCGGCTGCAGTAGCGCCGGACAAGTAGGGCAAGAAGCTGCCGCTCGCCGCGTCATAATCAATCACGCGGCTGGTAACGCCCGGATAATTCGGGTCGGCGACGAAGATAAATCCGTTCCAGACGCGATAGGCCACCACTGCGTGGCCCGACCCGGGCGCATAGAGGCCCACTCCCTGCGGCTCGCCGGTGACCCAGATCGAGTAGGTGAACGCTTCAAGCGTGAGCCAATCCGAAACCCCGCTGTTGTCCCAGAACCAATTCGCCAGACTGTCCCAGTCGGTGTCGGCCTCGACGCGCGCGGCAAGTTTAAGCCCCACCACGTTGTCGTCTCCAAAATCGGGCGTGAGGAAGGAGTAAAGCGAGTTGTCGTAGAGGTTGTAGAGGTGCGGAGCGCCGTTGCGCGTCTGCTCGCAGTAGTACCACATGGCCGACTGTGACTGGCCGGAGCATTGGCCGTCAGGTGTCAGGAACGTGCCGTCATTCTCAAATTCCCAATCATCCACGCCGGGCCGGAAGCCCGAATCCACACTATTGGGCAGCAAGCTGAAGGGAATCTTCGAGATGAAGAAGTCCGAAAAATGGCGCGTGGCCACGGTGATCGAGTTGGTGGACAACGCCAGCAATGGCATGCCCTCCAATTCCCCGGTGTCCGGGTGATAGCTAAAGCCCATCGCGAACTCGTTGGTGGCCAGGCTCACGGGAACGGTCACCGTCATGGGCTGGCTGGCCAGCGCTCCGCCGTTGTCAATGTGGATGAGCGGCGTCACCGGATTGAGCGAGGCGGGGAAATTGTGCGCCGCGATTGGAGCGTAGCTAATTGCCACGGTCTGCTGGTTGGTGTAGGCGCCGGCGGGCACCTGGAGCACCAGGCCATCCAGCGGGCTGCCCGTCGCCGGCACGGTGAGCGTCGCCCCACCGGGGCCGACGCTGTTGGTCATGACCGGCACGGCTGGGCCGGTGATGAACCGGTCGAAGGAATTGAACTCCACGCTCCACCGCACGAACTCCACCCGCGAGGTGGACACCAGAAAGAGCGGGGGCTCCAGAGGGAGAGGGTACGGAGGGGAGTAGGGCGTCCAAGTGCGCAAGTCCTGCGAAACGTAGAAATTAAATCGCACACCTTGCGCTGAGAACAGGTTCGTGCTCGTCGGGTAAAGTGTGAAAACACCTACTCCAAAGCCCTCAACGAGGATCGGCTGAAACAGCGGCGGCAGCGGCCGTGGCGCCGGCGTCATCGGGTCCAGGCCCAGGAGGAACTTCAGCAGATTGGGGACGCCGTCGCCGGCGGGCGCATTGGTCTCGCTGCTGAGGTTCCAAGGCAAGTGATGGGCTTGGACCCACTCGGCGTAGGTGCCAGCATAGGCCCTGCCCACGCCGCTAATAACCGAGCAGACCGCCAACGAGAGCAGAAGCGGCGCCAGCCCTCTCCGTCTCCAAGTTGAGAATCGTACGCTTTTCATGTATCTCTTCTGAAATAACGGCCCTAAACGGCCGCAATTCTAAAATGAGGAACAACAAAATCCCCTCGCGGTTACAGACCGGTCCGTCCAATTGCTCGTTGCGGGGGGCGCCGGTCCGGGGATAGGCTCCGGCTGCGTGAAACGCTTTTTCAACACCGCTGGACCCTGCAAGCCGGATATCCACTATGTCCTGCCACCGCTGGCGCGCTTGAATCTGGATGAGCTGGAGGCGCTCATCGCCGCGCAGAAGTACTTCGTGCTCCACGCCCCGCGGCAAACCGGCAAAACGACGGCCCTGCTCGCGTTGCAGGAGCATTTGAATCAACGGGGCGAGTGGCGGGCGTTGTATTTCAATATCGAAGCCGCCCAGGCGGCGCGTGAGGACGTGCGCGCCGGGATTCACACGGTGCTTGCCGCGCTCGCGGATCGCGCCGCGCTGGTGCTTGAGGACCGCTTCCCCGTGGAGAATATCGTGGCGGCGCTGGAAGTCTCCGGCCCGCACGGCGCGCTCACTTCTCTGTTGACCCGCTGGTCGCGGCAAACCCCCAGGCCGCTGGTGCTGCTGATCGACGAGATCGACGCGTTGGTCGGAGACACGTTGATATCGGTTTTGCGACAACTCCGGGCCGGTTACGCCGATCGCCCGCAGGCCTTCCCCCAAACGGTCCTCCTCTGCGGGGTGCGCGACGTGCGCGATTACCGGATTCATTCCAGCCGCACGCGGGAAATTATCACTGGCGGCAGGGCTTTCAATATTAGGGCGGAATCGCTCCGGTTAGGCGATTTCTCCCAACGCGAGGTGGCGGAGCTTTACAGTCTGCACACGCGCGAAACCGGGCAGGAATTCACGGCGGAGGCGCTGGCCGAGGCCTGGCGCTTGACACATGGCCAGCCGTGGCTGGTCAATGCGCTGGCGTATGAAGCGTGCTTTCGGATGGCAGTGGGGAAGGAGCGCACACGCCCCGTCAGCGCGGGACTGATGCGCCAGGCCGCCGAGAACTTGATCCTGCGGCGCGATACGCACCTCGACCAACTGGTGGATAAACTGCGCGAGCCGCGCGTGCGCCGGGTGCTGGCGCCGCTACTCGGCGGCACCGAATTGGTGAACGTGCCGGAAGACGACATCCAGTATCTGATTGATCTGGGCCTGTTGCGCCGGGAGCGAGGCGCCGGCCTGCGCGTCGCCAACGCGCTTTACCAGCAAGTACTTCCGCGGATGCTAAACGTGGCCACTCAGGATTCTATTCCAGCCTTGCATCCGACCTGGCTTAAGGCGGATGGACGATTGACCTGGCCGCGTTGTTGGAGGCCTTCTTGAAATTCTGGCGGCAACACGGCCAGCCGCTCTTGCGGACAACCGATTACCCGGAGATTGCGCCGCACCTGGTGTTGATGGCTTTTCTGCAACGGGTGACCAACGGGGAAGGCACGATTGAACGGGAGTACGCGGTCGGCACCGGGCGCATGGACCTGTGCTTGCGTTACGCAGGCGAGACGCTGGGCTTGGAATTGAAGGTTTGGCGCGACGGACGCCCGGACCCATTGGAGGAAGGTTTAGCGCAACTGGACGGTTACCTGGCGCGGCCGGGCCTGAGCACGGGCTGGTTGGTCCTGTTTGATCAACGCGGCGGCCAACCCCCTCTGGAGCAACGCACGCGCGCCGAACAGGGCGAAACACCCGCCGCCCGAGCCGTGACGGTCATCCGGGCGTAAGGGATTGAGAATTGTAAAAACAACCGGCGGTTTTATCTCGCCAAGTGGCCGCCAGTCGCTATAATTCCATGCTAGTTGAGTGGGTTAGGCAGATCGGTCGCGCATGAACCGCAGACATCAAAGCGTTTCCTCAAACGGGCCGGCGCGCGGCGGCTCCATCGCCTCGGCTCGCGGCGAGGCGCCTCATCCCGCGTCCTCGCCGCCCGGCTGGTTCGAGACCACCCATTGGAGTGTCCTGCTGGAGGTCGGCCAGGAGAACTCCACTCGCCGGGCGGCGGCCCTGGAACGGTTTTGTCAGACCTACTGGCAGCCGGTCTATGCGCTCATTCGCCACAGCGGGCGCGAGGTTCATGACGCGGAGGACCTGACGCAGAGCTTTTTCGCGCAGTTGTTGGCCCGGGATGCCTTGCGTGGCCTGGACCCGCGCAAAGGCAAATTCCGCTCGTTCCTGCTGGTTCTCCTGCGGCACTTCCTGGCCAACGAAGCCAAGCGCACTTGCGCCGCCAAACGCGGCGGCGGGCGAATCCCCATCCCATTGGAGTCGGGGTTGGCGGAGGGACGCCTGCTGGCGGTCCGGGCGCCCGGTCTGAGCGCGGAGCAGCTTTTCGATCGGCACTGGGCTTTGGCGCTGCTGGACCGCGCCTTGCTTGGTTTGGGCGGCGAATTTGAGCGGGAAGGAGAGAGGGAGAGGTTTGAGGTCTTGAAATGCTTTCTCTCGAACGAGGGCGGGGGTGAGGATTACGCCAGGGCGGGCGCGAGACTCGGCTTGAGCGCCGCGGCCGTCAAAGTGGCGGTGCATCGATTGCGGCATCGTTACGGCGAGTTGCTGCGCGAAGAGGTGGCCCGCACCGTGGAAAGCCCCTTCGAGGTGGAAGCCGAGATGCGGTACTTGTTGGAATTGCTTATTGAGTAGGTGTTGAGAAGAAAGCTCTGGCCTGACGGCCGGGGCGTTTTGGCACTCGAGAGTAACCCAAGCCGCTGGAGTTTGTTTATATATTCGGAATCATGGGCGAACACAAACAGTGTGCTGCGTGCGGGCAACCGCTGCCGGACGACTTCTTCTTAGCCGGGCTCTGCCCCCGGTGTTTGGCGAAGATGCTTTCCACTTTGGTTCTGCCACCAGGCACGAATCCGAGATTTGGCGATTACGAACTGCTGGAGGAAATCGGGCGGGGCGGCATGGGGGTGGTCTATAGGGCCCGGCAGGTGAGCCTGGGCCGCACGGTGGCGGTGAAGATGATGGTAGGCGGGCATTTGGCCAGCCAGGCCGAAATCCAACGGTTTCATGCCGAGGCGGAAGCTGGAGCGAGCCTCGAGCACCCGAACATCGTGGCGATTTACGACATCGCGGTGCAGGACGGGCAGCCCTACTTCAGCATGCAGTGGGTCAACGGGCGCAATTTGGCCGCCGAGGCCTGCAATGCCACGTCCCGCTTTGGCAATCGACGGGCTGCCGAACTGCTGCTGACCCTGGCTTGGGCCGTTCACCACGCCCATCAGCGGGGCGTTCTGCATCGCGACCTCAAACCCGCCAACGTCCTCCTCGATTCGCGGGGCGAGCCGCATGTCTCCGATTTCGGTTTGGCGCGGAGTCTGGGCGCCAATAGACACCTGACCGTTAGCGGGTCGGTTCTGGGCAGCCCCGGTTTTATGGCGCCCGAACAGGCCGCGGGGAAGGCCGAGCAGTTGACCACCGCGGTCGATATTTATGGACTGGGGGCGATTCTGTATTTCCTGCTGACCGGGCGGCCCCCGTTTGCCGAAGTCACTGAATTGGAGACGCTTCGCAGCCTGCTTGAAAGAGAGCCGGCGCGGCCACGGTCGCTCAACCCCCAAGCGGACCGCGATTTGGAGACGATTTGCCTGAAGTGCCTGGAAAAGGACCCGCAACGCCGCTATGCCTCGGCCGACGCGCTGGCGGAGGAGCTCGAACGGTGGTTGCGCCGGGAACCGATTCGCGCTCGGCGCGCAGGAGCCGCCGAGCACGTCCTGAAATGGGCCCGGCGCAAACCGGTGGTGGCCTTGCTCTTTGGCGTGGTACTCTTCCTGGCCGCGGCGGGTTTTGCCGCGGTATCATGGCAATGGCGCCAAACCGAGCGTGCCCGCCGCCGGGCCGCCCGTGCCGAGCAGGAGGCGGTTCGGGAACTTTATGCGTCTTATCTGGCTCAAGCGCGGGCACTGCGCTGGAGCGGGCAGCCTGGGCGCCGCTCCAATGGACTGGAAGTGGTGCGAAAAGCGGCCGCCATCCGGCCGTCTCTGGAATTGCGCAACGTGGCCATCGCGTGTCTGGCGCTGCCGGGTGTGCGTGTGGAGCGCAGACTTCATGGGGCGTCGCTGATTGCTCCCGGAGGATTGGCCTTCGACGCCGAACTCCGGCGCTACGCCCAAGCGCTGCCCGGGGGGGGGATAACCCTGCGTCGGGCCGACGATGACCGTAAGCTACTCGAGCTGGTGAGTCCGCGCAAACCGGCATGGGCCGGCCTCGACTTCAGCCCCAATGGCCGTTGGCTTGCCGAGAGATACTTCGGTCCCCAAACCAACCGGGTCCTGGTCTGGGATTTGCGGTCTGCCAGAGCGGTCCTTTCCAAGGCAATGACCTGCCGTTGCGTGGCTTTCCCGCCCCGCGGCGGCCAGGTCGTCGCCGTCGCCGAAGACAACGGCTTGATACGCTTTTATGATTTGCCGCACGGGCAGGAACTCAGGCATCTGAAGATGCCACCCGGCCTCAATGCGGTCATTTACGATCCTGAAGGAAGACGCCTGGCCGTCGCGCGCGCGCAAAATCCCACGGTGCTCATCATCGACGCCGCCTCTGGACACATTGAACAGCGTTTCAACCACCCGGCTGCCATTGGGTTGGCCGCTTGGAGCCCAGACGGCCGTTGGCTGGCATGCCCATGCGCCGATGGACGAACCTACCTCCGGCAAACGGGCACCGGAAAGCTCGAAGCGGTCTTGCAAGGCCACGTCGGCAGTGTCACCGCCTCGCTCTTCAATCGCGAAGGCGACATCCTGGTGACCAGCGCCTGGGATGGCACCACGCGCTTTTGGGACCCAAAGCTGGGATGCGCCTTGTTCAGCCTCCCAGGCAGGTGGGTCCCCATCGCCTTCGGCCCCGGAGGCAGACTCGGATTCAGCGTCGGAAATCGCGAGGCCGGGATATGGCGGGTCGAGCCGGCTCGCGAGTGCCGCTCTCTTGGACGGACCGGCGTGATTTGGGGCGGCCGGTTCAGCCCGGACGGAAGCCTCCTGGCGGTGGCCTGCACGGATGGCATCTACCTCTGGCAACTGCCCGCAAATCACCTCGTGGCTCATCTGCCGGCACAGCACTGCCGGTCCGCCCTGTTCACACCGGATGGCCGCCATCTGCTGGTCAGTGGATGGACCGGACTTAGCTCCTGGACACTCCAATGGGCCGAGCCGTTTCGGGAGCCGCTTCTCGGCGCCCCAACCAGCCTCTGCGGCTCCAGCCTCGAATCATGCGGTCTCGCTTCGGACGGACGGACCCTCATCGCGGCCTGTCGAAGCGGCCCGGACCTGCTCTCGTTCGACCTGGCACATCCAGGCTGCCCGGTGGCGCTCAGCGGCCATCGCATGGCGGCTTCGGTCTCCATTAGCCCGGACGGCAAGTGGTTCGCCACAGGGACCTGGAAGGGCAACGGCGTCAAGGTATGGGACGCCTCCGTCCGGCGGCCGGTCCAAGAGCTCCCGGTCAAGGGCAATGCCGTTCCGCTGTTCAGCCCGGACGGCTGCTGGCTGGTCACCGGCTCGGCTCAGGAATATCGCTTCTGGAGAGTGCCGTCCTGGCAGCCGGGCCCGGCCATTCCCAGAAACCATGCCGGCGATATGTACGGCGCCATGGCCTTCTCTCCGGATGGCCGCATGCTGGCCCTGCTTCGCGGACGAAACAGCGGCCTCGAGTTGATTTCGGCGCCCGACGGCGCGGAACTGGCCACCTTGCACACAGGGCAGCCTTTGTGCTTTTCCTGCGATGGCCGGTTCCTGGCCACTGCCGGGGATGACCTACGCTCGGTCTTCCTCTGGGACCTGGGGCTCATCAGAAAAGAATTGGGCGCCTTGAGCCTGGACTGGTGAGGGCCCCCGCGCGCCATCCTCGGCGCGCCGCCGTCCGGACAATCGGCAGCATTCTGGAGTATTGCGGCGCGCGGAGGACGGCGCGCCCTACCCGCTTGTATCACTCTCTCTCAATTTCTTTTCTTTTTGAAAGATTTTTTTGCCAGGGAGCTTTTCGATGTTTAGTTGCGGCGTTGCCGCGCTGGGAAATACTCGGGTTAGCCGCGACCAGATTGGTTCGGCTCAATAGGCAACACCGCCGCCTCACCGGGATTTCCACGCAAGGCCCGGATTACGTCGCCCATCGGATCGCTCGTTGCACCGGCAGCCAGTCGGGGGTAGGCTCGGATTGCATGAAACGCTTTTTCAACACCGCCGGGCCCTGCAAGGCAGACATTCATCATGTGCTGCCACCACTGACGCGTGGTCAACCGTGGCTGGTCAATGCGCTGGCTTATGAAGCATGCTTTCGCATGGCGGAAGGCAAGGAGCGGACCCGCGCCGTAACGGCGGAGCTGTTGCGCCAGGCGGCGGAGAACTTAATCCTGCGGCGCGACACGCACCTGGACCAATTGGTGGACAAACTGCGCGAGCCGCGCGTCCGCCGCGTGCTCCAGCCCATTCTGGCCGGCGAGGTCCTCGCCCAGGACGTGTCCGATGACGACGTGCAGTACGTGATTGACCTGGGCCTGCTGCGACGCGAACCCGGCCGCGCTCCGAGCGTGGCCAACGACATTTACAAAGAAGTGGTGCCGCGCGCCCTCAATCCTATATCCGGCGTGAACGCGCAGCGCAAAATTGGCCCTTGCCTTGATTTTATTGCTCAGCACGCACATTTTGCTCATTGAGGATAACATCACCTTCGGTCAGGTTAGCCTCAGAATGCGCCATTCACCCAGAAACGTCAGAATCGCCTGCAACCATGCGGGCTTGACTCACTATGGAGGAGTCTTCTTTTTTAACGAATTCACGCGAGTGCTGCAGTTGCGCGATTTTCTCGCTCGGCACCTGCGTTATCCGCGCTCCAATCAGCGATACTCACTTTCACAAATGACCTTGGCCTTGGTGTATCCGATCCTACTGGGCCT
>JAJYHY010000309.1 GCA_021784555.1 bacterium
ATCCGTGCCCCTGTTCGATCCTTTGTATGCCACGAACGTCTGGCGGTTGGACGGCGCGGTGCAATATACGTTCCCAACCAATCTCACCATGCCGCCACGCTCCTATCTGCTGGTAGTTGGCTTTGACCCAGTCCACGACCCGGCTTCGCTGAACTGGTTCCGCACGCGCTACGGCCTGGACACCAATACGCCTATCCTCGGCCCGTGGCAGTGGCATCTTGACAACCAGGGTGAGATAGTCGCCCTTTATCAGCCCGACAAGCCCGAAATCTCTCCCTCACCCATCGCGGGTTTTGTGCCCCAGGTGCTGGTTGAAGAAGTCGATTATTCGCCTCTCCCGCCCTGGCCAACCAACGCCGACGGCACGGGCGACTCCCTCCAACGCATCGCCAGCCTCGCCTTTGGTGATGACCCAGCCAACTGGACCGCCGGGCCGCCAAGCCCCGGCGCCGTCAACCCGGCGTCGCTCCTGGCCGACACCGATCGTGACGGGCTGCCGGACGAATGGGAAATTGCCCACGGGCTCGATCCCCTGGACGCAACTGGAAACAATGGCGCTCTGGGCGACCCGGACCACGACGGCATGGATAACCTGCAGGAATACCTCGCCGGCACCGACCCGCAGAATCCGCTCGATTATTTGCGCTTCGATTCAGTGAGCATTAGCGCCAACGAATGCCTCCTCCAATTCACGCGCCGGCCCGGACGCTCCTACTCCATCCAGAGGCTCGACTCTCTCCACCCATCGGCCACCTGGACCACCCTCCAGGATAACATCGTCGGCTCCGGGCCATACACGTGTTCAGACCCCCTCGGTCTGGCCGCACGGTTCTATCGCCTGAGGGTGGCACTAAATCCGTGATCTAACAAGAGGGGCCACAGACCGCTTTTCCCGTCTCATTGAGTATTAGGCATTGGGCATTTCGCATCAGGGCCGGCATCTTTGTGGTGCATGGAGATGGCGGCCCTGACGGGCCTGCGAAAGGTAAGGGGGCGCGGTTTCTACAAGGATGCCGTTCCTACGGAACTAGAGTCCTGGAAGTTCAAAACACGTTGTAAACAGGTCAAGTTTTTGGGAAGACACGAATTGCACGGATTACCACGAATTCGTGTCAATTCGTGAAATTCGTGTCAAACCGGGTCTGAGGCTCGCCTCGCTAGAAGGTGTGTGTGAAGTCTGCGTTTTACGTCTCAGTGAACGAGCGTGAAACAGGCGAAGGCCATCCAACGCGGTGAATTGAAGGCCGCGCGGACATTCAAATTTGATCCGAAACACGACGTGGTGAAAGTGCGCGGCAAACTTGGGCTATCGCAGTCGAAATTTGCCGCCGTTCTGGGCATCAGTGCAAACACCCTCCAGAACTGGGAACAGGGCCGGCGATCTCCCACGGGGCCGGCAAAAGTGCTGCTAAGAATCGCGCGCAAGCATCCCGAAGTCCTGTTGGAAGTGGCGGAGTCAAATCTCCCGCGATTTTTGATCGCGGTGCGGGTGAGGTTTCTCTGAAAAATCGGCTCACCTTTGGCACCGCGACATCAAGCTTCCCCCAGGAATTCATAGCGGAAACGCTCGCGACAGCGGAGTCGAATATGGCCTCGGATGAAAACGTGACCGGCGATTTGCTCCTCGGCCAGCGCCTTCGCTCGGCGGGAACACGGAGGGCACTCTGGTCTTTTGAACTATTGAGCGAGGATTTCCGCGAACAACTGCTTCAGGGCAACTCTGGCTGTCTCCCAGTCGCCGGGCGCAAGTCGTCCCAGTGTCCTGACGACCGCCGATTTTTCCACCGTCGCCAACTTCTCGAGTCGGGCGATGGACGGTAGCCTCAGCCCCGCACGCTGCCAGTTGAGGACTGAAACATCTCGCGGCGAGCGGGCCGCTCGGCTGGTCACCGGGGCCACGAGCAGATCCGCATCGCCGCTGTCATAAACGACAACCACGGGACGCTTTTTGCCGCCGCTGCCGTCGCTGAACACAATCGGCACAAGCAGGACATCTCCAGCGGAGAAGTGCATGCGCGTCTATTCGTCGTCGTAAATGGCGTCCGCCGAGCAATACTGGCGGGCGAGCTGCTCCGCCGAGAACCGGCTCCAATTTATATCCTCTCCCTCAGCGGCACGGCGGCTCAAAAGAAAATCAACATAGTGCAGGGCCTCTGTCTGGAGTTTCTCCGGGAGGTGCTTCGCCCTTTCGAAAAGCATTTCAGCGGTACTCATACGCCACCAAACATTCCACATTCGGAATCGTGAAATCAAGCCTCATCCAGGAATTCATCGCGGAAGCGTTTGCATAAACATGGCCTCGCGAGCTTGCACCCGCATCCCCGAGTTCCTCCCTGGCGGTTTATTCTTCCAGCCGGACATGCGTGCCGGGCCGCTACGAAGCATGGTCTGTTCTCGCCTCACATCTCACCGAACCATGGGCGCGGCCATCGGCTTGCGTTCGCCTGCGTTTGGCGGCGCGCAACTCTTGCTGCTTGAACTTGAGATAGCCTTTGGACAGCGGCAAGCCCCACCGCGCGGCAAACGTGACTGGGTTGCCTAATACGCCCGGAAAATAATCCTCGGCTTCTGTTGCCTTTTCCAGGCGCCGAACAATCTCCGCTTTCGAGAGAACCTGTTTCATTGCTCGAGCCGGAAATACCGGGCCGGGCCCGTGTTCGTCACTGTGAACGGGCTGCTCACCACGGGACCGGATGGGCCGGAGACGGGTGTCCATGGGCCGGTCAACTGGCTGGCACTCTCCAAAGTAAATCCGCCGCGGCTCCAGCTCAGCGCGGAGCCCCCATTCGACAAGGCCATGTCCAAACGCGGGCTCACGGCGTAGGGCTCGGTATAGCCCAGGGCCACGCCGAAAGTGATGTCCGGGCTTCCGGGATTGTAGTTATGCACCTCAGCGGCGAGGACATTGTCCCCCGCCACCAGGTTGGTCATGGCATCGCCCGAAATGAAGAGGTAATCAGGGCAGGTAGCGTCTCCGCCGCAGGCGTAAGCGGGCGCCAGGGTTGAGTTATAAATCGGGGTCGGCGCCGGTGGCATGCGCAAGCGATAGACCTCCACTCCATTGAGGTAAAAGACCGCCGCGTCATCAATATAATCGGTAATCACGAGCGAAGCGCCCCGCAGGCTGTTGGTAAAGTTGAAATGCGTGCGGAAGTAATAAGTGATGTAGGGATAGCCGGTCGCCGGATTGTAAGGCATTTCAGTGTTCATCGGCACGGGGATGTTTGGATTGGCAAAACCCCGCGTGTCCACCCAGAGCAAGCCGGGCCCCGACCCAATCCAGTTGGAATCGTCATAGCTTGGCGCGGTCCAGTTCACGCCATCGAGGTCGTCGTCGGTATAGGTCCACGTGTTGGTGAGGTCGAAGATCGCGTTGGTCGTAGCGTAGTTCGTTGTCGTGAAATAATAACTGTCGGATTGGTGCAGGGTGGTGCCGTCACCAGAAACCGCGGAGAAATAATACTCGGTATTGGGCGTGAGGCCGCCAAGGAGAACAGCGTGATTGGTCACCATTTCGGGCAGGAGGTCGGTCTGGAGGTCCAGGCTGGTTGTCAGTCCATATTTCACCTGGGAGGTGGCCGCAGCCGTCGTGGTCCAGGTGATGGTGGCGGCGGTGTCGTCCGGCTGGGCATTGATGTCATTGAAGAACCCGGGCAGAGGCTTGGCATAAAGACCGAAATTGGAGCCGACATAGCGGTCATGTCCGTACTGGGCCATGTCGCTGGAATGATTCAGGGGTATCGGTTTGCCAGCGCTGTCGGCCATGTAGAGCGCGGTCGAGCCGCCGCCGTCCATGTTCACGGCGTTCCAGGCGCCAAATTGCATGATCCAATAGGCCGTTTCCGTGTCCAGCGCGCTGTCGCTGTAATACGCCCCCGGCACCATCTGGCGCCCGTCGATGGTCATTATGTAGAAGTAGCGGTTATCCTTGGAGAATCCGAACGCGGTGCGGGGCTGTGGCTGGTGGTTCCAACTATCTGGATAAGCAGTGATAGTGGCGGCACCGATGTTCACCCCATTAGAGACGATGGGGTAGTAGCCGCATACGGCCGTATAGATGCCCGCGGTGTTGGTGCCTGGCGGCCGATTCTCAAAGACGAGCCTAGGCTGGTTATTCGTGGTGAAGAGCACCGCCGCATCATGCCGGTGATCCTGGACGGCCAAATCCCTGGAGGTTGCCGGCGAAACAACCACCCCGTCAGAAATTTGCAGGCCGTAGACATCCGCATTGACGCCTTCCGAGCCTGGGAGCGCGCCTTGAGGAGTATCGTAGTAATTCGCGTCGCAGGCGACCTGGAGGTGGTACTGTTCCAGGAAATGCATGGTGGTCTGGGTGATCGTTTCGCGCGACTCAAATGAGGGGTTGGACGCCGGAGGGGTTGCGAAAAACTGAATATCCTGGTCTGTCAGATCTACCCGAACACAGCGCACGACCTGCAACCGGGGAAAGTTCCCGGCAATTCCGGGGGTGTTGGTGCCCCGGGCCAGATCGACGCCCTTGAAAATCGCCTCCCACGGGCCGGGCGTGGGTCCGGCGAAGGCTGGGCAACAGAGCCAGCCCAGCAGCGCCACAGCGAGCAGGGCTCTCCATGTGCCCGGAGGGAGCAACGAATTCGCGGTTGAGATGCTATTTCGGACTGTATTGGTACTCATAGCCTTCGATTGGGTCTTGGGTGTAGGCGGGGTCGTAACCGTCATAGTAGATCTTGGTGAAGCTCACATGGCCATCGACGAATCCAACGGCGCTCTGGGCATCGCAATAGAAAGGATTGTTATTGCGGCCCGTCTTGCTGTTGTGCCAGGAGAGGGGGGCGTGCGCCGTCCATTCCATGACCAGGAGTGTCCTCTTGGGGTGAAGCACACGGGATAGAGGCAGACCCGCGAGGCTCGGCATTCCGGGCAAGGTCACGCCGTTGAACACATAACTGCCGTAGTCAAATCTAGGGGTGTCATGGAATGGCGCGGGGTCTGAGTAGCCGCGATCGTTGGGGCAGGCGAATACTTTGTCTTTGGCCGAGGACGGACCTGAGCAGCCGGCGAAGCGTTTGACCTGTTCTTTATACCACCACCAGAGGGGGCCACGCGCGTCCGGCGAGGGGCCGGGGAAGGTCCCGCCATTCTGTGCGCAGAACTCCAGGACGGCTTTATCTACCTGGCCTAGATTGGCGGTGCATTGCGCCAACCTGCTGGAGCGCTTCATATTTTCCAGGTGGGCAACGAAGATGGCCAGCAGAACAGAAACAATCGCTATGATTGCCAGGAGGTCCGTGACCGTGAAGCCCTGCCCTGCCCGGCGAGTGCGATTAAAGCCGGCGGTCAATTCCCAACCGCGGCCAAAGCGGCGGAGGACTGCCGCACTCCTAGACCGTGCGGACTTATTTGCGTCCTGGACGACGCGATAGCGTCTTGGAGTGCGGCAGTCCTCTGCCGCTTTCACGCTGCGCCTGGCACCACTGACCGACGCTTTTGACCGCATCCCTGTCCGGCACAACGAGGCTGACGCGTTGCTTTTCATTGGGCTGGCGAAGGAGGCAATTGGTCCAAATTTGCCGCTGTAACCGTCACGAAAGTGCGTTGAGAACGACCGCTCGAAGTGCCGGGCGTCATTCCCGCTCCGGCCAGGCCGCTCCGCTCCACGATAGCCGCTTTCAGCACGCCCGCCCTCAGAAATGGGCGCAAATCCACCTCTTCCGCCATTCTGCCGGGACAGAAGGCAATGATCGCGGGTTTAATGTTGCCCAATTGCAGCCATTGCGCCTCCGAGAGCAGCGGCGGCCCCATAAACGAAACAACAACGCTCCCAGCGGGCGTGTCGCGCACAATTTGGCAGAAGTCGCCTGCCGGGACTCGAACGGGCCGGAGCGGGTCCACTTGCAAGGCGAGAACGGCGTGGATCTTGGCGTGGCCGCTACGGAGCGTCTTGCGGAAGCCGGCCATCTGAATATCAGTGGCGGGGTTCTTGAATGCGCGGGTGTCGCGAGTAATAACGGTGATCTCGCCGCCGGGTTGGAGCAGCGCCAGTGCCTCCTTTGCCATCATTACGCCAGCCGCCTCGTGGCTGGCCCGATCAACGGCAGGGCCGAATAATCCACCCGAAACTGAAACGTAAATGCTCGCGAAAGCGCCCAGCGTCACCGCCACCGCTATCGTTGCGGTAACCTTGCTATCCCGCATGGCGCAGCCTCGAACTCCACCCTCCACGGAGGGGCTGGCCTCTCAACCTCGACGAAACCTGGCGCATTCTGAGCCTGCTAGACACTAATTGCACGAATCGGCACGAATTGTGGTCACGTCGAGGGAGGGGGTGATTGTCTTCATTGGTGTCAATTGGTGAAATTCACGTCTAGAAGATGCCCCGCGGCTTCGAGAAGATGACGTTTGTGGTGCCGGTGGAGAGCAGTTGGGTAATCTGGTCTCGGAGCATCGGCGTGGTCGTTCGATGCGCGCTGCCATCGCCCAAGAGCAAATCTCCCGCTTGCACATGCATGGTTTGGTCCCAGGCGGCGTCTATGGAGGTTCCCAGGTAAATGCCCCACGACGGGTCCAGGCCGCCCCCGCCGCCGATCACGTTCCGGTCGCCGGCCACGATGTCCCTGGTAAGCGCACCGGTGGTGCTCTTGACAAACAAGTAGCTGACGTTCACATCCCCGCGCATCGTCGTCCAGTTCGTCGCGGCCCACTTATGCTGGACGTCCAGGGGGCAAACCAGGATCTGGGTGTCGCGAAGCTCGTTGGAGCAGACGCGGAAGTTATCCGTCCAATCGAAGGCATCCTTGCTGCCGCCGAGATTTGTGGCGACGTTCCACGGGTACTTGTCACCCTCATCCCCCGCCCACATACGCAACCCCAAGCCAATCTGCTTGAGATTGTTGATGCAGGTAATTTCCTTGGCCTTCACTTTGGCCCGGGCCAGGGCCGGAAGGAGCATGCTGGCGAGCAGGGCAATAATGGCAATGACAACGAGCAGTTCGATCAGCGTGAAGGCTAACGCGTTACGGTTCTGTTTCATATTCAGCTTCTAGCGACGTCGGCCAAGCTGCCCACGCTCGCCGCGGGAACAATGCGCATTCTCTTGAATTCGGCCATGGGAGTCAAGCAGAGTTTTTGCACCGTGATGGCGGCGGTGGATGCACCTGAATGGGACCACCATCCCTGCCTTAGAAAAACCCGAAACCCGAAATCCGAAACAATTTCATAAGCGGCAAAGGGAAATGTTCAAAACAGGCCGTTTAGCGGAGAGGACCACAAAATATGCGAAATACACGAAAAAAGACATTAGAGCCAGGCTGTGGGGTGGATGCCATCTGTGAACGGCTCCCCGCCCTTGGTTTCGGTTTCTCCCTCCTTTCGCGTATTTCGAGTATTTCGTGGTCCGTAAGCCGGTTTTGGTCATTAGTGCTTTGGGATTTCGGATTTCGGGCTTCGGATTTGGCAGAGCGTTGGTGGTACAGTCGAGCTGCGCCCGATAGCAGAGGTATTTATCCGCGAATGGGCTTCAATAGGCCTCTATAGGTTTCTGCAGGTGACTGGCCTACATGAGTTCGAGTTGCTCTTGGATGATGCGAATGGTTTCCTCGGCGAGGAAGTGGCAGGGGTTGGTGGCGATGACGCGGAGGAGGGCTTGGTTGGCGGTGTTGTTGTTGGGAGCGGTTCGGATGATGGATTGGGCGAGTTCGTATTTGGCGTGAATGGCTTCGGTGAGGCGGAGTTCGCGGAGCCAGTCCTGGTAACCGCCGGTTTTCCAGGCGCTGAGATTGCGCTCGGTCAGGTGCCGGGCGTCAGGGCCGAGGCGGGAGATGATGTCGGCGTAGGGGACCCCATCCAGGAGCATGGTGTTGAGTTGGTCGCGGGTGGACCGGGGGAGGAGGGCGATTTTGCCGGTGCGGCGGTCGGGGTTGGTGAGGGCGGGTTCGTGGGGCGAGACGGGCTGGGGAGGCACGGGCGCTTGGGAGGGAGGCAGTTAGAGAAGATGTAACCGTTACGCGATTGTTACACTTTGGGTGACATTGGGGGCGTCGAGTGGTGGAGGGATGGGGTGTATGGAGTAGTTGGTTAGTGGGTCTGCGGATTAATGGGGTGGGGGAGTGATAGGCGATGCGTTGAAAGAATGGAGGCGCTCCTCTCCTTGAGGTAGGAGGCTGCGTGTTTCTGCCTGCCCTGCCCTTGCGGAACTGGCGCTTCAACTCGCGGTAGAACAGTTCGTGCTCCCAACGCTGGGCATACAGGGCCACCAACTCCAGGGCAGGAGCCGCCTTGGGAGCCAGCAGCGTGGTCCACAGCCGCAACTCCACCGGGCGATAGCCTTTGCGATGCAATTGGGTGCGGATCTCCCGCAACTTGAGCCACTCGACGACCTGGCGCTCGCCCAGCGCCAGCGCAGGCCGAAAGACGCGGCGGCATACTTGAGGAAGAGGGGCGCCTGCGTGCTTTCAATAGATAGGAAAACAGGCGCCCCCAACAACCATTCCGGCCCGTCCAAACCGCGGTGAGAACCCGAGCGCCAAATTTGCCCCACTCTGTGCGCGCAGGCTGCTCCCCTGTGCCGGGGTCGTGTGATATGTTTGCTCATGCGCGTTCTCATCGCAGGCTGCGGTTATATCGGGTCTTCGCTCGGTGTGGAATTGGTCAGGCAGGGACACAAAGTCTTTGGCCTGCGCCGGAGCCGTTCGGCGGAAGCGGAACTGAAAGCGGCGGGAATCGAACCGCTTTCCGCCGACATTTCCCAAGCGACGGAACTCGCCGCGCTCCCCTCTGCCTATGATTGGGTCGTGGATTGCGTCTCGGCAGGATTAGGCGGCGGGCCGGCCGCCTACAAGGCGGCCTATCTTGAGGGGATGACGAACCTGCTGGCTTGGCTGCAACCGGCCCCGCCAAACAAGTTTGTCTATACCAGCAGCACCAGTGTCTATGGCCAAACCGGCGGAGAGACGGTCGATGAAACCAGCCCGGCAGAGCCTTCCGCCGAAACCGGCAAAATTCTGGTCGCGACGGAGAATAAGCTTCTCTCAGCCGCCAGGAAGGGATTTCCCGCCATCGTTTTGCGGCTGGCGGGCATTTATGGCCCGGGCCGGGGCTACTGGCTGAAGCAGGTCGTGAGCGGGCAGGCCCGGCTCGAAGGCGCCGGTGACCGCGTCTTGAACATGGTTCACCGCGATGATGTCGCCGGCGCCATTCTGACCGCGTTGGAACGTGGCCAGCCAGGAGAGGTCTATAATGTGGTCGATGACGAACCGGTGACACAACGGGCGTTCTTCCAGGGGCTGTCGGCTTTTCTTGGCAAGCCGATGCCGTCCCCAGCCGCCGAGCCTGCGCCCCCCTCCAAACGCGGCCTGAGCAACAAGCAGGTCTCCAACCGCAAACTAAAGACCGAACTGGGCTACCGTTTCAAATACCCAACGTTCCGAGAGGGCTTCGCCGGGCGCATCCCGGCCTGACCACCACGTTTTCCCTGAAAGAAAACCGAAGCAATCTCACCGGCAGCTAAGGGCAACCACATTGGGCACGTATTGGGTGCGGCTCTTCATCTGATAGGTGTAGCTGAGTTGGTAGTAGGGGCCTTTTTGCTTCTGGGGCTGGCGGTACTGGCGGGTGAGGGTGCCGGGGCGCATGGGTCCCAGCGCCGCCAGTTGGCCTTGGAGGGCGTGGATTTGGCCGTCGAGGATTTTCAAGATTTTTGAAGATTTTGCTTGCATGGTGGGAGCATATATGTGCTATATATTGGGTGCAAGCGCCAATTTATGCGCCAACCCTTCAACGCCCAGCCGGACCTCAAAGTCCTCCCCATCGAGAAGATCCCACTGCCGCTGAACAGCCGGGACGAGTTGCCGCCCATTCTGGCGGGCCTGCAATGGATCCGGATGCATCCCACCCTCAAGGGACGGATTCTGGACCGGAGCCCCTGCGCCTCAAGGTGGACACCTGCGTGCTGGAAACCGGCGTGCATTTCCCCACCGACTTGAACCTGATGTTCGATGCCGGGCGCGGGCGGCCGTGGGCCAATACCTGGAAGTGGGCCGGGAACTCTCGGCCAAGGTCCAGGGCAGCTTGCTGGGCCTGTGCGAGCAGCCCATCGAGGAGGCCCACTGGGAGGCGCTGGCCTATTTCCATGGGGACCAGCACCAACTCATCCAGGACTACGACGCGCCAACCGGGGTTGAGGTGGACCAAAGCCTGCCGGTGGCCGACCGGCTGCTGGGCCGTTACGGCGAGGGCCAGATTGAGAATTGGCCGGCAGTTGCTGGCGCGGCGCTGCGCGGCCGAGACGGTGCTGGCCGAGGCCGCCTGAGCGGCGCCAACGATTCCACTGCCGATGACCCCGACGGGCGGGGTGTGCCCGGAAGGGCCGTTCGGCGCGTGTGGGCGAGGCTAAAAGCCCCGCCGGGGGCCGGGAAAGGGGCCGTTGAAGGCAAAGGACGCCGCCCCGCATCAT
>JAJYHY010000310.1 GCA_021784555.1 bacterium
CGTGCACGGGAGGGGAGCGGCGGCGGGTGTTGAAGTGGGAGTTGACGCGGGGGCTGTATGAGATGGGGTTGGGGAAGGCGGACATTCAGGAATTATACCGGTTGGTGGACTGGCTGTTGCGGTTGCCCGACGACCTGGAAAGCCGGTTTCATGAGCAATTATGCGAATTTGAGAGGAAGAGAAGTATGCCATACGTGACGAGCGCGGAGCGGTTTGGAATCCGGAAAGGCCTGCAACAAGGCATTGAGAAGGGCCTCCAACAGGGGGTTAAAAGGGGGCAGGTGATAGCCGGCCGAGAGGCTGTGCTGGAGCTGTTGGAGGTGCGGTTTGGGTCGGTGCCGGAGGGGGTCCGGGAGCGGGTCAACGCGGAGCGGAATCTGGAGCGTCTGCGACGCTGGCATCGGTTGGCGGCGACCTGTCCGACGCTGAAAGACCTCCCGGTGGCGTGAAGGCCAGAAGGAGGGAAGGGTGGCGGCTTACCGGACTGGTTTTCCACAGTTCCCCGCGCCAGCCAAAATGTCAAGGCCTCAACCAGCGACACCCCCTCCAAAGATTGTGAGATGCGCACCATGAGAGGCGGCACGGGATTTTTGGCTTGCCCCAACCATCCCGGCGCGCAAAGCTGCGGTCCTTGTGAATACCGCGAATCCCATTTCTTCATCACCCGGCCGGAAGGTCGAGCTTGCCAACCTTAAGTACAGCTTCCTGGCGGGGCTTGTCCTCTTGTGGGGTGCTGCATCAGCCTTGGGCCAAGGGGCGGACCACCTCAGCCTGGATGCGCTTCGCCAAGTGCGGCTGCCGGATGTCGTTCTGGAATCGGTGGCGCCTGTCGTTCCAGACGGACACAGACATCCCCATGCCGCCGCTTACGCGGACGTCAAGGGGGTCATCGGCGGCAACATCCGGTTTGAGTTGTTGCTGCCCGAAGACTGGAACGAGCGGTTCGTCATGGGCGGGGGTGGAGGATTCGTCGGCACGGTTCAGAACTCGGTCCAAGGCACCGTCAACCTCGGCTACGCCACCGTCGGCACGGACACCGGGCACGAATGGCAGCCTGGCTACATGGCTGGCTGGGCGCTGGACAACCTGGAGGCGCAGTTGGACTTCGGCTACCTGGCCGTTCATCGGACGGCGGAAGTGGCTAAGGCCCTCATCCGCGCCTATTACCGGAAGGACCCCGTCTATTCCTACTTTGACGGCTGCTCGCGGGGCGGCGGCCAGGCCATGATGGAAGCCCAACGCTACCCCAAGGACTTCGACGGCATCGTCGCAGGCGCCCCGGCCTTCGACTGGACCGGTTTCGCCGCCACCATGGTCCAAATAGCCCAGGCGCTCTATCCGAACCCCAAGCACCTCACCAGCACCGTGCTTACCAAAGATGCCCTCCGGAAACTCGCCGCTGGAATCCTCGCCCAATGCGACGCCCAGGATGGCCTCAAGGATGGCATTATCCAAGACCCTCCGTCAGTCCATTTCGACCTGTCGAAAGTGCCCGGTCTCACCGCCGCGCAACGCCAGGCCATTGAGGCCATTTACCGGGGCTCGCGCGACCCCAAGGGCCCCATCAGCCCCGGCTACACCGAGGCCGCCGAATGCGTCCCCGACCAATGGCTCGCCTGGATTGTCGGCCCCCTGCCGCCGCTCGTGGCCAGTGACCACGTCCCCGACCTCACTTTTGCCTTTGGCACCCAGGTTTTCAAATACCTCGTCTTTAATAATCCTGATTGGGACTACTCGACCTACAACTTCTCTAACTTTGTCAATGACACCCGCCTCGCCGCCTCCTTCCTCAACGCCACCAACCCCGACCTCGACCGGCTCAAAGCCCGCCACGGCAAGCTCATTATCTGGCACGGCTGGGCCGATACCGCCCTGCCCCCGCAAGCTACCGTGGATTATTATCGCCAGGTGCTGGCTCACGACCCCAACGCCGCCAATTACTGCCGCCTCTTCATGATTCCCGGCTGCCTCCATTGCGGCGGCGGCCCGGGCGCAACGGACGTGGACTGGCTTTCAGCCATTGTCAATTGGGTTGAGCACGGTCAGGCGCCCAACAGGCTCCTCGCCTCTAAAAGGGCGCAAGGCAAACTGGTCATGACCCGCCCCCTTTATCCTTATCCCCAGGTCGCCATCTATAAGGGAACGGGCGACCCCGACCGCGCCGGTAGCTTCGAGCCCGAGCCGGCGACCCCCAGGAAGTAGCCCGTCGCCAGCGATTCTTCCAACGAATAACAAACAGGGGACGGGTTGCGCGGCAAGGACTTGCGGCACGGTTCATCGGCCTTGCCACGTGCGGTTCGCGCTTGGCCTGCTCATCTTGATGGCCGAACAACGAAAGCGGCGGCCCACACCGCGCGTATAGGGCGCCGCCGGGTTCCGCGCCCGTGTGCTTCCCCCGGCGCCATCTGGCCCTCGCGCGGCGTTGCCTCGCCTGGCGGAGGGCCGCGGGGATGTGAAGGCCTTGCGCGGCCCATTGGAGGGCTTCTGCCGGCTGCGGGTCGGCGGTTTGCGCATCATCTATTCCCAACACCCTGGAAAACTCATTCGGCTGGAATACGCCGACACCCGCGACGTTGTGTATGAAACCTTCCTGAGCGTACTATGTCAGAGAGGCGCCCCAAGCCCTTGAGGTTTCCTCGTCAGGGATTGGCGGCCAGCCAATAGCGGATGGCCTCCGCGCGGGGATTGGCGGGGTCCAGTCTGAGGACTTGGAGGTAATGCTGGCGGGCCTGGGCGGGCTGATGCATTTCCTGGGCATAGAGATTGCCCAACGCCAGGTGGGCGCGCACGTCTTTGGGGTCGGCGGCGAGGATTTTTTCCAGTTCGTTGGCGGCATCGACGAGGTAATGGGCCTGCTTGAGCACCAGGGCAAAGTTGTAGCGGGCCTTTTCGGAGCCGGGCTGGAGGGCCAGGGCGTATTCGTAGGCGGTTAAGGCGGCGCGCAGATTGTGGGCGCCAGTGAAGGCGAGGCCCAAGTTGTAGTAGGCGGCGAAGTAGCTCGGATCGACCCGAATTGCCTGGTAATAATCCTTAACCGCTTCGGATAGGTTTTTCGCTTCCTGCGCCTGCAACCCGCGCCGGAAGGCAACCTCGGCGTTGGCGCGGTTGCCTGGACTCGGCTTGGGAGGGGATCGATAGGTGTAGCGAGGCGTTGTCGTCTCAGGCTCATTCGGCTGGGTGGATGATGCACCGATGGGGGTTGACGTTTGTGCTTTATACAGCTCAATGCGAGTCATAGCCTGTGACGGCTGCGTGGAGTGTTTGCTCTCACCATGGAGCAGGTTGAGCGGGTTGAATCGCTGGAGAAAGCCTCGACGCGGGGCCGGCGCCGGTTGGGTCCGCGTGATGCTTGACGGGAGCGACGAGGTGCTCACCATCGGTGTGGCGGGAGCCCCCTGTGGCTGGCCAACGATACGGGGAGGGGATTGACCCGCAGGCCGCAGGTCCGGCTCAGCTCGCAATTTGACTGCCTCCAACGGTGTCGGCCCGGGCGCGGAGGTCGTCTCAGGAGGGCGCGGCGGCGGTGCAGGAGCGGTGGGGGTCCGGAAATGCCGCCGGCGTCTTGGCTCATGGGCGGCGGCCACGGTCGGCGCCGGAGCCCGGTGTTGGGCTGGCGCTTTTTCAATCCGCACCCGGGGATGTGGCACCGGTTCTGAAGGCTGGGCAGCGGGTGGCGTGGGAGGAACTGGAGATGGGGTCTCGACTATTGCCCGGGGAGCGGGTTGGGGTGCGACCTCCGCCGTCCGGGCCGGAGGTTGATGAGGCGGGGGCGGCGGGGGCTGAAGTTCCTGCTCAAGGTGCTGGGCGAGTTGGGCGACCAACGGCGCATTAGGCGGCGCCGGTTTGAGGGCGAGGTAGTCCTGGAAAGTCTGGAGGGCGGCCTTGTCGTTTTTCAAGTAGCGGTCCTCGACAATCGCCAGGTTAAGCAGAGCGGCGCGGCAGACCGGTTGCTCGCCCGCCGCGCGTTTAAACCACTGCGCGGCCTCGGCCGCCCGGCCACGTTCCAGCCGGGCCAAGCCCAGGCCATTCAGCGCCTCACCGTCATGAGGATTGAGCCGCAGAGCCTCGTTAAAGCTCCCCTCCGCCGCGGTCAGTTCGCGCAACTCCAGTTGGGCTTGGCCGAGTTTGGCGAAACCATCGGCGGAATCGCTGTGGCCCAACACGTAAGCGGTCAGTTCGACTTTGGCGGTATCGGGCCGGTTATGTCCCAGCCAGAGACAGCCGAGGTTGTAATGGACGGCCGTGAGGTTGTGGTCAAGGGCAAGAGAGCGTTGATATGCCTTTTGGGCAGAGGCGGCGTCTCCGCTGTATTGGCAGGCCAGGCCGTAATACTCCCAGGCCAGGGCATTGCTGGAGAGCAGCGAAACAGCCAGCTTAAGCCTGTCGAGCGCCTGCGCGTAGTCGCCCTGGGCGATGAGCCGCTTGCCGTCCAGCAGGGCGCGCGGCCCCGGCGGCATACAGCCCGTCAGCAGCAGGGCCGAGGCCAATCCAGGGAGTATCCAGCCCGGGAAATCCGAAACCCTGTTTTTGATGGTCAGCATCGATGGTCGTGGTAACATTCCCGCTTTGACGTGTCAAGAAACGCCCGGTTCAGAAACCTGTTTGCGTCCCGTCCCGCGTTCGCGCGATGGGTATGGCTCCTATTGGCGCTGGCCTCGCCTCTTTGGGCCGGCGCCGACGCCGTGTCCCCCGCCACGAATGCCCTGGCGCGCGTCATCATCGTGCAGGACGCGCAAGCCATGGACGTATTCCAGCCCTGTCCCAAGGTGGTGCGGGCCATGGTCGATTGCGCCATTACCAACCTTACCCACCAGGGGAACTGTGCCGCGGCCTGGCTGAGCCTGGTCTCTACACGGGACATTGTGGGCATCAAGGTGCTCTCTCACCCAGGGCCCAATAGCGGGACGCGCCCGGCCGTCACGGCCGCGGTGGTGGAAGGCCTGCTGGCGGCGGGTCTGCCGCCCAAGCACGTCGTGGTCTGGGACGGGCAGGGCAGCGACCTGCGCCTGGCGGGCTATTATGACCTGGCGCGGCGCTACGGTATCCGCGTGACGAGCAGCGCGGAGGCCGGCTACGACCGAACGGCTTCTTATGATAACCCCTTGCTGGGCAACCTCATCTGGGGCGACCTGGACTTCGGCAAGCAAGGGGAGCGCGTGGGGCGCAAGTCCTACGTCACGAAGCTCGTTACCCAGCAACTCACGAAGATCATCAACATCACCCCGCTGCTCAATCACAACTTAATTGGCGTCTCCGGCAACCTCTTCAGCCTGGCAATGGGCAGCGTCGATAACACGCTTCGTTTTGAGGGGGACGCCGACCGCCTGGCGATTGCCGTGCCGGAGATCTGTGCCTTGCCTGCCCTGCGCCATCAGGTCGTGCTCAACATCGTCGATGCGCTCATCTGCCAATATGAAGGCGGGGAAAAGTCGTTGCTCCATTACTCGACCGTTCTCAATCAACTCCGCTTTAGCCGCGACCCGGTCGCCCTGGACGTGCTCTCCACCGAGGAACTCAAGCACCAGCGCCAACTCTTCCACGCCTTCGATCCCAAGCCCAGCCTCGACACCTATACCAACGCCTCTCTGCTCGAACTCGGCATCAGCGACCCGGCAAGAATCCACGTCCGGAGGTTGACCCTTCCCTGAACCGCAGGGGCAACTGCCCAGGTGGTGACAGGAGCGCGCGCGGAGGCCCCGCGTTTTTTGCCCCCCGCGTTGCGTCTTTGAGTTGCGGATTGAAGCTCATGGGCTATGCTGTGCCGTGGACCGCGAAGCGGCTTACGCGCGGGTAACTGCGCCCGCGGCGAAGAGCATCGATCAAATCACTGTCCGTAACCTTGCATGAGGGCTTTCGAAGAAAAGATGCGCGCTGGCGGCTCGGCCGCGATTGCTCACATTGGAGAATTTTTCATGGGCACCGATCCGGTTCATGCGACTCTGCTGGCCATCACAAAGAGAGTTGATGAGTTAGGCATCCCTTATTCGGTCGTCGGCGCTTTGGCGCTGGGCGCTCATGGGTATGTTCGCGCCACCGTGGACGTGGACATCCTCCTCACCCGCGAGGGCCACCGCATTCTGCGCGAGCGCTGCGACGGGTTGGGCTATGCCCCGCCCTTCCCGGGCAGCAGAAGCTTGCGCGACACTCACACCGGCGTCCGAATTGAATTCCTGATCTCGGGTGATTTCCCCGGCGATGGCAAACCCAAGCCTGTCTCGTTTCCCGATCCAGCCGGGGCCGGCGTGGAGATCGCGGGCATCCGATACCTCCGCGTGGAGAAACTCATCGAACTCAAACTCGCCTCCGGGATGACCAACCCGAATCGTTTAAAGGACCTCGCCGACGTGCAGGAACTGATCAAGGCAATTCGTCCGCCCCGTGAACTGGCTGATCGCCTCAACCCGTTTGTACGGAACAAGTTCCTGGAATTCTGGGACGGCGTTCAGTCTCAGCCGCCGGAACCTTAATCGCGCGGCTCTCGATGAACCGGGAGCCATCGCGTCATCCGGCCTGCCTCGCGCTTTGCCGGCGACGCCCCCGCCGGACGCGCCAAAAGACGGCGAGCCAAGCCAGGCCAGAAAGCGTTGCGATGGACGGCTCCGGAACCTGCGTGAGCATAAAAAGGTCCCCAATTTTCTCCTCGTTGAACGGGTGTCCTGGAGCTAGGGCCCACAGCGGTTTTTGGCTTTGCCCAGGCAGTCCCAGTAGGCTAGTGTTCCTCTACAATGATAGTTCCGATTGCGAAGATCCAACTGCGCAGGGACGGAGACGGCGTCTGGATCGCCAGGTCACGGCTGCTGCCGGGATGCCATGCGCATGGCCAGGACCGCGGCGAGGCCTTGCTGCGATTTCAGGAGGCGGCGAAAGCCCACTTAGAAGCGCTGCTCGAGAGCGGCCGTCCCATACCGGCGGGGTTCCGCGACAAGTTCAATCTTGCCGCCTGAACATGGGCAAATACCCATCCTGGAACTGTCGGCAACTGGACCACCGCCTTCGTGAAATCGGATGCCAAGCGGTGCGGGGATCATCCGGGAGCCATCGCCACTACTCTAATCCTTTTCGTCCAGACCGGCTGATCACCTTCGCCTGGCATCCAGGTGATGTGCCGCGTGGGATAATCGCCGACATCATCGAGGACCTGGGAGTTTCCCGCGACGACTTCTGTTTCCGAAAGTTTTGACTTGGCGCCAAGGATAGCAGCCTTCGAGGGCGTTCAGGCCCGTCTTGACGTTATCCGTGGCCTCGCCGGTCATGTGGGCGGTGCTAATGGTGCCGCTAAACGCCAGGTCCCCGGACGGCAGCGGCGGTGTCATCGGCCTTCCGCCTGGTCGCGCCGCCGCCGCCTCGCGCGCCAGAGCAGCGCAAGCCCGCCCAGGCCAAGCAACGCGAGGGCACCCGGCTCGGGAACCTGGGTGATGGTGAAGATGTCCCCGATCTGTTCCTCGTGCGCGTAGAAGCCGTTCCCGATTGGGCCGATGCCCCCATCGCTGAACGTCACCTCCTGGACCGGTGTCGGCGATATAAAGCCGAAGAAGGTCGAGTACGGGTTTGCGTCGGCGGTGAACGTGAACTCCTCGCCCGTGTCCAGCGTGACCGTTGCGGTGAAGTTGGAGAGGTACGGAGACAGGTCGCTGGAGAAGTTCGCCCCAAGGGCGTATACCGGGTCGGCAAAGAGCACCGAGAGAGGGTTCCTCGTGTTGTCAAAATTTCTGAGCACGGGACCGGCCAGACTCTCGCTGGTAAAGCTGCTCGCCACCAGGCTCCTGCCGCCCCCAGCCTCGAACGTCGCGCTCGACACGTAGGTGGGGAAAGGGATCCTAAGGTCGATGCCCTGGACGACGACAGCCGGCGTCTCGAAAATAATACTCTCATTCGGGACCGGCACGAAGTCCTCGAAGGTGAAGGCAACCGGCCTCCGGTTCAGGTCGTAGTCGACGAGGGCGTTGGCCGCGTTGGAGAACGCAGCGGCGTCCGAGTAGGTGGCGGTCTGCGCGCCGCAAATGGCGGACCACAGCAGCGGGAGGCAGCAGATTGTGGCGCAGATTCTTGCTTTCATACGCGAGGCGGCTGTGGGGGTAGGGCGCGGTGTACCAGTTGAGCTGGGGGCCGGCTGGATTGAGCTCATGGTCCGGAAGGTGCCGGTGGTGGTGGTAAGCCCCTGTACCAGTACAGCGTGAAGTCGTTTGGGTCGAGGCCCGGGTAGCCGTTGGCCAAGAAGTAGTTGTACAGGTCCGTCATTGCGCTTTGGATGTTGGCCGCGCCGTCGCTGTCCATCATCGCCGTCGTCACCCCGCCGATGAAGGCCAGCGGCTGGCCGGTTATCGGGAGTGGCAGTAGCAGGCCGCCGCCGCTGTCGCCAAGCGGTTCGCCGAAGATGAAGCCTGGCACGTTCGCGTCCATCTGGCCGGCCTGGGATTTCCTGAAGCAGATGTGGTACAGAAGGTCGTCCGCATGCGGGGGCGGTGTCATCACGTAGGGGATGTTGGTGATGCCAGCGCCGAGCTGGGAAATGGGCGTTTCGAAGAAGACGAGCGTGAAGTCGTACGAGTCCCCGGGGGCGTCAGGGTTGCCGACCCAGGCGCCGCCAATGACGTCCTTCCTCGGGACATTGCCAGTATCCCAGAACCAGACCCTCACGCCGGCCCAGTCGTTCGGCCCAACGGTGGGCGTATGTAAGCCCCGCGGCCCGGCAACGCCGTGGCCGCGCAGGTAGCCGATGCGTTGCGTCAGCGCCGTGATGGGGATTGTCCCGGGGTTGACTATGCCGGTGTTCGGATCCTTCTCCCTTTCCTCGCACAGGGAGATGCCGGTGTAGCCGAGCTTGCCGTAGAAGGGGTTGTTAACTGTCCAGGAGATGGTGGTGGGGTCAACGTCCGGCCAACCGGTCGGGTGAACGTGGGCGGTCGCGTAAACGTTTGAGAGCCCGTTGCTGCTGGCGATGAAGTTTTGCCACATCTGCCAGCGGAGGTCGTCGAGGATGTAGATCCACACATCGGGCGTGGTGTTGGTGTAAAACGCGCTGTACACCGCCGCGTAGATATGGTCTCCGTCGTAGTCGGCGGTCGGGGTGAAGCTGGTGCTCGTAGCGCCCGCAACGGCGGACCAGTTCCTGTACCACTGATAGCTGGGGTGGGGGAGATTGGCGCTGACGTTGAAGGTGCTCTCGCTGCCGGCGTGCATCACGTAATCGTGGGCTGGGTAGGCGCTGGTGATATACAGGTACTGCGCCGGGTTCTCGCTCCGCTGATAGTCCTGCAGGTTTGAGTAGCCGTCGCCGTCGGAATCCACGCCCAGGTCCACGCTGGTGGTGCCGAACCACTGGTACTCCCAATAGTCGGGCACGCCGTCGTTGTTGGCATCAGCGTTGTTGGCGCAGATGTCGTCGAAGGTGCGGTACACGGTGCCCGCGCCCCTCGGGTCGATCGGGTCGGTCACGTTGCAGACAGTCGAATATTCGATGTAGCCCTGCGCGTTGTTCTCCATATCGATGCCAACCCCGGAGAACTGGAAAGTGCAGAGCTTCACGGTGTACGTGTCGGCGGAGTTGTAATCCTGCACAACGATGCCTTTGTAAACCCAGCGGAAGGTCATGTGCTGGAAGGTGAGGCTGCGGCCGCCGGGTTCGTCCCACAGAGCGGTGATGCCGTCGGGCAGGCTGGGCAGGTGGTTGCTGTCCGGCAGTGTCTGCCCATAGAGATCATCATCCCTGGAGGTGAATTTGGTGGGGCTGGCCAGGGTGCCGTTGCAGACGATGGCCTCGCTGCCATCGAAGTTGATACTGGTATTGGGGGCGTACTTAATGACGCCGTTCTGGTCGAAGGTCAGCGTTCCGCCGCTAAAATCGACGGTGTTGGTGACGTAAAATGTCTCCGGGGGGCCGCCGGTGGTGTGCCCGAACTCGTAGCCGGTGCCGCCTTGGACCACGGTATAGTCCAGGGCCACGCCTTTGGCCCGGTAGTCCGCGGTCGAGGCCAAGAGGACGGGCTTGCCTTGGCCGGCGGATTGGGCCTGGCCGTGGCGGCCGACGGCTTCGCGCATGCAGAGGAGGCGGTCTTTGGCGCCGGGCTTGCCGGCCTGGGAGACTTCGGGGAGCGAACTCAGGAGCGGGGCGATGTTCGTCCAGCAGACGCCCTCGACCAGCACGCTGGAGGCGCCCACGTTATTCCAACTCTTGCCCACCGGGATATAACCTTGAACGTCCGGGCCGGGGCGGAGGACCGGAGCGGGCGTGGCGGGCGAGCGGGGCGGTTCGTTGCCGGTGGCGAAGGCCCGTCCTCTGGGGAAGATCAGCCCGCCGCCAAAGTCCAGGCGAGAATCGTTGAAGCCGAGCTCCGGGACAATGGGGACGGGGGTCTGACTGGGCTGGGGGGATTGCCACTGGGTCCACCATTCCAGCGTCGTGGTGTTGCTGTT
>JAJYHY010000311.1 GCA_021784555.1 bacterium
CGATCTGAGAGCCTACGCCGACACCAGCTTCCTGGTGCCGATTGGAATCTCTTACTGAAATCGTACCAGCCTCTGGAAACGATTCAGCTATGGCAGCTAACCCAATCATCATTATCGGCGGTGGAATTGTCGGGCTGGCGACGGCCTACAAATTGAGCCTGCGCCGTCGCTTCGGACAGATCACTGTCCTGGAAAAAGAGCCTGCGGTCGGTTCCCACCAGAGCGGGCATAACAGCGGCGTGCTGCACGCCGGGTTGTACTACAAGCCCGGCTCGCTCAAGGCGCGCCTGGCGGTTTCGGGCATCCGGGAAATGGTGGCGTTCTGCCGGGAGAGAGGCATTCCGCATGAGGTCTGCGGAAAACTCGTCGTGGCTGCGGACCAAGGGGAACTTGAACGTCTGCGCAATTTGCACAAGCGCGGGATTGAGAATGGACTGGAGGGGCTGCAATTGCTCGACCGCGATCAGATGCGAGAAATCGAACCGCACGTCGGAGGCGTGGCCGCCCTCCGGGTTCCGCAGGAGGGGATTGTCGATTACCCAAAGGTCTGTGAGGCGTTGCGGAAGGAGATCGAGGGCAACGGCGGAAAAGTGGTCCTGGGCGCAAAAGTGACCGGCCTTGAGTTGGTAGAAGACGAATGGCGAGTCGCAACTCCCGTCGGAGAGTTCAAAGCCGGGTTCGTCGTTAACTGCGCGGGGCTGCATTGCGATCGGGTGAGCGAGCTTGCGGGAGAGAAGCGCGAGGTGCGGATTGTGCCCTTCCGGGGCGAATATTACAAGATCCGGCCCGAGCGCCAACACTTGGTGCGCAACCTGATTTACCCCGTGCCCGACCCCGAGTTTCCCTTCCTGGGCGTCCATTTCACCCGGCTGATCCATGGCGGCATCGAGGCGGGGCCGAACGCGGTTCTGGCCTTTGCGCGCGAGGGCTACCGGAAGGCGGACATCCGTGTGCCCGACCTCTGGGACGCGCTCACGTTTGGCGGGTTATGGCGGTTCCTGGCAAAACACCGCAAGATGACTTGGGGCGAGTTGCGGCGCTCGTTCAGCAAACGGCTCTTTTGCCAGTCGCTCCAGCGGCTCGTGCCGGAGATTCGGCCTGAAGACCTCGCCCCCGGCGGCGCCGGTGTCCGAGCTCAGGCCATGTCGCCGGAAGGCAGCCTGGTGCAGGACTTCTGCCTCCTGGAACGTCCGCGCGCTCTCCACGTTCTCAACGCCCCGAGTCCGGCGGCAACGGCTTCCTTGGCCATCGGCAAGGAGATTGCGGAGAGGGTGCGCGCGTGAGAGCAGGGTAATTGCCGCACGGTGCAGGCGACACACGCGCCGGGCAGAGTGAGAATTAGCTTCAACTTCCCTGAGCCTGCGATAGATTGAAGGTATGGAAATAGCCGTCCCGATGGCTGAGGTCGTTGGCCGCGTGGAAAAGCGCTGGCTGATGTCCTTTGCTGAAGCGGTCGAGGAGTGGAGCGCCTGTGTGTCTGCCCTGAGCAGATGGGAGGACGGTCATCTCTTGGACGCTCGAACGCCGGGGCCGCTGGCGGAGCACAAGGCAGCCGTTGAGCGCCTCCTTGGGCTGGGCCACTTCCTGGCTCTGGCAACCGAGAGTGAGGGCTTTCCCGACAGCGGCATTGCCGACATGGTTTCTGCCACGCAGATTGTCCTCCGAGACAAGCTCCGTATGTGGCACGGCTCGCGAATGAGCACCGCTGAATCGGATCGCATCCTGGCCGCCTGTTTCCCCAATGAGCCCTGATTGGGAGATTTGCGATTTTTGATTTGCGATTTGCGATTCTCTCGCGGGTCGGACAGGTCTGACGGATCGGACAGATCCGGGCGGGCCTCCCCCACCACTCCACCACTCCATGACTCCCTCACCCCACGGCTGCAGATGCGGGAATTTTGAGGTCGGTGAAGACCCGCGTGCCGGTTCGGGAGTTCAGGACGCGGGCAAGGGGCGTGCGACCTTGCCGGCTGAGCGACTCGCCGAGGGCCTTTTCTTTCCCTGCCCCGGAGACGAGCACCCAGACCCGTGTGGCGGCGGCAATGGCGGGATAGCCCATCGTGATGCGTTGGGGCGGCGGCTTGGGTCCGATGACCGGGCGAAACACGGCCTCGCTCGACCGCGCCTCCTCCGATTCGGTGGGGAAGAGTGAGGCGACGTGCCCGTCCGGACCCATCCCCAGGAGGATTAGATCGCAGACCGGCTGGCCATCGGGATTCTGGGCCGCGAACCGCAGCAGCTCCGCGGTGGCCTCCGCCCCGGCCTTCTCGGGTGCCAACTCGCCCCGGATGCGGTGGATGTGGTTTTCGGGAATCCGCAAGGGCCGGAGCAGGCGGTCGCGAGCGGCGGCGTAATTGCTTTCAGGACTCTCGGGCGGGACGCAACGTTCATCGCTCCAGAAGAATTCCACATCATCCAGCCGTCGGCTCTCGTTCCTCGCCAGTTCAGCGACGCTGGAAAAGAAGGTCCCCGCGATCCGCCCCCCCAGGAGCGCAACGCAGAAGCGGCCTTTGGCACGTGTCGGCTGTTCCGCCTCGCGGAGCCAGTCACGCGCGGCGCTCCCGGCTAATTCCTCGGCATTCGAAAACCGATCCAGTTGAAACTTGCTCATAAAAACAGCCCGTCTTGCGCGGGAATTCCTGTCCCAGTCGGACGCGTCTGACCCGCACGACCCGTCGGACTATCAATCTCAAAAGGCAAATCTAAAATCGCAGATCCTCCTTCACTGCAGTTCCCAGCTCGGAAGGATATCCGCGTCCAGCGAGGTTCCGCCGGGATTGGCTGCCAGTTTCCGTTCGGCCAGGATGCCGATCATAGCGGCGTTGTCGGTGCAAAGGCCCTTTTCGGCGAACCGCAAGGCCAGATGCTCTTGTTGGCACGCCGCAGCCAATTGGGTCCGAAGCTCGTGATTGCACGTGACTCCTCCCGAGGCCGTGACGCATGCCAGGCCCAATCGCCGGGCGGCGCGGACGGCCTTGGCGACCAGCACCTCGACGATGGCGCGTTGCACACTGGCGCAGAGGTCCCGGACGGCCCGGGCGTCTTTCAGCAGGACGGGGTGGTCGCGCAGGAAATAGCGGACCGATGTCTTCAGTCCGCTAAAGCTGAAGTCGTCGTTGGGCTCGTCGAGCATCGGGCGGGGAAATCGATAGGCGGCGGGGTTGCCGGATTGTGCCAGGCGATCCATCTCCGGCCCGGCGGGGTAGGGTAATCCCATTAGCTTGCCGACCTTGTCAAAGCACTCGCCCGCCGCGTCGTCCAGGGTCGAGCCGAGCAGATGATGCCGCGTCTCGCCTTTTACATGAACGAGGAGCGTATGGCCGCCGCTGGCGATGAGGGCGACGTGCGGGCAGAAGCCCGAAAAATCAGCCGCAGGCGGACTGCCCGTTATCCAGGGCGAATAGAGGTGCGCCTCGTGATGATGGATGCCGATGAAGGGCCGGCGGAGCGCAAACGCCACCGCCTGTCCCGCTTTGAGACCGACCATCAGGGCGCTGGGCAAGCCCGGCCCCTGCGTTGCCGCCACCGCGTCAAGCCGCTCAGCTTTGACTCCGGCCTGGCTCAGGGCCTTCCGGCAGACCGGCATCAGGTTTCGGAGATGCTCCCGAGCGGCAAGCTCGGGCACGACTCCGCCATACTCGGCGTGGAGCTTGACCTGGGACGAAACCACGTTCCCCAGGACTCGGCCCGCGTGGATGAGTGCGGCGCTGGTTTCGTCACAAGAGGTTTCAAACGCTAAAAGCATGGGCTGTCAGAGCGGAAAAACGAGGGGCAACCACGGAATACAGGTGTATTGATGGGATGCGCCCTTCGTGGCGTGAAACGTAAGACGTGACACATGAGACGCTCTTGGCAGGGCTGAGTTTGGGAGATAGGACTCACGATTCACGATTCACGATTCACGATTTCTCCGTCAATGCGCTAGTTCACCTCTCCGCAGTGTTCTTGGCCAGGCGTTTCTCGGCGTTATCGGAATTCCGCGTGTAAAGCAGGATGCCTTTGAGAAGGTCCATTGCCCGGTCAAGCTGGCGGTCATGCGACGCCAGCACTTGCGCCCGCAGCGGTTCGTCCAGGCTATCGAGGGCGCCGGGCGTGCGTTTGAGCAGAACATCGCGTGCTTCTTCGTTAGAGAGCGGCACGACGATGTCTGGCGTGATGCCCACTTCATGGATGACGCGGTGGCTGGGAGTGTAATACTTGGCCGTCGTCAGGCGCAGGGCTGAACCGTCGCTCAGTGGCAGAATGCTCTGGACGGAGCCTTTGCCAAAGGTCTTCTCACCGAGGATAATGGCGCGCTTGAGGTCCTGGAGGCACCCCGCCACGATTTCAGAGGCGCTGGCGCTGTCGATATTCACCAGCACTACCATCGGCATGTTCGGGATCTCGTCGTGGCCCATCGCCCGGTGGACCGTATTCTGCGCTGGGTCACGGCCTTCGGTCGTCACCACCAATTGGCCGTGGGGCAGAAATTTCTGGCAGACATCGACCGCTTGTTCCAACAGACCGCCTGGATTCCAACGCAGGTCCAGGATGAAGGCCCGCATCCCCTCGGCCTTCAGCTTATCCAACGCCGCCTCCAGGTCGTCGCTGGTCTTGTCACCGAACTGGACCAGGCGGACGTAGCCGATTTTATCGGCGCTGAGCGGAAAGTCCTTGTTGCCGTTGATGTCCTTGACCATATCCACGTTGATGATCGCCCGCGTCACGGTGTAGCTCTGGGTCTGGCCCGTGGAGGGACGGAAGACCGTCAGACTGACCTTTGTGCCTGGCGCGCCGCGCATGATTCTGACGGCGTCCTGGATATTCATGCCGGCGGTGTTCTTGCCCTCGATCTTGATAATCCGGTCGCCGGCCATCAATCCCGCTTTGAAGCCGGGGCTGTCCTCCATCGGCGAATCAACGGTCAGGAATCTGTCTTTGACGGACACGATGACGCCCAGCCCGCCGAAGGTCCCCTCGGTGTCACTCTGCAGCTCCTTATACTTAGCCGGGTCCAAAAATTCGCTATGCGGGTCCAGGCTGTTGAGCATTCCCTTGAGCGCGGCATAAACCAGGTCGTGATACGTAAGATTCTGTCCGTCAACGTACTCCCTTTTCACCTTCTCCATGACATAAGAGAAGGTCTCCAGGTTTGAATAAGCCGAGTCCTTTTCCGCCGCCTGCGCTGAGCCGAGATACACCCGCGCCCCAATGAGCAGGTTGATCCCCAGCACCAGGGCCATCGCTCCGTAAATCAGCCGTCTTTTCATATTCCTCCGACGTTCATCATCGCAGAAGGTAAGTGGCTCGCCCGGCATTTGCAAGAATGCCGCGGGTCGCACCGCGCAGGCCGGTGGCCGAAGAGCGTTGCGCTCGATTGGGCGTTGCATGGCCCAGAGACTTGGAGCCTGAATTTCTTTCCATCCGCTCGCGCTGGGCATATCGTGAGCCCGCCGCAGGAGCCAGAGCCGGGACATTCTATTTGAAGCGCGCACGCCGCTGGGTTTCACAGTGCGGGTGTCGCGGGAGTATTGGAACATCATCATTACGCTCAAGCATCCGGTCATGGCCGGATGCGAGGTGGAAGTGAAGGCGGCGCTGGAATCGCCGGAAGAAATTCGGCGTAGCAAAACCGACGCGACAGTGTATCTTTTCTACCGTAGCCGGCGTAAACGGCGTTGGGTCTGCGCGGTGAGCAAGCGGGACGGCAACGCGGGCTTTCTCATCACGGCGTATCCGACGGACGCCATCAAAGAACGCGAAAAGATATGGCCGAAGTAAATGTTTATTACGATGCCGCCGGCCGAACGCTGACCGTGTGGTTTGGCCGCCCCCAGGCGGAATATGTCTGCGAGGAAACGGGCCAGGAAATGGTGTTGATGAAAGATCGCAAAGGTCGGATCATTGGTTTTGAGCGGTTGAATTATCCGGACAAGCCCGCGCAGCCGGTGCGCGTGGCGTTTGAGGCGGTTCCGCTGCCTGCGTGATGCGGGGCGGTTTGGACGCAGGGTTCCGGGGGGCAGCATTTGGCGCTTTGCTTGGCTTATGCTCTCGGCCCAATGCGCGGGCATTTGGTGCCGGCATTTAGTCCCGACAGGGACGCCGGAAGAGACTCCGAGCAAGATCTGAGCCGGGGTGCCGGCCGTCCCTCTCGGGGGTTATTGTCAGGGGTGCCTCCGGCACAGACAAGGGCCCCGGAATATCTCTACAAATGTAAATTATTTTGTTGACTTCGCGTTTACGATTGTAGAGAATCGCCCCATGCGAATGCGATCCACGTCTAAACCGCCTGAATTGACCCGGGCCGAGTGGAAGATCATCAAAGCCGTCTGGGACAACGAACCCTGCACGGCGCCCGCCATCCAGGAAGCGCTCTTCAAACAAACCGCCTGGACTTACAGCACCGTCCGCACCCTCATGGACCGGATGGTCGCCAAGGGCTTGATGACCTCGGAAAAGACCGGCAAAATGACTTTGTACCGATCGCGGGTCACTCGCCAGCAGGCGCAACGCGGGGAGTTGCTCTCTACGCTCAAGAATGCCTTCAACGGCGCCCTCACCCCAATGGTGCAATGCCTCATCGATGCCCGACGCCTTTCCGAGACGGAGTTGGCTGAGATCGAGGCGCTGATAGAGTCGAAGAAGAGGAATCTAAAGAAATGAGGCCTTGTGAATTCTATCATTGAACATCTGAATCTCTGGGGGCAGCAGGCGCTGTCGGTTGCCTGGCCGATGCTGTGGCAATCGAGCCTCCTGATCATTCTGGCCCTGGCGCTGGACCTGGCCTTTCGGCGGAAAGTGCGCCCCGGCGTGCGCTACGCCTTTTGGCTGATCGTTGCCCTGAAACTGTTGCTGCCTCCCTCATTGGCGTTTCCGACGAGCTTGGCCTGGTGGTTGCGGCACGGCGCTGTGGCTCGGAATCTTCCGCCGGCTTCCCAGTTCATCGTCACGTACGGTCCGGCGAGCCTCCCGGTATCGCAGCAAACGGTCCTCCCGCCCGCTCCTCCGCCGCTGCGGCTCTCGATGCCCGCGGCCGCATTAGTGGCCGTTGGCGGCGTCAGTCTCGCCCTTTTGGCCTGGATGCTTTTGCGCTGGCGCCTGGTCGCCCGCGAGGTGCGTCTCAGTAGCAGCGGCACCGCGCCAGAGTGGCTGGAGGGTCTCTTGGACGAAGCGCGCCGCCTGGCGGGTATCCGGCGCCGCATCCGCCTCTGCGTGGTTGACCGGCGGATGTCGCCCGCCATCTTTGGTTTCTTCCGGCCCGGCATCCTGTTGCCAAGATCGGTGGTGGACTCTCTTTCACCGGCGCAAATGCGATCAGTCTTGCTCCACGAACTCATTCATCTCCGGCGTGGAGACGTTTGGGTCAATTGCGCTCAGGCCCTGGTTCAAATCGTTTATTGGTGGCATCCGCTGGTCTGGCTGGCCAACAGCCGCATCCGCCGCGCCCGCGAAGAGGCGGTCGATGAGGCGGTGATGCTGGCGTTGGCAGAGGATGCGGAGGAGTACCCGGTCACGCTGCTGGAGGTGGCGAGACTGGCGCTGCCGCAGCCTTTGGCCAGTCTCGGCCTGTTGGGCATCCTTGAATCCCATAATTGCCTGCGCTCCCGCATCGAACGGCTAATGGACTTCCATCCGCCTCGAAGGAAGCGGATCACGGTGATTTCTACACTATGCCTGCTGGCTTTTGGCGCCGTTGCTCTGCCCATGGGCAAGGCGCCCGCGCCGGGTATTTCCTCTTTGAAGGCCGTGGCCACCGCAGATGCAGCGAAGGGGCCCATTGCCGTGCGGGTTTTCCAACTCGACACGAATGTCCTTGCCTCCATCCGCCGCGGGGCAGGGCGAGGGAGCCGCCCGGCCTCGGCGGCCAGCTCGCAACCAGACGTATTCCGTCGGCTGGGGATCACCCTCCCGCCGACCGCAACTTACTTTTACAATCCCGCGAACGGGACGCTGCTGGTCCGTGCCACCGCGTCGGACCTGAATGGGCTGGAGGACGCAATGCGCAGGGCCTCAGTTCTGAGCTCTGGCCAGAGCCTGGGCTTGAGGGTCGCCGAGAGCCTCGCAGCCCGTGCCGCGGCGAATGGACCGGATTGGCTCGCTTCACCCTCAACCCCGGACGACGAACGACCGGCGAGGGCGTTGATTGCGAGCCGCTCGGTAACTGCGTCCCCGCCGCCGGCCAGCCCTTCAACCCCGCAACAGGCTGGCGTCCCTCAGCCTCTTGCCACGAGGGTCATCAGGGTCGATTACGACGCGTTTTTCCAGGCCATCTTCAACACCATGGAAGTTCCTCCAAACGCTGCCGCCAAGGAAAAGGCCGTTGCGTTCGGCGAATTCTTCTCGGCCATGGGCATTGACATAACGCCCCCTAACACCATCTTTGTATCCACCGCTGGAGGAGGGCACATTTTCTTCCGTGGGACGCCCCACGACGTGGAGAGACTTCAGCGCCTTGTCGCGACGCTGAATGTGGGCCGGTCTCCGGCAAATACCGGCCCCGCGCCTGCGGAATCAGGGGAGGCGGCCCACGCAAGCCCTGCGGTCCAACCTGCGCGACAGCCGAACAATGGGTCATCCGGCCCGCACGGCCGCGGCGTTCATGTCCGCATCATCAGAGTGGACCCGAGGGCCTTCCTCTACGGGCTGCACAGCGTTATGCGGTTTCCGAAGTCGGCAAATGCGGCTGATGCTTGCAATGCCTTCAAAGCCTATCTCTCGACACTCCAGGTGGACCTCGCTCCCTCAGAGACCATCGCCTTCAACCAACGCGAAGGCCTCCTGCGCGTCCGAGCCGCGCCAGAGCATTTGGAAATGATCGAACGCGTAATCCACGTTCTCGCCACGGCGCCGCCGCAAGTCGATATCAAAGCCAATTTCATCGAGGTGTCTGAAGCCGATGCGACGCGATTTTGGGGAAAATACTTCACCCGCACGATTCCCGGACATCCCGGCGCGGCTCAGCTTTCAACTGACGAATCGAAGCGCCAATGGGCATTATGGACGGCTAAGCAGCAGGGGCGCAAACCGAGCCTTTTCAACGTCACAACACTCAGCGGGAGGCAGCTTGAGATGTTCACTGTCGATGCCCTAAAATCTCCCCAGCCCATCGGGGGCGTCGCCCACCTCGACGTGAGGGGCTACTATCTCACCCCACCGTTCTACCGGCCTCCTGCGCATGGCGGGCGCGCCAATCCCACGCCCGCATCTGAGGCTGACAAGCCGGCAACGATCCCCATCCGCATCGGCTCGGATTTGAAGCTGGTTCCAACCGTCTCCACGGATGAGCGGAGCGTCTCGCTCAGTGGCATCGCCACGATGACCGAGCTTCCCGGCCATGGGGTTGGCGCGGAAAGCGCCGAGCCTTCCCACGGCGGCGGCGCAGGGAAAAACATGACTGAATCAGCGAGTGAGGCGCGTGGCGCCCCCGGCCCGGTGCTCCGGATACGCAGGATCTTCATCCAGGGCATCAGTGTCCGCGATGGCGACACGCTGGTGCTCGGCTATCCGCTCGACGAACAGGGGAACCCGGCCGAGGCCCCCGGCGACGGTCAGAGACGGCTGTTGGTTCTCATCACTCCAACCGTGATCGATCGCGCGGGAAATCCCATACACCGCGTCCGTCAGTGAGCTCGATTTGCCGGGTGCAGCTCGATGATCTTCAGGTCTTGGCCGGCGAAATCGGCCCAATACCTGACCGCGCGACAAGCAACCGAAGCTCGGATTGATCACGATCGAGCGGGCGACAATTGGCAGCCCGTGCCCCCGAATTAGGCCCTTGTTCGGTTTTGCATTCATCGTTGAACAGAGTCATTCCCGGGCGAAGATGCGGCGGATGACTTCTTCGATTGGAACCTCCTGGATGTCGATGTCGGTCACCGGCAGTTCATCGAGCAAGGCCTTGCAGACGGGGATGACGCGCTCGCGTTTGACCTTGAATTGGACCGTGCCGGGCGTTTGCTGGAGGATCTCGCCAAATTGCAGGAGGTGTTCGACGGGGGGGTTGGCCCCGGAGGCGCACCGTATGGTTACGAGCTTGGAATCAGCGAAGCGGTCGAGGATTTCGCTCAGGCGGCCGTCGAAGAAGATGCTGCCATGGTCAATGATGATGACCCGCTGGCAAAGAGCCTCGATGTCGGCCATGTAATGGCTGGTAAGCACGATAGTGGTTTTATGGCGGGCGTTGTGTTCCCGGAGGAACTCGCGCACGATTTGCTGAGAGACGACATCAAGGCCAATAGTCGGCTCATCCAGAAAGAGGACCTTGGGCTCGTGCAGCAACGAGGCAATCAGTTCCATCTTGGCCCGTTCGCCCAGGGAGAGTTCGCGGACGCTGACGCCGAGTTTGTCGCGCACGCCGAGCAACTCGCTCATCTCCTCCACACGCCGTTGGCGCACGTCC
>JAJYHY010000312.1 GCA_021784555.1 bacterium
TTCAACGCGTCACGGCGGGCGGGTGTGGCGGAATGTCGCTTGCCTGCGGACAGACCGTCAGCGGCAGGACCACTGACCCGACGCAAATGAAGCCCTACGCGCTTGTCGCGAGCGCGGGAGAGTTGCTCATTGTTGCTTTGAACAGCGGTGACGACTGCTGCGGTAACAGGTTTATCCAGGCCGACATTTACGATCCCAACGGCCAACTCTGGAGGTCAGTCAACAATGTTAATAATCAGGTCTCCACGAATGTGACCGTGTCACTGGCGGGAATGTACACAGTCCTTGTGCATTCCCCGGCCTACAACGACACCGGGAGTTACTCGCTAACTGAGACAGTGCTTAGCGGGTGCTCGGCCCTACCCACCGTATCCGCCGCTGTCCAGCCGGTGTCGCTCGGCAGCGACGCGACCTTCACGAGTACCGCAAATGGTCCGACGCCCCTATTTTATGAGCGGTGGGTTGGAGGTAACCGCCTCACAGGTTGGACAAGCTCCAACACCTACACGCTTACCAACGTGCAAGCAGGCCAACTCGGCATTTACAAGGTGGTCGTGAGTAATCCCGGAGGTGCCGTCACTAACAGTGCGCGCCTTTAGGGCCTCCCTGCCATTAACTGGCCCGACCCGGCGTCCATCGTCTACGGCACGCCACTCGGGACCGATCAACTCGACGCGACTGCAGATGTACCTGGAAATCCAGTATATTCGCCTGCTGTCAGCACGGTCCTGAACGCCGGCAATGCCCAGCCCCTGGGCGTCACTTGGCACCTAAGCGACAGCATTAACTACGTCGCCGCGACCGACACGGTTTTCTTGACTGTGGAGCCGGCGCCGCTGACTGTGACGGCTGATAGCGCCAGCAGGGTTTATGGGGCGCCCAACCCGGCCTTCACCGCCAATTACGGCGGCTTTGTGAACGGAGACGCGGCCTCGGTTATCAGCGGTCAGGCTGTCTTCAATACCGGCGCAGGGAACAGCAGCCCCGTTGGAACCTATCCGATTGCTCCATCCGCTGGCACGTTGAGCGCCGCCAATTACAGTTTCGCCAATTTTGTCGACGGGACTCTCACGGTGACACCCGCGCCCTTGACCGTCACAGCGAGCGCCCTGAGCAAACCGTACGGGCAAACGCTGAATTTTGCCCCTGGAAGCACCCTGTTTTCCGCCAGCGGTTTGCAGAATGGTGAGGTGATTGGGTCCGTGACTCTCGCCTGTGACGGAGGCGCAGCCGCAGCCGCGGTCGGCGCCTACCCGATTACGCCCAGTGCGGCCACGGGAGGGACATTCAACGCCGCAAACTACTCAATCTCATACGCCGCCGGAACACTCACTGTGGTGCCGGCTACACCGGCGGTGACCTGGGCCAACCCTGCTCCGATCATCTATGGGACAGCACTGGGGGCCAGCCAGTTGAACGCGAGCGGCAGCGTGCCCGGCAGGTTTACCTTCAGTCCCGCAACCGGGACCGTTCTTGCCGCCGGAACCAATACCCTCTCGGTACTGTTCAGGCCGACGGACACAACCGATTACACCAACGCGACAACCAGCGTGAATCTGGTCGTCACGCCGGCGTCGTTGACGATCGCGGCGAATGACACCAATCGGCTTTATGGCGCGGCGAATCCGGTGTTTTCCGCCACATATAGCGGCTTCGTGAATGGGGACACCGCGGCAGTGATTGGCGGCCAGGCCGCTTTCAACACGACCGCCGCGAAGACAAGTCCCGTTGGAACCTACGCGATCATTCCATCGGTCGGGACTCTCAGCGCCAACAATTACAAATTTTCGAGCTTCCTCAACGGCGTGTTCACCGTCACGCCAGCGCCTTTGACCGTGACAGCCAGCGACGAGAAGAAAACCGTCGGACAGACGTTGGACTTTGGTTCAGGGAGCACGCAGTTTCTCGCTGCCGGCCTGCAAAACGGGGAGACCATTGGCTCGGTTACACTGGCCTGCGACGGCGGCGCGGCCACCTCGGCGGCGGGTACCTACCCAATTACGCCTAGCGCGGCGACGGGTGGAACATTCAATGCCGCGAATTATTCTATCACTTATGTCCCCGGAACGCTAACAGTGGTGCAGCCCACACCGGTGATCACCTGGACCAACCTCAATCTGATCGTCTATGGCACGCCGCTGAGCACGAACCAGTTGAACGCCAGCGCCAGCGTTGAGGGGAACTTCTCCTATAGCCCTGCCAACGGTACCGTGCTTCCCGCCGGAACCAACATTCTGTCGGTGGCCTTCACGCCCACAGACACGGCCGAATACAACAGCGTGACGGACAGGGTGAGCCTCGTCGTTATGCCCGCGCCGCTTGCCGTGACGGCGAACAATGCCAATCGGCTCTACGGCGCCGCGAATCCGGTCTTCACCGCGACCTACGGCGGGTTTGTAAACGGAGACACGGCGGCAGTCGTGGCGGGCCAGGCCGCCTTCAGCACAACGGCCAGCGCCTCCAGCGCCATCGGCATCTACCCGATTGTTCCGTCGGTCGGAAGCCTCAGTGCCTCCAACTACACCTTCGCTACTTTCGTCAGCGGCCTCATCACGGTGGCGCCCGCGCCGCTGACCGTGGCGGCGAGCAGCGCCAGTCGCTCTTACGGCGCCGCCAACCCGGCATTTACCGCCAGCATCAGCGGCTTCGTCAACGGAGATACCCTAAGTGTCGTTGGAGGCCATCCGGCGCTCACCACATCCGCGACGGGTGCGAGCGCCGTCGGAACCTACTCGATTGTGCCTTCCGCCGGCACCTTGAGCGCCCAGAACTACTCATTCACCAACTTTGTCAATGGCGTGCTTACGGTCGATCCGGCCTTGCTGACAATCACGGCCAACAGCGGCACCAAGACTTACGGAGAGGCGGAGCCCGCCAGTGGGTTCGGCTTCACTCCCACGGGCCTGCTTAACAGCGATATTGTCGGCAATGTGACGCTGACGAGCGGCGGGTTTGCGGCGAGCGCCTCCGTGTCCGGCTCGCCCTATCCGATTGTGCCCAGCGCGGCGGCGGGGACCGGCCTGGGCAATTACACCATCACTTATGTGAATGGTATCGTCACCGTCCGACCCGCCACGCCGGTCATCACCTGGCTCGTCCCGGCCCCAATCGTTTCCGGCACAGCGCTGGGCACCAATCAGTTGGACGCGACCGCCAATGTGCCTGGAAGCTTTGATTACAACCCCGCTAGCGGGACCGTCCTTCCTGCTGGAACCAACATGCTCTCAGTGGCCTTTACCCCCTCTGATTCAATCGACTACAGCAGTGCGACCAACCGGGTGAGCCTGGTGGTCCTCTCGCCCCCACCGGAGTCAATCAGCATCACCTTCCCGACAACCAATGCCACCTACACCACTACGAGTGACAACGTGAATTTGGGGGGAACAGTCAGCGACGTGGTGGATGTCCTGGAGCTCACCTGGAGCAACAGCCGCGGCGGCGGGGGCCTGATTTCAGGGCCCTTTGCGGCCGGCACGAATGATTGGAGCGTTCCGGCCATTCCGCTCGATGCCGGCTCGAATGTGGTCACCGTGACGGCCTTTGACACCGCGGCCAACAGCGCCTCCGCCACGATCACGATACTCTACACCCAGCCGACAGGGCCCGTCTTCACCAACGTGCGCCTCAGCGGCGCCAACCTCAGTGCCAATCTAACCGGCCTCTCTAACGGAGCCACCGTCATCCTCGAAACCTCCAATGACCTCGAGACTTGGACTCCAGCGCAGACCAATGTCGTCAGCGGAACGTCTTTACCCATCAGCGTGCCTATAAACAAAGCTCCCGGAGGAACATTCCTGCGCGTTGTTGTGCAGTAACAGCATGGAATAACGAAAGAACGTTAAGGAGAATCCAAAGTTCATGAACGTCCAAGTTGGGTCAAGAACGTCGTCGTGCGGATCGCCCGGTACTGTAACGGAAAGGGGCGCGGGGTTCCAGCAGGGTTCCCTGGCTGCCTCCACGGGAACCGTAAACCATTGCGCTGCGTTCGCCCGCGCCGCCAGGCGCACCGGGCGACACAAAACTGCCGCCTCCAGGTTTGTCGGCGTCCTTTGCATGACATTGGTGCTCCTGGCGGCAGGTTGCGGCACGATGAAAGTGACCCCGCTGGCGACTAACCAGGCCAGTTCGTACACGCAGCACGAAGAGAAGAACGGGCTGGTTATTGGAATCCAACCCATGACGGACAGAAGGGAGATCCAGGACATGTTCAAGGTGAACCTCCTGGAACATGGCCTGCTGCCCATCCTCCTGGTAGTCCAGAACCAGAGCGCATCGGACAGCTTCATTGTGCCCAAGGAGCAAATCACCGTCCTGGGCGGCGCCACCGGTTCGACCAATACGTCTCATGAAGCGGACATAGCGTCGGGCGCCAAGGCTGCCGGCGAGGCGACCGGTTTCGCCGCCGGGGCCATAATTCTGGCCAGTCCAGTCGTGGCAGCGCCGTTGATTATCGCCAGCCTCAAGCTGGGATCGGATGCCACCGTGGTCCAATACAATCTGGCGGACAAGGAGTTTTATACACGCACCCTGGGGCCGGGCGAGAAGGCGCAAGGATTCCTCTATTTCCGGTTTCCAAAAACCTCTCCACCCTCTGGGGCCTACCATATCATCATCAGCGCAAGGAATCCTGCCAGTGGCAAAACCACTGCTTTCGATTTTCCGGTAAACCTAACCGTGTCCAACCTATGAATTCCACGAACAACCCAAACTACCGTCGCGGATTCGTCCTCATTTCCGCGCTCATCTCGCTCTCGCTGGCCGGCTGCACGCACACCATCCGGCCGCCAAAAGAGGCATTCACGGCCTACGCGGGAGGGGAAAAGATTCACCTCAAGGTAGGACTCAACATCACCGATGCTCTGCTCCAGGCAAAGCACGAGAGGCATTACATGGGCGATACCTGGGTCATTCCCATTGGCCCTTCCCTCGCCATGAACGCCAAGGTCCTGGCTCGCCATACTTTTGACGAAGTGGTTGACATGCGCAACGGCCAGGTTCCTCCAAACGAGACCGTCGCTGCCATCCTCACTCCGACAGTCGCCTCGCTGAATCGAACCGTCGGCGCGACTTCCTTCGGCCAATCCATCATCGACATCAAAGTGGAGTGGGTCTTGAAGGACTCGAAGGGAAATGACATCTGGGGGGACACCATCGACGGCCAATCTAGCGGCAGCACCGGCTGGACCAATCCAAAGAAGGTCTTGAAGAAGGCCCTGGAGGATCTGCTGGCAAAATCGCAACAAGCGATTTCCTCCGCCCCGTCCATTCGGAGATTCGCCCAAAAACACCCTCCGCTATCTCCCACGACAACATCGCCCGGCTCTTGAGCGAGTTCAACCTCACCAATTATCCCGGAAGCTGCATTCGCTCTGCTTGATCATGATCATCAAACTTGCTGATCGTCTATGAAAACCAAAGGATACGCGATCGAGATCTGCCTTGCATCAGCTTGATCGTGAGCCACGAATTGCACCACTATTTCCTTCAGGTTGCGGCGCGCTCTGGTTTCTCTTTGCGAATGGATTTCCGCGCGCCGAATCCTACGCGCCAAACCCCGGAGCCGGGGGGCGGGTCAAGGTGGAGATTCCAGGGCAAGCGGGGGAATTCGACCTTGAGGCGCCGCCCGGCGACCCACAGTAGAAACGGGATTCGCGCGCGTTTCCCGGCGCGACTGCGCTTTGGGTCTCAGCGTGGCCAGGCGTAATGGCCGGCCAGGATGCCGATTCCCAGAACCAGCAGGAACCAGATTGCCCTCCGCAAGATTGCCTGCCAGGCAAAGCGACTTTGCAGATCCCTGCAAATCTGCCTCAACTCTTCGCACTGGGCAGCGGTGCTCGCTTTGATTCTTTCCCACTCGGAGACACCCTTCTCGAGGGAGGCCTTGACCTGCCCCGCAACTCTGTCTGCCTCAGCAAGCCTGAATTTGATGCGCGAGAGCGCGGCTTGGAAGTTCTCGGCGTGCTCGTTCGTAATGGCCTTCAATTCCTCGACTTGGCCTCTGATGTCGGTGGAAAAGCCATCGACCAATAACTTGGCCCGTCGGCGGTATTCGGCCAGGTGTTGCTCCAGCCATTCGCGGCTCTGGGCGATGGAACGTGGGACACTGCCCGCCGCCCGCAGTTGCGCGCTGGTGATTAAGGCCAGTTGCACCGGGAAACTGCTGTCCGCACCCGAACCCCATTCACGCAACAGGCGGTGAACTCGATCCACCTCGTCCCTGCTCATCCCCTGGCAAAGGGCCGCCAGATCGTCCCTATCCACATCCATAAGCCTATTCACCCAGATTGAGCATCGGCTGTTTGGAATGTGCCGGTTTCGCCTCCGGTTCGGACGGCGGCTCAATCTCCGGCGTCTGCGCTGGCGGCACGAGCAAACCCGCAACGGCGTCATACTGCCGGAACATCTGCTGCATCGCCCATTGGATCTCGCCGGCCAGCAACCGTTCAAGATAGGAGGCGCCGGGCGTGGCCACCTCCGCAAAGCTCAATTTGCGCCCGGCCTTAGCTTCGGCCCGTTTGATGGCCAGCAAGGTGATCGAGGTCACCACTGGCAGAGTGATTTCCTTGGCTCCAAACTTCTTCAACTCCGCCTCGATGTTGGAGTTTCGGAACAGGTTGGTTCGCACCTTGGCCGGGTTGTGGACGATGAGGTAATCCACTCGGTCACCGGCGAAGTAGAACAAGTCCAGCAGATTGTTCATGCTCTCGGTGTCGTCGCTGGGAAACAAGAGGAAAGTGAACCGGATACCCTCGGCTGCCAAAGATTCGAGCAACTGCAAGGAATCCAGCGCCTGGATGATGAGGCCGTCGGCTTGGGCCCGGCAGTCAATGACGTGGACGGGCGCCTCACTGCGCGAGACGAAGCGGAATAGGCCAAGCAGGGCGGATTTGCTCTCCTCGGCGTTGCCCAGGATGAGAGGCTGCACTTGGCCGAGATGCCGGTCGGCAAAGGAGCGGTGGCGGTCGTCGAGGTCGGAGCCGTTCCAGGCGATTTGGTGGTAATCGAGCCAGGCGGTGCGGAACTCGGCCTCGAAGCTCTTGCCCAGGCTGCCTTTGGATTGGGGATTGATGTGGATGCGTTTACTGATGTTGGTGTTCATGTGAACTGGTCTTGGTTAATGGTCGAAAGGTTGGGGCGTTTGAAATTGGCCGACGGGGGCAAGGGGGCCGGACGCGATGGTGCATGGCTGGCGGAAGGGCTTGGAGCAGGAGGTTGAAACTCAGAGGGACTGGCTTGGTCCTCCCAATGGCCTTTGGCGCGACGCCGCAGATAGCGGCGATAGAACTGATGAACCCCCTGCGTGGTGATGGGGCAGGCTTGCTCAGCGGATAGGGCGGCGGCAATTTCCTTCCAGGTTTTGCGCCGTTGGCGCTCTTGGCGGATGAACTCGACGAAGGGTTCCAGGCAGCTGTGAAAGGCCCGGCCGCCACCGGCCCGTCTTCGTTTCATCGGCCCAGTCTCGTTGACAATTTCGCCATTCATCGAAGGAGAGTTTAGGAGGCATGGAGCCGAAGCGGTTAGCGGATAGTCAGCGGATTGGCAGCCGAAGGCAGGGGATTTGGCGGGATAGCGTTTTGGAGACTGAATTCTGCCCGTGTTGAATGCGGTTGAAACCGCCTGGGGCGGGGGCGTTGAAGGGTGTTGAGGAGCGTTGAAAGGGAAAGGCCGACGCCGTTGAAGGGCGTTGAGACGATGAACGCCATTCAACGGATTTCAACGCCGGCTCTCTGGGCCGCCGATTTCCGAAGCGAATGCTTCGGGGATGGTGTCTAACAACAATCAAGGCGTTCAGGTTTCTGAAAGCCGCCAAGGATGCCGTTCGGCTGAACGTACGAACTGGGATGCTGCGGGCGCACTGAGCGGGCGTTTTGAAATCGGGAAGGGGAACGGAGCCGGTCGGGAGTGATTTGAACGAACGGCCGCGCAGTGGAGCGGGATTTCAGAACGCCCGTTGAGTGCGCGGACGCATAGGTTCCGGTTAGAGAGGCGATTTGTCTGGCCGGTTGTCGAGGCGCGCAGACAAGCCGGCCAGTCAAAGCGCCGAGGGGATGGCATCAGATGGAGATGCCCTTCGATTTTCTGTAACCCTGTTCCAGTTGCTGTACCCGGAATCGCTTGATTCTCTCGTTCTGGCTCTTGGGGATTGCATCCAACGGCAGGATGTCCGGCCAGTGGATCTGATGACTGCTGGCAAGTCTCCGGCCGCGATGGTTGGTCGTCAGTTTCAGCACTTGGTTGGCAACCTTCAACCAGTCCTTGGCCGGCAGTGTGCCGATCTGAACGCGGTGGAGGAGTTCATCCAGGAACGCCCGGACACAGGGCAGCAAGATTTTCAGGTGCCTCACGTCTTGTCGTTTTTTCTGGGACACGGTCGCTGCTAATCCAAGCTTGCAGGCCAGTAGCGAAACCGGATCAAGCACCCGGATGGTTTTCCCTTCCCATTCGGCCTGAATCGCCGGTGTCGCAGTCTCTGGAACGCCAGGAATCCGCCGGACGACTTCAATAGCCGACTTCAGGCCGCCGATTTGAAAGGAGATGAATCCAGACAATGCGGTCATCTCCACCTTGTGTGGGTAACGTGGACTAAGTCCTAACAGGCGGGCGATACGCTCGACATCGGCGCGATTGCCTTTGAAATCAGTGTCCTCGCTCGTAAATGGACGGAGTCTTTCCAATTGCGGATCGACTGACGCATAGTGTTCAGCCCAGTAATTGACCGCTTGGCCGCCGATAAGGACATACGGCTGTCCGTGGGTGTCGCGTATCTCGAGAACCTCCGAAAACTGCCGGAGGGAACAAATCAACTCTTAGGGCCATTTGCCAATGGCGCGCGCAACCTCGTTCAAATTAGTGATGCGCCATTTAGCTCCATCACCGACCAGTGAAGCGCGATGTTGAAGCGCTGCTGCCGCTGCCGGACTTCGTCGAGCCTTCCGGATAGCGGCCATGCGGCTTCGCGCCTCTTGTCTTTTGATCTGCCTAAACGACATCGGTTTCACTACGCGGATAATTACGCCATTTAGAGGCTGAAAACAACCCTGTGGATAGTTCTCTGGCAAAAGGCGTCTCCTGGAAAATGGCAGCGAACGGAGCGGTGCGAGGCCGAGGGGTCTTCAAAACGGGTGTTGAACGGCTGACTACACCGCCCGGATATTGGCCGCCTCGCCGCCGACGATGATGAACGGTTGGCCGGTGCCGTCGTGCTGCCTCAGGACCGCGGCGAAGGCCTCTAATCCCTTTCGAGGTCGTGGATGATCCGCGCCCATTGTTCGGGAGTTCCTCGGGGTGAAAAGTCCACGTGGAGAATATCGGCGGCGGATTGGACAATGGCGTTCTCCCGTTGCAACTCTTCCGGCGTGACTTCGCCGGCCGCCAAACGCCGCCTGTCCTCCGCACGTCGGCGGCCCTTAATCAATTCAATGTCCACCGGTGTGCTCATCGGTCTCAACATGTCGTGGCTTGGGCTGATTGCCAAGCCTCGACGGGCAGGCGCGCAGGCCCCTTCGGATTCAGGCCGAGGAATTTTGTGTGCCAGCTACACCCTTGCCGGGGCGCGCAATGGCAAGCTGGCCGGATGAATGCAATCGCGCAGTCCAGTGTGGGAATCACCGCCCCGGAGCCGACGGGCAGATCGGGTAACCATTACCCAGAGCCGTGCCTTTGTTCAGGCACAGTAGCCCGGATGAAACGGGATCAGACCGTACCGCAGCAGAGGCAGCAGCATAGGCGGCTCCAGAGCTTTGCCTGGCGCCAGAATGCAGGCCGGGCTTGGAGCGAGGCTGGCGCCCGACGCTGCACACCAACAAGGCAGAAAACCCTCAGCGGCTTGGAGAGCAAACCCAGGCGCCAGCCACCCACGCCGGTTTCTAAAGCTCGATAGCTTCGCCTGTATGTTCACCGTCGTTGCGCAAAAGAATCTGGCCGACGCCGAGATGTATTTCGACCAGCACCTGGGCCAAAACGATTACTACGCGGTCGGCGAAATTCGCCCCGGCCAGTGGATCGGTCTGGGCGCCGAGCGGCTCGGTTTGGAGAACGTCGTTACCCGCGAGCAGTTCCGCGCCCTCTGTGAGAATCGAAATCCCGCCGATAACCAACGCCTGAGCCAACGGCTTCGAAAGGAAGGCCAGCGCCGCGTGTTCTATGATTTCACCTGCTCAGCGCCCAAATCGGTGTCGGTGCTGGCGGTGACCTTGGATGACCGCCGCTTGGTTCAAGCCCACGAGGAAGCCGCCAAACTCGCCTTCCGCGAACTGGAATCCTTTGCCGCCGCACGGGTCAGAAAGCAGGGCCGCCAGAAGGACCGGACCACCGGCAACCTGGTCGCCGCCGCCTTTGTCCACGACAGTTCCCGCGCCCTGGACCCGCAGTTGCAC
>JAJYHY010000313.1 GCA_021784555.1 bacterium
ATGCTCGACCGTCGAGCCAATGCAACCCGCCTCGTTTCGCGCCGGGATGACCACCGAGAGCAGCCTTAGCGCTCTAGGGCATAAGTCCGGTGGCGTGTTCATAATTTGCGATTTGCGATTGGAAACCAGCGCGGCTCGCCGGGAACATTAGCGTATTTGCGCTGACGGACGCTTGGCGCATGCGGTTCGATGTTGTCGGCGTTGTTCATGGGTCGCGAGCCAAATCCAGCCATTCCGGCTGCGCCTCGGCATGCGCCGCGATTTCCTCCAGCACGGTCTCGATCCGGGTCTCCGGCCGCCAGCCAAATTCGGCCTCCGCCCGCCCTGCGTCCAGGACGAGCCAAGGCACGTCGTAGAGACGATTGCTGGCTTCGCTCTGGACCTCCAGCGGGCCAAACCGCCGCGCGCACCAGTCGGTCAGTTGCGCCAGCGACATGCTGTTGCCGACCCCGCCGCTCACATTGACCGCCCGCCCCGCCTTCTCGGGTTGGCGAAGCTGCCGCGCCAGCAAGTCCGCCAAGTCGCGCGGATGCAGGCAATCCCGCACCTGGCGACCCGAACCGCCGAAGCCGATATACTTAAGCGGGCGCTTCTCCCTGAACGAATGAACCCAGAAACTAAAGATCCCCTGGTCCGCCTTGCCGAACTGCCCCGGCCCGGCCAGGACGCCGCAGCGATTGATGAACACCGGCAGCCTGAACGCCGCGCCGTACTCCAGCGCCAGGATTTCAGAAGCCAGTTTCGCGCTGCCATACAGCGAAAGCGGCGGCTGGGTCGGGAAAGCCTCCGCCACGCCTCGGCTAGACAGGCCGGGCTCGTCAATAGAATCGAATCTCGGCGCGAACGCCCCATTCCGAGTTTCCATCGGAAGCGCGGCCAGGCGGCTGAGCGAATAGACGCGGCTGGTGCTCAGCAGCGCCAGCCCCGCCGAATGGCGCTTGGCGTGCTCCAGCAGGTTCAGGGTGCCAACGAGGTTATGCTCCATCAATTGCCGGCTGGAGACGCCGCCCACCGCCCCCGCCAGCACGCTCGGGTTCGCCGCCGCGTCAATGATCCAATCCGGGCGCGGCAGCCCCTCCAGGTCGCTGGGGTTGCGGACGTCGCCATGAACACAGCGAATGCCGCGGGCGCGAAAGAGGCCACGGTTCAACTCACTGCCGGCCCGGCTCAAGTTGTCCAACCCCCGGATCTCGAGGCCTTCGATGCGCCGTTGCAGCTCAAAGGCCAGAGAACTCCCGGCGAACCCGCACAGGCCTGTGATAAGGAGCTTCATTGCCGGGTGACGTATTCGGCTTGCGACCCATCCCACCCAAATCGGGGAGGTCTCCGGACAACACGCCGAGCGATCATCGTTCCGAGGGCGGGATGACTTTCTCTTTGTTTTCGGCCCACCATTAGCTCTTGACATCCTCCGCCAGACGCTCGGCCTCCTGCTCACTCAAACGGCTCCGCTGGACGATCTCCTCGAGGCGCAACCAGTCCAGAAGGGCATTGAGCTGCTTTTCCGGCAGGGCGTTCTTTGGGATTATCACCCGCACATTTGTCTCGGTCTTTTCAACCGTGATCATAGGGCAAGGCTAAGCTGTCGGCGGGGGTAGCGCAAGTCTCCCAATGTCAACGTTGGGTTAGATCGCCGGTGGTCTCAATTGGCCCTTCAATCGCCCAAAGAAGCGGCACATTCTTTCAGGTTATTGTTGCTTTAAGACTCCATCTCCATCGCTCACTTCGGCAGGACCACCAGACTCGGGTAAGAAAGTCGAAAGCCGCCTTCCTAACCGGCCATGACGCGGACCGCCGCCACCGTGTGGGCCGCGCCAGGGTCGATAGTCACGCACGGCGAGACGTCGCGGCCGAACATCACATGGGCGCCGCTCCATCCGCGCCAACCCCCAAGACACATTGGTTAAGCGCTGCTCCACTGGGTTGCTGTGCCGGTGCTCAAGCAGGAGCGGATGGAGGTTTTCCAGGAAGCGCGCGCGCTGAGCGCTGGCAAGGAACCGACCGAGCAATTTTACGACAAAGCCCGCCACCCGACCAAACTTGCGCCGATAGAGCTTGAAGCTCTTCCAACTGCCGTAGTGCAACCGCACGGTGATTTGCTCACCATCGGCGCCGTTTTCCGCCGCTGCCGGGCCGCCGGGGCAAGCTTGCGTAGATGGTCTCACATTCGTTGCCGGAGGAAACGCTCGCTGGTCTTGCTCAAGACGAGATACGTCAAGGCCCCACGAGTCCAGGCGACCGTGGTCATGCCGTCCACGCGCGCAAATTGCGGCTGCGGATTCAGCGGTCCGCCGGGGATGCTGCCTCGTGGAATCACGATAAAATGCACCACCTCTCCATCCACCATGAAGCACACCAGCGCCAGCTTCTGTCCGTGCCAGTCCAGGGTGCGGCAGCCGATGGTGGGAAACCGTTGCAATCGCGCCGGGATTTGCACCTGATGCAAGTGGCGCGCATTCGCCAGCCACTGACGGGCCTGCGCAAGGTTGGCCGTCTCCAGGTCCAGGCGCGGAAAGCGTCTCAAGAATTCAACCATGTCGCGCCGGCACGCGCTGAACCCGGTTCTTTCGCTCCGGCTGCGCCCACGCCACCACAATCCCGCCAACCCCAGCAGCAACATCAGGCAAGCCGCCAGCCCCAGAACAATCTCCCGGCGGCGGTGGGCAGCCCGTTGGCGGTGGCTCACACCGGCGCGAATGGCATTCAACAACTCCGCTGGCAGGGGAGAGGCCGCCAGCCTGCGGCTCACCGCCGCGTCGAACGCCTGCCGTTCCGTCAGCCAGGCCGCCAGCTCGGGGTCGCGTCCCGCAAGGCGCAGCGCCTCGGCAAACACGGGGTCACCCTCGTCATCGGTTCCCGGACGATAGGCGGACAGGATTTCTTTGGCTTGTTCGCGATTCATGATTTGCTCGGCGGCAGCGACGGCTTCGGGTTCACTCCCAAATCCGATTCAGCCAGGCGCCGCCTCAGTTGCTCACGGCCGCGGGAGAGCCGGGACATGACCGTGCCAGCGGGAATGCCCAGCATTTCAGCGATTTGTTTGTAGGAGAGGTTTTCCAGATAGAACAAGGTCAAGGGCGCGCGAAAGACTTCGTCCAAACCCGACAGCGCCTGGAGAACCACCTCAGCATCCAGCCGTTCGACCGTTTGGGCCGAGGCCAGGACCGGCTCCTGTTCCAACGCCTCCAGCGTGACCTGCGGGAAACGGCTCTGGCGCCGGCGCACGGCCAGGTATTCCCGGTAAAGCGTGGTGAAGAGCCAGGTCTTGAGTTTCGAAGCGTCGCGCAATTGGTGGCCCTTGGCCGCCCAAAGGTAGAAGGCCTGCTGCACCAGGTCCAGAGCTTCGGCTTCATTTTGGGTTAGGCTCAGGGCAAAACGAAACAACGGGGCATAATGCCGCGTTGCCAACTCTTCGTCACCCGGCTCGCTCACAGAGGTGAGAGTAACAGAGCCGCCTTGCATTCCCCACAATTGTTTGTCCTCCGGGCGGGCCCCAAACATTTTGGGGAATAAAGGCCGCCCGCCCGCCTCTTACACCGAACATCAAAAACCAGGTTCCGTCGCATCGGAACCATGAAACAAGAAACAAATCATGAGAAACATCAAAATACTCCGTGATAGAACGGCAATAACACAACTGGCATTAAGCCTGGGCGCGCTGCTCGCCTCAGCGGCGCTGGCCTCCGCCCAAGGCTACGACATCCGCGTGGTCGCCTCCGGGCTGCAACGGCCCACTGGCATCGTGGCCTTGAACGATAACGTCGTCTTCTTCTCCCAGGTGCCCACGCCCGGCGTGCCGGGCAGCATGGGCGGCCAGAACACCGTGGACGCCTTGTTCGTGCCCACCGGCCGCACCTTCAACGTCGCCTCCGGCGAGCCGGAACCCACCAATCTCGCCCTCGATAAACACGGGCGCTTGTATTGGACCTGCAAGTCCGCGGGCGTGATCCTGATGACGGACTTTCGGCACGGCATCACCACCCTCTTATCCGGCCTGGATCACCCCAGCGGCATCGCCGTGGACCGATGGGACAACGTCTATTTCACCACGCTGCCCACGCCCGGCGTGCCCGGCAGCATGGGCGGCGACAACACCGTTGCGGTGTTCGACGGTTCCAGCACCACGACGCTGGAGCTGGGCGACCCCGAACCGACGGATATCGCCGTGGATGGACAGGGCAATGCCTATTGGACGTGCAAATCGGCGGGCGTGATTCTCAAGCGCGACGCCACCGGAATGGTGACCAAGCTTCTGACGGGCCTGCATAGCCCGACAGGCATCGCCCTTGGCTTCCGGGGCCGCAACCTCTATTTCACCGAAGTGCCCACCCCTGGAGTGCCCGGGAGCATGGGCGGCGACAACAATGTGTGGCGCCTTCATCTGGCCACAATGGATCTTGCCCTCGTCCACGGGGGCGACCCCGAGCCGCACGACGTGACCGTGGCCCCAGGAGGCGACGTGTTCTGGACATGCTCCAGCGCCGGAGTCATCCTTGAAGCGCGACCGCACGGGCGCCGGCACCGACCATTTTAAACAGACTGCTGCTCTGCACTTGCCCGCAGAAAACTCGTAAAGCCGCCACCGGCCTCTGTTTCTATCGAATCGGAGGCCTGGCGGAGGTATGCAGCCATTCTCAGGGGGCAGGCTAAAGCCCCGGTACGTAGTGTTCCGGGTGGAAACTGTCGGCGAAATCCCGCCTCACGCGGGCGGCGTGCCCGTCCGCAAAGCTCACGTTGGCTTGGCCATCGTGCCGCTCGCTCAAGGGGTAGCCCGGCGGTTCCCAGCGCCCGTCGTCGATGGTCGCGTCTCCCGGCCCGTCGTCCGGCCCTCCCTTTTCTTCCGCGAGCATGATCTTGCCCGCCGGACGGGCGACCGAACTGGCGAGGTTTCGATCAATGATGGAGCGATCCTTGGAAATGTAGCTGGCCATGCCGTGCTCGTCATAGCCGTTGAGCGAGTAGCTGTAAAAGTATTGTTCATCCCCCGGATTCTGCTGCCAGACGACCTGACGATGGAGCGCATCGGTGTCGGCCGGGCAGCGCAAATACCGGCTGTCGTATTCGCCCAATTCGCGGATCACGCTGCCCTCGGCCGGACTCCTCATCGTTACCGTCCCCGAGGGACTGCGCTGCACCTGCCACCAAATCCAGTCTTCGGGCTGCGGCCCGAGCGAACTCTTCAGCGCGGCAGTGGGAAAAGTGTCGCTGTTGTCCTGAAAATACATCAGAAAGCCAAGGCCCAATTGGTGAAGATTGTTCTCGCAGGCCGTGGCTTGCGCGTCGTCGTGCGCCCGGGCCAATGCCGGAAGCAACATCGCCGCCAAGATGGCAATGAGCGCCACGACCACGAGCAGTTCAATGAGCGTGAAGGCCCGTCCGCCATTCCGCGCCGCTCCGTGCAACTGAAGGGACTCCCCCTGCATAAATAAGGCTTTTAACAAACAATAAGCCCACTTATGCGCCTGTCAACTCCGGCCCGGCGCGCAGGGCGCCTTGGCGCGTCATTGGCCGTGGTGGGTCGCGGGGTGTGTCGTCGCCTACAACCCGCTTTGGTTCCTCCCGGAGCGGCTGGCTGCGGCCGGGGCCCTGACGGTATCTGAGCGCGGGGCAATCTGGGCCATCCTTTGGGTCGTCGGTTGCGTGGCCAGTTGCTTCGGCTTCCTGGCCCTCTTTCGGGGAGCCGTCCGAACCCGCCGGGCCTGGATGGACTCGCTCTCAAGGGCGGCTTACATCATCTACATGGTCCACTATGTTTACGTTGTCTGGCTGCAGCGGGCGCTGATGGGTGTCAGCGTTCACGCCAGCGTGAAATTCCTGGTCGTGTTTATGGGAGCCACGCTGTTAAGTTGGCTCACCGCACAAGGTCTGCTGGGAGTGTCCTGGCTTCGGAGGGTGTTATAGGCGGGAGGCGGCTGGTCGGCATGGGCTCGTCGCGCGCATTCTTCCGCGAGGCTCATCGTGAGGCGATTCGTTGCACTGATGACCCGGACAAACTGTGGCCGGTCAAAGACCGGCTGGATGCCATTGGCCTCAGTTGGGTGGTGAAGCAGGAGCATGCGGTCGTTGGAGCAACGCCATACTCCTCATCCGCGCCATCAGCGTGACGTGCGCTTCGTTCAACTGTTCCAGCAGTTGAAACCCGTCGCCGAGTTCAGCGCGGATTCCAGCCGCGTCGTAACGGCAGACATCCAGTCCGCTGCATTTTGCCGGACCGTCAATGGCGAATGTAGCAATGATGACGTGGCCGCCTGGCGTCAGGGTTCGATTCAAGGCCTGGAAGTATCTTTGCCGGCTGATTTTGTCCGTTAAGAAATGGAGCACGGCCCGATCATGCCAGAGTCCACGATGGCGCTGTCCGCCGCCCACACCTTTACCGGCAATCTCGCCTCATGGCGCATGTAGATGGCATGACCCGCCATCACGAGAAGAAAAACTGCCAGTGGAAGCAGCCATCGCCGTTTTGAAACCTTCAACGGATTGGGCACTGCTGTCGTCATTGCTTCTCGACTTTTTCGCCCGTGAAAGCATACCCGGTTGTCTGCTTCGCCAACCGCCCTTTCACGCGCACTTTCTCCCTGACTTTCGGCGCCGTACCTGTCCAACGGACCGAGATCTTGGTCGGCTCATCGGTGGCCAGGCAGTTGAAGCCCTCGTTCTGATATTCTTTCATGTCCACCAGCACGAAGCCCTTTCCCGGATTCACAATGCCGACCACGCCCGTAAGCGCCAGTTGCCCGACGTGCGCTGAGGGATGGGCAGCCAGGTCCCGCACCGCGGGCGACGGCAGCTTCGGCAAAGGCGCATTGGTGGATTGCCCGAAGGCGTTTGAAAACGGCACCGCAACCGCAAATGCCAAACCGACGGTGATGATGAATTTGTTCATGGATGTTTTTCTCCGCAGTTTGAGCCGCAGCCGCAAACTGACGACTTGCCTGAATGTTCACTCTCGATTTCCGGTGCGGCATCTTGGATGTATAACCCGCCGTTCGACAACGCCTGTTCCGCGCGGGCCAGTTCCCTGCCCAGATACGCCGCGTGATCGAGGCGCGAAATCAAATGCTTCTCGATGGCCGGAATGTAAAGTTCGGCGGGCGAATGCCCTTCAATGATTACATCCAGCACACCGTCGTTGCGATAATGTTCCAACGTCAGCAATTGGCCTCCGCAATCAGGGAAAACCACAAAGTATCCGGCGGGGTCGGAAACCATGCGTTGCGGAATGTAACCCGCGATGGTGGCGGCTGACCGGGTTCCGGAAAACGGCTCGGCAGGGCCGGGATTCCGCAACCCACAATTCTTTGCCGCACCCAGAATTTGTGGCACGCCGGTCTCGCCAATCAAATCCACAACCTCAACCGCTCGCCGAAAATGTTCAATCGCTTCGCGGCTCACGTTGCGGAGAACCGGTCGTTTGCCGGGTGCGCCGATGATTCGCATTCGTTCGTCCACACCGGAACGAGACAGCGCCATCAAAGATTGTCCCGGCAAGTGACCGATGGCCTGTTGCGAATCCGCGCCGCATAGGACAACGAATCGGATGTTGGGATTGGCCAGCGTGTTTTGCATCAGCCGCTCGATGCCGAGATTTTCCGTCTGCATGGTTCCGACAATCGCAATTTCGCTCGTGGCGGCGGCAACAACATTGTTCATCAGCATTTCATCTGTTAGTGTGCAAACGGCGACCGGGGTGTGAAAGCGAAGCGCCTTATATGAGCCGGGCAATGGGGGCCAGCCCGCGCGGGGTTCCACGGCTTCGCCCGGACAGGCATCGCCCTCGACGCCGAGGGCGTTGATGGCCAGCGCCGGCCAACACACTTCGCAACCGAGACAGTCGTATTTCACCTCGCTCAAACGCGAGCGGGCGAGTTCAACAATGGAAGCCAATTTTTGAGGCCTCGTGGATTTCGGATAGGCTTCTTCGATGGCTCGCAACGAACTGTGCAGACAACCACACTGCCAGCATTTCTTGGCCGCAGCCGCTTCGCGTAACTGTCGCAAGGCTTCGTCCACGCTCTTGTTGATGGTCGTGCTCATCGTTTTCGATTTTGGGCGTCCTCGGCCAGACACAATCCCTGATCCAGCAACGTCGGAACACATGGATCAACAATGCGATACAGGATTTGATTGCCATTGCGCCGGGCTTCCACGATGCCGCGCGCCGCCAGCCGTTGCAGTTGGTTGGAAACGGCTTGGGGTTTCATGCCAATTGCGGCGCACAGCTCGTTGACGCCGAGCTCTTCTTCCTTTACCAGCGCGTGCAACAACCGCGCCCGCGTCGGATTGGCCAGCGCCTTGAAAATAACCGTCAGATTCCGCGCTTGGGCTGGCGACAGCAACCGCCGCGCCGACAAAGCCGGTTTTGACGGGCAAGCCGCCGGCTTCGAGGGGGCTTTTTTCATTTCCATGCGGACAAACATTACACGGAATTGTGTAATGTCAACCTCGGCCTCCTCCTTGCAAAACAGACGGGTGGGATTAAAACCGTCGGGCGTCGGGGTCAGTCCTGCACCTTTTTCCACCACTTCCCTTCCTTCGCCGCGGAAAAAGTGAGGACTGACCCCGCGCCCGACCGACACTCTTAATCGCACCCAAAACAGACCAAGCCCTTGTGAAATTCTTCCCTGCCGGCTAAGGTCTCAACCTGTTCGTTGAGCCGGTGACTTCAAAGGATACAACCCCGGACAACAGCCCATCGTCTGGCCGGAGGTTCAACTACGCCATAATCCCACCAAGATCCCCCAGCGCCACAACGCCGCCGCACGCCTACTTGGGCAGCCTGTCCAAGGCGGCAACCAGGTCTTCCAAAGGCGGGCGGACGTTGATATCGTGGACATCGATATACCGGATGACGCCCCTTTTATCGATGACGAACAGCGCGCGCTCGGCGGTGCCGTCTCCTCGCAACACCCCAAAGGCGCCGGCGACCGCGCCGTGCGGGTAAAAGTCGGAGAGGATGTTGAAACTCATGCCGCCCATCTCCTGGTTCCAGGCGTACAGGCTCGGTATGTTGTCGGTGCTGATACCCAATAGAACGGCGTCGTGCTTTTGGAATATGTCCTGGACGAGGTTGTAACCAGGCCATTGCGCGGAACAAACCGGTGTAAAGGCCGCCGGGACAAAGGAAATAACGACATTTTTCTTTCCGCGAAACTCGTGTAGCGAAATCCGGCGGCCATTGATCGCGCGCAGGGTAAAATCGGGCGCGGGGTCACCCACCTTGACCTTGAGCTTGCTGTCTCGGGGCTTGAGTTTGCCGGGGTTGTAGATGTAAAGAGTGGCGGACCCGGTTGCCTGGGCCAGGGCGGCCAACCGCGGACCCGCAAGCACGCCACAGGCCAGGGCCGTGGCAGCAAATCTGCGAATGAAGATTCCCATACTCGGAGTATGGAGCCGCGAAAGAGCAAAGGGTTACAAATTGCTTGCCCGCCGGGTTAGAGCCTGTCCGGGAACTCACCCGAACCCGGTTTCGCCCGTGCTGCTAAGGGGCGCCGGGCGCCGGGTCCGTCCCGCTAGCACGCACCAATCCGGCGTCTCGGCAGGCAGTGGATCCCTCGCCGCAGGTCGGTTGCAACAGTTGTGCGGCCTCTATCCAAACATGCGGCGCGGCCTTCGCGAGGTCGGCCTGCATCTGAGAGAGGAGCTTCGCCGGATTCAACAACACTCCCGGACTTTGCTGGAGCAGCTCGAGCTCGCCCCCACGGTTTCGCAGCACGAGCAAATTGGGCAGCCGCAACGGGCCGAAATGCTTGGCGAGCAGGGCTCGCCGGTCGGGAAAGACCGGGAAAGGAACGTTGAGCTTTTTCTTGTAGATGGCCGCAAACTGGACACCGGCGCCAAGCACCCACTGGTCGCTCCAATCGAAATCTTCGTAGCCCTGGGCGCCGCTCCAGTTGAGCCACTTGCCGTCCAATTCGAGCACAAGACGATTGTCATCGAAGCCGTAGCCGATGCCCAGCCCAACGATGTTCGGCGATTCCAGGGTGAAGTTGTCCAACCGTCCATCGCCGTCAAAATCCGCTACATGGCTAAAGTCTGTGGGCTGCGGGGACACATAGGTCACGCCCAGCGAGAGGGCCTTCGTGGGCTTGTAAAGCACGCCCAGTTGCGCGCCGAACGCGTAGGCGGGCGATGACCCGTTGCCCAAATCCAGCGTCGCGTAATCGATGTGCATCGCCACGCCAACCGACAACTGCGGTGTGATCTGGTAGGCAAGCGCGGGCGCAAACTTCATGATCTGCAGGCTCGTGTATCCTCCGGCCACCAGTGGGAATTTTCCTTGCGGGCCGAAATCGAAATACTGCGGCTGATCCAAGGCCGTGCTCCGGTAATCCACGCCCAGACCGGTCACCC